>JBDSWB010000161.1:0-6998 GCA_039926915.1 Ramlibacter sp.
TCACCACGTGCCAGCCCAGCGGGGCGATGCGGGCCGCGATCTCCATCAACTCATCCTTGGGCGTGAAATCGACCAGCCGCTTCACGAAATTGAAGCGAACGCCGCGCACGCCCGCCTCGTTCATTTCGCGCAGTTGCTGGTCGGTCACGTCACGCCGCACGGTCACCACGCCCCGGACCTTGCCCTCCGAGTGCCGCAAGGCGTCAAGCAGCGCGCTGTTGTCGGCGCCATGGCAAGTCGCTTGCACGATCACGTTCTTCTCGAAACCCAGGTGATCGCGCAGGGCGAACAGCTGGTCCTTGCTCGCGTCGCAAGGGGTGTACTTGCGCTCCGGCGCGAAGGGAAACTGGGCGCCCGGACCGAAAACATGGCAATGCGCATCCACCGCGCCGGGCGGCAGCTTGAATCGCGGTTTGCTGGGGCCGGCATACCAGTCCAGCCAGCCGGGGGTTTTTTCGAATTGCATTGCGTCCTTCAACTGTCGAACCCGCAGGCCGGGCAGAACCTTGATCAGTCGATGTACTTCAGCCCCGCCTTGGCCAGCGGTTCGCGCATCTTGTACATGTCCAGGCCCAGGAGGCCGGACGCAAGCCTGGCGCGCTTTTCACCTTCGTTGGCTTCGCGCGCTGCCGCAGCCTCCAGCGTCTTCGCCGCCATCGCGGCGGGAACGATCACCACTCCATCATCGTCGGCCACCACGACATCGCCCGGATGGACCAGCGCACCGGCGCAGACCAGTGGCACATTGACCGAGCCGAGCGTGGCTTTCACGGTGCCTTTCGAGCTGATGGCCTTGCTCCACACCGGGAACCCCATCTCCTTGAGCGTCTTGACGTCGCGGCAACCCGCGTCGATCACCAGGCCCAGCGCGCCGCGCGCCTGGAAGCTGGTGGCAAGCAGGTCGCCGAAGAAGCCGTCGGTGTTTTCGGCCGTACAGGCCGCCACCACGATGTCGCCCGCCTGGATCTGCTCCGCCGCCACGTGCATCATCCAGTTGTCCCCGGGCTGCAGCAGCACGGTGACTGCGGTCCCCGACACCTGCGCGCCCGGGTAGATGGGGCGCATGTACGGCTGCATCAGGCCAACGCGGCCCATGGCCTCGTGCACGGTGGCCGAGCCGAAGCGTGCCAGGCCGTCGGCCGCCACACGGTCGGCCCGCTGGATGTTTCGATAGACAACGCCGAGTTCGTACATGGTCACTCCTGGTCAGTTGCTTCGATTCTTCAACAGCGCATCGAGTCGCGGGAACACCCGGCGCGCGTTCGCTTCGTAGATCTGGTGCCGGTCTTCGGCGCTGAGGATCGTCGAGGCCTCGATATAGCGCTTGGTGTCGTCGTAGTAGTTGCCCGTCTCCGGGTCGATGCCGCGCACGGCGCCGATCATCTCGGACGCGAACAGCACGTTCTTCACCGGAATCACTGTGTTCAGCAGGTTGATGCCGGGCTGGTGGTAGACACAGGTGTCGAAAAAGACGTTGTTCAGCAGGTGGTCGGCCAGCAGGGGCTTCTTCATCTCCTGGGCGAGGCCGCGAAAGCGCCCCCAGTGGTAGGGCACGGCGCCGCCGCCGTGCGGAATGAGGAAGCGCAGCGTCGGGAAGTCCTTGAACAAGTCACCCTGGATCAGCTGCATGAAGGCCGTGGTATCGGCGTTCAGGTAGTGCGCGCCCGTGGTATGGAAGGCCGGGTTGCAGGAGGTAGAGACGTGGATCATCGCCGGCAGGTCGTGCTCCACCATCTTCTCGTAAATGGGGTACCAGAGCTTGTCAGTGAGCGGCGGGCTGGCCCAGTGGCCGCCTGACGGATCCGGGTTCAGGTTGATGCCGACGTTGCCGTATTCCTTGACGCACTTCTCCAGCTCGGGGATGCAAGTCTTCGGGTCGACGCCCGGTGACTGCGGAAGCATCGCCACCGGCACGAAGCTGTCCGGGAAAAGCGCGCTCACGCGGAAGCACAATTCATTGCAGATCGCCGCCCAGGTCGATGACACATTGAAGTCACCGATGTGGTGCGCCATGAAGCTCGCGCGCGGTGAGAACAACGTGATGTCGCTGCCGCGCTCCTTCATCAGGCGCAGCTGGTTGGATTCGATGGATTCGCGCAGCTCGTCGTCGCTGATCTTGAGGTCGGCGACCTTCGGCATAGCCGACGGGTCCTTGATGCCGGCGATCTGCTGGTTGCGCCAGGCCTCCAGCGCCCTGGGCGCCGTGGTGTAGTGGCCATGGCAGTCGATGATGAGGCTCATTGTGCTTTCCTTGCTGGGTGCATGCCGTGGTGGCGCTTTGCGTCGGCGGTTTCCGGAGAGGCAAGTTGAGCCAGAAACTGCCGCGCGGCTTCGGGCTGGAGCGACCCTGAGCAGACGCCGCCGGAGAAAGTCGTGTCGATCCGTACCGCATCCGGCATCGGACCCACAATTTCGATGCCAGGCAGGTGCATCAGCTCGCTGAATTGCTGGAACGCGAGGCCGATCTCACCCCGCGCGAGCAGCGCACCCACCGGAATTCCGGCAGGCGCCTGGACGATCTTGTCCTTTACGACGGCGGCAATGCCCCATCGCTCGAACAGCTTCGTCAGCGCGAGGCCGCTTGGCCCTGTCGAGTAACCGACCCTGCTGGCAGAGAGCACTGCGCGCTTCAAAGCATCTTCGCTTCCAATATCGGGCCAGGGCTCCCCGACGCGCACCGCGACGGCCACGCCGGACTCGAACAGGTCAACACGGCTACCCTGGAGAACGTGGCCCGAGGTGATGAGCTTGTCGATAGCGTCCGCCGCGAGGAACACCGCGTCGAAAGCTTCGCCTGCCTGCACACGCCGCGCGGCATCGACACCCCCCACCGATTGGATCTCAACGGCGCAGCCGGAACGTTCCCGCCACGCCTCCGACAACTCGGCCAGCACCAGCCGAGTCGCCATCGACGAAATGCACTTGATCGATGCTGTCATACCCGATGATTGTCCACTTCGCTTTCTCGCGGGTGAAGCGCGCCCGCCGACTAGCAGGTATGCCGTTTTGGCATAATTGTGACCAAGTTATTCCAAGATATGGCATGGACCTGCGACAGCTCGAATACTTTGTGCGTGTTGCCGAACTCGGCAGCTTTACGCGCGCGGCGATCGCACTCGATGTGGCGCAGCCCGCGATCAGCCGGCAAGTTCGCCTGCTCGAAGTGGAACTGCGGCAGAACCTGCTGACTCGCAATGGCCGCGGCGCGGCGCCGACCGAAGCCGGCAAGCTCCTGCTCGAGCATGGACGCGGCATCCTTCACCAGGTCGAGCGTGCGCGGGAGGAGCTCGGCCGTGTGCGCGGCGCGCTCGCCGGCCGCGTCGCGATCGGCTTGCCGCCCAGCGTCGCCAAGGTACTCACCGTGCCGCTGATCCGGGAATTCCGCAAGCGCATGCCCGAGGCCACGCTATCGATCAGCGAGGGCCTCAGCTTTGCGATGCAGGAGTCGCTGGTGCAGGGCCGGCTCGATATCGCCCTGCTCTACAACGCCGTCACCTCGCCCGACACCGAGCTCACTGCGCTGCTGGACGAGGATCTCTTCCTCGTGCAGCGCCAGGCCGGCAAATCGACGGGGGGGAAAGCCATCCCGCTGGGCGACATCGCAGCCCTACCGCTGGTCATCCCGAGCCGTCCCAATGCCATCCGCATGCTGGTCGAATCGGAGATGGCGAACCTCGGCCTGCGGCCGACGATCGCCCTCGAGATCGACGGCGTCGCAGCGATCCTCGACCTCGTGGCCGACGGCGCCGGCGTTGCCGTGCTCTCGCGCAATGCGGTGCGGACATCCTCCCGGCCCCAGGCCTTCAACATGCGACCGATCGCGTCGCCGCGCCTGCGCAGCAAACTGGTCATCGCCATGAGCTCACAGCGGCCGGCGACGCTCACGCAGCGCGCAATGCTCGAACTGATCGAGCAGCTGGCGAAGGCCCTGCTCGCGGAGCCCGCCTCAGTTCGCCGCTGAGGGATCGTTGGCGGCGATAAGCCGGTCGGCGTAGTCCTGCCAGCGCGCATCCGTAGGGAGGCCCGCGAATACGCCCTCGCGCGCACGGTCGGAGACCCATTGCTGCTTGCCCGCGATGGCCGCAGTCATGACGGGCTCGAATCCGGCTTCGCGCACCGTGTTCGCCGCCTCGCGCATTTCTTCGGCACGGCGCTTGCCGTGCTGGACGACGCGGCTGAAGAAGTACGCGCCCTGCCTGGGCCAATCGATCGACGGGAAGGTTTCGGCCAGCGTCGGCAGCAGATGATCTTCGACACCATACTTGCGGGCGGTGGTGTAGCTCTCGATCACCAGCGCCTCAAGGCCCTTGATCATCACGCTACGGCACATCTTGATCGCCGATGCGACGCCGAGGCGATCCGACACATGCCTCGCATCCATGCCCCAGCCGGTCAGCACGCCCGCGAGCGCCTCGGCCCGTTCGCCGCCGAGCACCATCGGCACCTTGATCCCATACGGCGGCACCGAGGTCATCACGCCGGCCTCGACGTAGTGCGCGCCCGCGGCATCGATGGCTCGCGCCGCAGCTTGCTTGGTGCCGGGCGAGGCCGAGTTGAGGTCCAGGAAGATGCTGCCTGGCCGGACGAACTGCGCAGCCTCTTGCGCCACGGCCAATGTGTTGGATGCCGTCACTGCGGAGATGACGAGGTCGGCCTGCGCGCAGAGCGCCTGCATCGAAACCTGTGCGCGAACGCCGAGATCGCGGGCGTGTGCCAGCTCAGGAGGGCGCGCCGCATCGTCCGCGAACTTCAGGTCCCAGGCGTGCAGGCCCTGCACTTCCGCCGCGCCGATCAGCCCGGCCGCGAATACCTTGCCGACTTCGCCGTACCCGACAATGCCGATGTTGTGAATGTCCATGGGGTCCTCCTGCAACGCATTCCGTAGAATTCTGGCATGCGCCAGCGGCGTCAGATTCTTAGCACGAACAGCGTGATCGACGGGAATAGCGCCAGGATTGCGACGCGGATCAGATCACTTGCCACAAAAGGCATGGCACCGCGAAACGTGTGCAGCATCGGGATGTCGCGGGCCAGCGAATTGATGACGAACAGGTTCATGCCGACCGGCGGCGTGATCATCCCGACTTCGACCACGATCAGCACCAGGATGCCGAACCAGATCGCGAACTGCTCAGGCGGCAGGCCATAGTCCAGTGCCGACACGATGGGAAAGAAGATCGGGATAGTGAGCAGGATCATGGACAGCGAATCCATGAAGCAGCCCAGCACCAGGTACAGCACCAGGATCGATACCAGCACCATGGCCGGGCTCAAGCCTGAAGCCGACACGTACTGCGCCGCCTCCTGCGGCAACTGCGAGAGCGCCAGGAAGGTGTTGAAGGCGCCCGCACCCAGCACGATCATGAAGATCATGCCGGTGGAAATCGCCGTGGCCAGTAACGCCTCGACAAATTGCTTGCGGCCCAGCGTTCCGCCGAGCCATGCGACCAGTCCCGTGCCGGCGGCGCCCACCGCGGCACCCTCGGTCGGCGTGAAGATGCCGCCGTAGATGCCGCCCACGACCACCACGAAGATCGCCAGCACCGGCCAGACCTTGAATGTCTGGATCCAGCGCTCGCGCATCGGCACCGGCGCCAGCTGCCCCGCGCTCGAAGGACTGACGCGGACGTAGATGGCCACCACGGCCATGTAGCCGATCATTGCCAGGATGCCGGGCACGAAGGCCGCCAGGAACAGCTTGGCGATGTTCTGTTCGGTCAGGATCGCATAGATCACCAGCACGATGGAAGGCGGGATGAGGATGCCCAGCGTGCCGCCGGCGGCCAGGCAGCCGGTGGCCAGCGCGCCCGAATAGCCATTTCGCCGCAGTTCGGGCAGCGCGACCTGCCCCATCGTGGCCGCTGTCGCGATGGACGAGCCGCAGATCGCGCCGAAGCCGGCACATGCGCCGATCGCCGCCATCGCGACGCCGCCGCGCCGGTGGCCCATCCAGACTTCGGCCGCCTTGAAAAGCGCCGCGGACAAGCCGCCGATCGCCGCGAACTGGCCCATCAGCAGGAACAGTGGAATGACCGACAGGGAATAGCTGGAAAACGTGCTGTACGTGGCCTGCTTCAACTGGTTCAGGATCGGTGCAACGCTGCCGTACACGAAGTACGCACCCGCGACGCCGCAGACCAGCATCGACAGGCCGATCGGCACGCGAAGGAAGATCAGCAGCAGCAGGATCGGGAACGACCAGAGCGCCAGTTCGATACCGCTCATGCGTGGGCCCCGGCACCCGTACCCGCTTCGGGTTCGACGGGATCGATCAGGCCAAAGTCGGCAAGCATCCTGGCAACGTACACGCAACACCCCACCAGGGCACCGAACAATCCGACCGCATGGCCGATCCACAGCGGCATCTGGAGGATGAAGGTGGTCTCGTGCTGGCCGTACTTCTCACCCACGGCAACGCCCAGTCGCCAGGTCAGGACGATCCAGACCACCAGCATGAGCACGTCGCTCGCAAGGCTGACCGCGCGCTGTACGGGCGCCGGAAGATGCAGGTACAACAAGTCGACCATCGCGTGGCCGTTGCGCAGGTAACACCAGGGAAGGAAGAAGAACACCGCCACGGCCGTTCCCATCTCGACCAGCTCGAAGTCGCCCGGAACCGGTTTGAGCCCCAACCCGGTGAGGGCGCGCCCGCTCACGCTGACCACGACCATCAGGCCAAGCAGGCAAAGGACCACTCCGCCCGCGAGCGCAAGCCACCTGGCACACAGGTTCGCAATTTTCATGAAAGGATTCGAAGCGGCTGCACCAACACGCACCGCCTCGTTCTTTGTTGTTTGGGTGCCCGCCGGTTTACTCCGAGTACTTATCGATGAGCGCACGGGCTTCGGCGGCGAGCTTCGCGCCATCGATGCCCTTGCCTTTCATTTCCTCGATCCAGTCCGATTCGACCGTAGCCGCCGTTCGTCTCCAGCGCTGCGTCTCATTGACGTCCAGGGCCACGATCTTGTTGCCGGCCTTCACCGCGATCTCGCGGCCCG
>JBDSWB010000162.1:0-9274 GCA_039926915.1 Ramlibacter sp.
GCAGGAGCGTCGGATAGGGCTTGTAGTTCGGCTTGAAGATGATCATCGCCAGCGTCTGCAGCAGGATCGACATGCCGATGGCGGTGATCAGCGGCGCCAGCCTCGGGCTGTTTCGAAGCGGCTTGTAGGCGATCTTCTCGATCGTGAAATTCAGCGCTGCGGCCACCACGCAGGAGATGACAAGGGCGACGATCAGGATGATCCAGCCGGGCATGCCGGGCAGCGATTCCTGCATTTTCACGATGATGGCCCAGCTGGTGAGCGCGCCGACCATGAGCACTTCACCATGGGCGAAGTTAATCAGGTTGATGATGCCGTACACCATGGTGTAACCCAGGGCGATCAGGGCATACATGCTGCCGAGGATCAGACCGTTGATGATCTGCTGCAGCAGAATTTCCATAGCGCTCTCCGTTCTTGTAACCGGCCCTTCCAGCCTGGACGGCCTTCGCCTTTTTGTCGGGGCGGGCCTTGTTGCTGCCGAGCGGGTCTCGTGAACCCGCTGAACGAGCTAGCAAAAAACCCGCCAGCTTCTCACGGGCGGGTTTGTCGGAGCGATTGTAGCGAGGGGACCTGACGGGAAAAATCCTTCAGCCGCCGGGGTTTACCCTCAATGGAGGGGCTGGCGGATCCCTTTCACAGGTCATTAGTCTGTCTGATCATTTAACTTCTTCAATTCTCTCAGCTTATCCGCGATCCTGATCTCCAGGCCCCGTTCCACCGGCCGGTAGAATGCCGGCGGCGCCATGCCCTCGGGCAAGTAGTGCTCGCCCGCCGCGAAGCCGTCCGCTTCGTCGAGCGCATAGCGGTAGTCCTTGCCGTAAGCCAGGTCCTTCATCAACTGGGTTGGGGCATTTCGCAGGTGAAGCGGCACCGGCCGGGTGCCGTCCTTCTTGATGAAAGCCTTGGCTTCGTTGAAGGCGGTGTAGACGGCATTGGACTTGGGCGCCACGGCGAGGTAGACGACGCACTGGGCCAGCGCCAGTTCGCCCTCCGGCGTGCCCAGTCGCTCGTAGGTTTCGGCGGCGTCGAGCGCCATGCGCAGCGCGCGCGGGTCGGCCAGCCCAATGTCTTCGGTGGCCATGCGGATCAGGCGGCGCGCCATGTAGCGCGGGTCGGCCCCGCCATCGACCATGCGCATGAACCAATACAGCGATGCGTCCGGGTCGGACCCGCGCACCGACTTGTGCAGGGCACTGATGGTGTCGTAGAACTGATCGCCGCCCTTGTCGTAGCGGCGCATGCGCTCGCCCAGCACCTTCAGCACCCACTCGTCGGCGATCGTCTCCAGCTTTTCACGGGTCGCGGCGACGGCGAGTGTTTCCAGCGTGTTGAGCAGGCGCCTCGCGTCGCCGTCCGCATAGGCCACCAGCCGATCCAGCGCCGCCTTGTCGAGGGGCGGCAGCGCTCCGATCGCCTGCGCCTTCGCGGCGATCTGCTCCAGGTCGGCGTCCTTGAGCGGCTGCAGCACATACACGGCTGCACGCGACAGCAAGGCCGAGTTCACTTCGAACGACGGGTTCTCGGTGGTTGCGCCGATGAAGGTGAACAGGCCCGATTCCACGTGCGGCAGGAAGGCATCCTGCTGGCTCTTGTTGAAGCGGTGCACTTCGTCGACAAACACGATCGTGCGGCGCCCGCCCGCGCCGGAGGCGCTCTCCAGCGCCGTACCTTGCGCGATCTGCGCCTGCTCTACCGCTTCGCGGATGTCCTTGACGCCTCCGAGTACTGCGCTGATGGTGATGAACTGGGCATCGAACGCATTGGCCATCAGTCGCGCGATCGTGGTCTTGCCGGTGCCCGGTGGGCCCCAGAGAATGCAGCTGTGCGGGTGGCCCGATTCGAAGGCGACGCGCAGTGGCATGCCCTCCCCCAGCAGGTGCTGTTGGCCGACGACATCGCCCAGGGTCCCGGGACGCAGGCGCTCTGCCAAGGGCTGGTGGGACGGGGCCGCAGTTCGGGTCACCGGCACAGTTTACGGCCTCGCCACAGGCTAGGTGGCGCGTGCGAACGGACGAGAGCTGGACTGAATCGGCCGCCTACTGGCGCGAGACGTCGGTGCCCGGTGGAGGCTTGAACTGGAACCGCTCCGGCGAGAGCGCCGCGTTTATCTCCAGCTTGCCGAAGGTGATCACCGAGCGCTGGCCGAAGCCGTCCAGGATCTCCAGGGCCGCGAGATCGTTGCCGCGAAAGCCGATCTTGACGCTGTGCAACTGCCCTTCTTTGGCCTTGGGCGTGGCCTGCACCCACTGCAGGCCGTCCTTGTCGCCGGTGGGCTCCAGGTTGAAGTCCTTGCGCATCGCCGCCAGGTCGGGTGCAGAGGCGATCAAGGCCGCCGGCGTGGAGCCGAGCACCGCCGACTGCTTGCGCTGCGTCACCTGGTTCAGGTCCAGGTCATGCAGCCATAGAGTCTGCCCGTCGGCCACGATGACCTGCTCGAACGGCTTCTTGTAGTTGAAGCGGAAACGATTGGGGCGCACGAACTCGAAAGTGCCTGACGAGGTCTTGCTCCGCGCGGCCTGGCCATCTCGCGCCGGCCCTGTGACGACCTGGGTGAATTCCGCACGGCCGCTCCTGGCCGTCTTGACGAAGTTCTCCAGGGCGTCGAGGCCCGAGGCCTGCGCCGCGAGGGCGAATCCCAGTAACAGGAACACAGGAGCGAACTTTTTCATGGGTGCCATTGTGGCGCGGCAAGGTGTCCGCGCCATGTAGGCCGTTTCCGCGTTAGTCAACTGGGGTAACGCGATGTTATTCGGTGCGGGTGGGTACCAGGATTTCGCGCTGGCCGCTCGTGCTCATCGCACTCACCAGGCCGGCTTTTTCCATGTCCTCCACCAGCCGCGCCGCACGGTTGTAGCCAATCTTCAGGTGACGCTGCACCAGGGAAATGCTGGCTTTGCGGTTCTTGAGCACGATCTCCACCGCCTGGTCGTACATCGGGTCCTTCTCGCCGCCGGCGCCATCACCACCCGGCAGGTCGCCGTCATCGTCCACGGTGCCACCTTCGAGCACCCCTTCGATGTAATTGGGCTCGCCCCCCTGATCTTTCAGGTAAGCGACCACGCGGTGGACCTCCTCGTCGCTGACGAAAGCGCCGTGCACGCGCACCGGGAAGCCACTGCCACTCGCCATGTACAGCATGTCGCCCATGCCCAGCAGCGCCTCGGCGCCCATCTGGTCCAGGATGGTGCGGCTGTCGATCTTGCTTGAGACCTGGAAGGCGATGCGAGTGGGGATATTGGCCTTGATGAGACCGGTGATCACGTCCACGCTCGGCCGCTGTGTGGCCAGGATCAGGTGGATGCCCGCCGCGCGCGCCTTCTGCGCCAGCCGGGCGATCAGCTCTTCGATCTTCTTGCCCACCACCATCATCAGATCCGCGAGTTCGTCGATCACCACGACGATGTGCGGCAGGCGGTCCAACGGCTCGGGGCTGTCGGGCGTGAGGCTGAACGGGTTGTAGATGAATTCGCCCCGGGCCTTGGCCTCGTCCAGCTTGTGGTTGTAGCCCGCGAGGTTGCGTACGCCCAATTTGCTCAGCAGCTTGTAGCGCCGCTCCATCTCGCCGACGCACCAGTTGAGTCCATTGGCGGCCTGCCGCATGTCGGTCACTACCGGTGCCAGCAGGTGCGGAATGCCTTCGTAGACCGACATCTCGAGCATCTTCGGGTCGATCATGAGCAGGCGCACGTCACGTGCCTCGGCCTTGTAGAGCAGCGACAGGATCATCGCGTTCAGGCCCACCGACTTGCCCGAGCCGGTGGTGCCGGCCACCAGCACGTGCGGCATCTTGGCGAGGTCCGCCACGACGGCATTGCCAATGATGTCCTTGCCAAGGCCCATGGTCAGCATGGACTTGGCTTCGTTGTAGACCTGCGAGCCCAGGATTTCCGACAGCCGGATCGATTGCCGCTTCGCATTCGGCAGTTCCAGCGCCATGTAGTTCTTGCCGGGAATGGTCTCGACAACGCGAATGGAAATCAAGCTGAGGGACCGCGCCAGGTCCTTGGCAAGATTGACGATCTGCGAGCCCTTCACGCCGGTGGCCGGCTCGATCTCGTAGCGCGTGATCACCGGCCCCGGCTGGGCCAGCACCACTCGCACCTCCACGCCAAAATCCTTGAGCTTCTTTTCGATCAGCCGGCTGGTCATTTCCAGCGTTTCCGGCGCAACCGTATCCTGCCGCGTCTGCGCACCATCCAGCAAGTCCACCTGCGGCAGTTTTGAATCCGGCAATTCCCTGAACAGCGGTTTCTGCCGCTCCTTGGACACGCGGTCGCTTTTGGGCACTTCGATCAGCACCGGCTCGATCAGGACCGGCGTGGGATGGTGTTCCCCGATCTCGATGCGCTCCTCGATCAGAATCTCCTCGCGCTGGCGGGCTGCCTGCTGGCCGAAAGCCAGATCCTGGGCGATTTCGCGCTTTTCGCGGCGAGCCTCGACGAAGCCGTCGAGGCTCGCGCCCAGGCGCTCGGCGACGTGGCTCCATGAAAAGCGGAAAACGAGCGCCGCACCCAGCACAACCAGCGCGACAAACACCAGCCCCGAACCGGTGAACCCCAGCCACTTGACACCAAAGGGCCCGATCAGAAACCCCAGTGCTCCGCCGGCGTGGTCGGGCAGACGCGCCTCGAAGCGATACAGCCGCGACCACTCCAGCGCGCTGCTGGCGCACAGCAGCACCAGCAACCCGATCCAGAACGCCAGCCGCGTGCGGGAAAAGCGCGCCGCGCCGTCATTGCCCTCCGTGTTGCCGCGCAGCCAGCGCGCGAGGGTCGACAGCCAGGAGCGCACGGCGGCGGCGAAGGCCCACCAGATCGAGAAGCCGAGGACGAAGTAGCTGGCGTCTGCCAGCCAAGCGCCCAGCCGCCCGCCCCAGTTCTGGATCGCCGTGCCGGTACCCGACGTGGAAAAAGCCGGGTCCTGCGCCGAAAAACTTACCAGCGCCAGCAGCCAGTAGACGAGGGCGACCCCGCCGGCGACCAGGGCGATCTCATGGACGAAACGGCTGACGCCCGCACGCGGGGCGGATGCCCTGCCGGTGTCGTTCAGGGTATTGAGCGAATAGGTCATGGGGCGATTGTCATGCCGGTCCGCAGGCGGCAGCCGGGGCAGCGCGGCAAAACCCGATGCGAGGCCGCGCAGGGGAAGGCAGCCGTTGCTTCACCCCAACGTCGTCAGCCTGTCCTTGATCAGCATCGATCCGTCTTCGCGGGTCTCGATGAAACCGCGATCTTCCAGGTCCTTCATGACGCGGCTGACCATTTCGCGCGAGGCGCCCACCATCTTGGCGATGTCCTGGCGCGAGATGCGCTCCTTGATGGACATCAAGCCGTCACGGTCCGGCACTGCGAATTCCAGCAGGGCCCGGGCGACGCGGCCATAAACGTCCATGAGGGCGAGTGATTCAATCTTGCGGTCCGCCTGGCGAAGACGCTTCACCAGGCCCTTCATGATGGCGTAAGCCATCGAGCTGTTCTCGGGCAGGCAGCGGGCGAATTCGGCGCGCCCCAGGGCCAGCATGTCGGTCTGCACTTCGGCGCGCACGCTGGCCGAATGGGACTCGTTGTCGATCAGGCTCATTTCGCCGATGTAGTCACCCGGCTGCAGCGTGGCCAGGATCACCTCGCGCCCACGCTTGTCGGAAGTGACTACGCGCGCGCGGCCGGTGAGGATGATGAAAAGCGTATTGGATTTTTCGCCCTGTTCGATGATCAGCTCGCCCCGCTTGAAGCGGCGCTTGACCACGGCTTCCGCCACCGACTCCGCCTGGTTGGCGGTGAGCAACGCAAAGAGCGGCACCCGGCGAATCAGCTCCAGGTTCGACAGCATCGACATTTATCAAATCCCCTTCTGCGCTGGGTCCCGCGATGGCTTCTTACAATCGGCTCGATTGAATCTGGCAAGCATCACGCAAACCACTCAGGGTTGATACTTGCCGTTCGGCCCCGAAATGTACACCCAGGTGTGGGTTTTTCCACACAGGTTTTCCACCATGCCCAACTCCAAGCACGCCAAAGTCCTGATCCTCGGCTCCGGCCCCGCTGGCTACACGGCCGCGGTCTATGCGGCCCGCGCCAACCTCAACCCGGTGCTGGTCACCGGCATCGCTCAGGGGGGCCAGCTCATGACCACGACCGACGTCGACAACTGGCCGGCCGACGTGCACGGGGTGCAAGGGCCCGAGCTGATGCAGCGTTTCCTCGAACACGCCGAGCGCTTCAAGACGGAGATCCTGTTCGACCACATCAACACGGTCGACTTCGCCAAGCGCCCGTTCACCCTCAAGGGCGACAGCGGCGAGTACACCTGCGACGCGCTGATCATCGCCACCGGCGCCTCCGCCAAATACCTGGGGCTGCCGTCCGAGCAGGCCTTCATGGGTCGCGGCGTGTCGGGCTGCGCGACCTGCGACGGCTTCTTCTACCGCGACCAGGTCACTTGCGTCATCGGCGGCGGCAACACCGCGGTCGAGGAAGCGCTTTACCTGTCGAACATCGCGAAGAAGGTTTACCTTGTGCACCGGCGCGACAAGTTCAAGGCCGAACCGATTCTGGTGGACAAGATGATGGAGAAAGTGAAGGCCGGCAAGATCGAACTGAAACTGTTCAGAACGCTTGACGAAGTGCTGGGCGACGCCAGCGGGGTGACCGGCGTGCGCTTGAGGGACACAACGAGCGGCGACACCGAAGACGTGCAGTTGCAAGGCTGCTTCATCGCGATCGGCCACCAGCCCAACACCGACATCTTCAAGGGCCAGCTCGAAATGAAGGATGGCTACATCCTCACGAAGTCGGGGCTGCAGGGTTTCGCCACGATGACCAGCGTGCCGGGAGTCTTTGCGGCGGGCGACGTGCAGGACCACGTCTACCGCCAGGCCATCACCAGCGCAGCCACCGGCTGCATGGCCGCCCTGGACGCACAGCGTTTCCTGGAACAAGAGGGTTGAGGGACAGTTGCCCCTTTCAAGGGCCACCGCGGAACCGGCTTCGCCGGGCCGCAGGTGGCGCCCCCTCGAGGGGGAGGCGGCCGCAGGCCGCTTCGGGGGTGGGTTATAATTCATGGCTTTGCTGCAATGCCTGGGAAGGTCTGGCGGCGTTCATGGGTTACCGCCACCCTACTGGCGAGGTCAGGTGCTCACGACAGTGACCACCGTTTGCAAATACTGGAGTGCTCATGGCACGCGTCTGCGACGTAACGGGCAAGGGCCCGATGGTCGGGAACAACGTTTCCCACGCCAACAACAAAACCAAGCGCAGGTTCATGCCGAACCTGCAATACCGCCGTTTCTGGGTCGAGACCGAAAACCGTTGGGTTCGCCTGCGTGTTTCCAGCGCCGCGCTGCGCCTGATCGACAAGAATGGCATCGACGCCGTGCTCGCAGACCTGCGTGCGCGCGGTCAAGCTTAAAGGAGCCGGATCATGGCAAGCAAAGGCGGACGTGAAAAGATCAAGCTGGAATCCACCGCGGGTACCGGCCACTTCTACACCACCAGCAAGAACAAGAAGACCATGCCCGAGAAGATGGCCATCATGAAATTCGATCCCAAGGCCCGCAAGCATGTGGAATACAAGGAAACCAAGCTGAAGTAAATCCTTCGGCAAGGCCTGCAAAGAAGCCCCGCATGCGGGGCTTCTTCATTTTCGGCGGGACCTCAGTACCGGCTCGGATCGTCCGGCCGGCGGTCACGCCGGTTGGGCAGCCGTCGCCATCGCGGTTATTACGGGTGCGCGCATACGGCGTGTACGGGTAGGCAGGCGCAGTGCTTTACGGCAAGTAGGCGCGGTTCCCGTACGCGTAAGGCTGGCCTTGCTGCACGGTCGGGCAGCCGCTGTTGCCGTAGAACTCGTCGGTGCCGAGCACCTGTCCGTAGTCGGGCGCGGACGACCAGGCCGAACCGGAGGCTCCGTCAGCCATCCTGAAAGACGCGCGCTTGTCCGACAGCGCGCGCGCGGCCACGGCCTGACCATGGGAATCGGACCTACTTACCTAATGGAGCAATCATGAGCATTCTCGGCAACATCTTCAACAAGATCTTCCATCGCGGCCAATCAGCGGACGCCACCACCACCGCTTCCGCAGCACCGGACGGCAGCAGCGCTGCGGCGGCCGGCGTCGCGGCCCAGGCCGAAGCCCAGAAGACCGCGTCTGCGGCAGTCGACGTCGAAGCCGTCATGAACGGCCTCGCGGAAAAGAATCCGCAGAAGCTCAACTGGCGCACCTCCATCGTGGACCTGATGAAGTTGCTGGACCTCGACAGCAGCCTGCAGGAACGCAAGGAACTGGCCACCGAACTCGGCTACACGGGCGCCAAAGACGGCTCGGCTGAAATGAACCTTTGGCTGCACCGGCAGGTGATGAACAAGCTGGCGGCCAATGGCGGCAAGGTACCGGCCGACCTGAAGGACTGATCCACTACCATCGGAGGGTGCGCGCCGACCATTGGCGTGCCGTCGAAACCCTCCGAAGTTGAATACACCCTCCCCCCGGGCCCGGCACGTCGCACGACGGCTCGTCTACTACCTGGCCGGCTTCGACACCCGAAGCGCCCGCTTCTATCACCAGCTCTACCAGACCGAAGCGCGCCTTCAGCAGACCGTCAACGGCTGCGAGTACGAGATCGGCGACCCGGAACCGGACGGCCCTCACGCGGTCACCTGGACCGTGAAAGGTCGCCACGCGGAAGGAGGCCAGGTCGACACCCGCTACAGCTTCCTCCAATGGAACGACATCTTTCCGCTGTGGGCTGGCTGGCCGCCGCGGCTGCGGCGATCGGCGCCGCAGCGCTGGCGGCGCGGCCATGGTGCTGGCGGGAGCGGTGGCTGTCGCGCTGGTGACCAAGGGCGCGCTCATCGCAACCGAGCAGTCCCGTGTCTTCTGGCTGATGCGGGCCTGGAATTTCCTGCTGTACTGGGGCCGCCACGAGCAAGACCCGCTCCAGCCGCGCTGGGATGCTTCACGGCGCCCACGGACCCGCTGTGCTACGCCTTGGTCAACCCATTCACCGCATGCGGCCTGCCCGCCCCGTCACACCCGGGCTATCGTTTGAAGTCAGCGCGTTTCGACCGCATGTTCCGGCCTGAGGATTACGCGCAGGTGCGGCGCGACTATTTCAGGATCCATTTCCAGTACTTGATGTCGACCTAGCAGCCGGTGGAAAACGATTACTTCCACCTCACCGCGGGACCGCGCGAGCTGGTGGTCGACGCTTCGGCCGGTTGAGACAGTGCCAACAAAAAAGCCCCGCGACGCGGGGCTTTTTTGTGGTTGCGC
>JBDSWB010000163.1:0-13179 GCA_039926915.1 Ramlibacter sp.
AAGGAAAAGATATTGTGGCCGCGTGAGACGAGCTTTCCGTCCCAGCGGGGCTCGAGAAAGAACGAAACGAAGTCTGCGCCATGGGCCGCATGCAGGTCCAGTGTCTGCTGGAGTTCCGGCGTCGCCATCGCCTTCATCGGATGGAATTCGGTCACGCCGTAGTTCGAATGCCCTGATGTGCCGAACCACTGCATGAACGAAGTTCCATAGGTGGGTTCCCCGTACAGGCTGACCCCGAGCCGGATGCTTTCGAGTTTTTGCAGGGAAGCGTCGATGGCGTACTTGTTCTGGTCCCAGCCCGGGTTGGTGAACGGCACGATCTGGTGCGTGTAGAGCGTGGTGCCGGACAGGCAGGAATCCTTGACGCTCTTCGCGAAGTACTGGAGGTAGTCCACCACTTGCCGGCCGCGCCAGGCATGCCACAGCGGGACCAGCGGGTTGTAGAAGTAGGAGGACTGATCGGCCGGAAGGTCGACGTGGCCCCTCACCTCTTCTCCGGGTTGGCGGCTGGCCGGAAGCGCTTTCTGCTCCATGGGTTGCGGTGGCTTCTGCGTCCGGTCCATGACCGCGATCTGCCGCGTCGCCAGGTGGACCAGGTCATTGGGGCCGCGCTCCAGGAAGACGTCGATCCGGTGCAGTCCCGTGGGCAGTGCCCGGAAGTCCATGTCGTATCGCCAACCCGTGTTCGCGTCGCCGAGCCCGGGCACGGCCTGCAACACGTCCCGGCGGCCAAGCATGACCGGCGCGGTGCCGATCAAATCACCATTGCGATAGATGCGGATGGTCAGCGGAGGTGTTGACGAAGCGCCCCTCACATGGGACCAGCCCGCAATCGGCAGGGAACCCTGCGCAAACGAGTCAATGTGCTCGGTGAAGTCGCGCAGCGGCGTGGTGCGGATGTCCTTGGACGGCGGGTTGATCTGGTCGAACGAAGTCCACTGTGTCTGCAACTCGGCGTTCAATCGCTCGATCGATCCATACCGGCCGCGAAGGAAATCACGAAAGCCGGTCGTCGACGCTTCGCTGTAGTCCGAAACGAGGTACGGCGGCCCGAAGCCCATGCCGCCTTCGAAGCGGGGAAACAGGTGGTGCAGCTCGCCGAGCAGGGTGACGCCCCGGATCCTGGCAATCTGCCCGGACTCGAGCTTGCAGATTTCCGCAATGACGGCCCGCGCCGCCTGCACGCGCCGCTTCGTGATGTCGTTGCTTGTGCTGGCAAAGGACCAGTTGAAAATGTCAGTGCCGTAATACTTGTCACGCGGCAACGGGCCCGCAGGTGTCACGCTGAGGTTGCGCGGATCGGACTGAAGCGCTTCCTCGATCGGCGCGTTCACCGCGAAATGCGTCGAGAACAGGTACACGATGGCCGGCCGGTCGACATCGCGCAAGGTTCGCACCAGCCGCCCGATAGCCTCCGCGTCGATGACCCAGTCGCCGCCGGACTGCTTGAAAAGCTTGAGCAGCGGCACCGGCAAGGTGTAGCCAACTTCGTAGCCGCGAATCCGTTCACCAGGTGGCGCCAGCGCCGCCAGCGTCGCCTCCACCAGCGCGCCGGCCGAGCCTGCCGGACCCAGGCATTTCCGGGCCAGCCCGCTCTCCGGTGAGCCTGCCGCGGGAACTTGTCCGAGGATGCAAGGCTCAATCACCCCGATCATCGGGGCCAGGAACATTCTGGGAGCGCTTGAGTGCCTGTGGATCAGGCCGGCCGCGATGGTCGCGATCGCGGCGCCTGCCGCTGCCAGGAGGGCGAGCCGTCGTGTCCTTGAAAAAGCGCGCATCGCAGCCCTTGAAACAGGTCTTTACTTTAACGTGAAAGGGGGGAACGGACGCCGCGCCGCAGGCTCTGACGCAACGGTCACCGGATATCATCCGCTGGCCGCAACGGCATGGATTCAACTTGTAGCGCCCCCGGCCCGCACGGATCGTGGGCTCGGTAACTGGTTCTGACTTTATGCACGCAATCATGAATATCGACACCGAGCAGGAGCTTGGCGACCTGCTGGTGCGGGCCGGCAAGTTGAGCGCGAGGGATCTCGAGCGGGCCGTGGCCGCGCGCCAGGAGATGGGCGGCACGCTGGAAGGCGTGCTGGTGCAGCTCGGCCTGGTGTCTGAGCTGGATGTGGTGCAGACCCGGTCGGTGCAGCTTGGCGTGCCCTTCGTCGCGGCTGAAGGCTTTCCCGACGGTCCTGCCGAAGCGCCCGGGTTGCTGCCCGAATTCCTGAGCACCCACGCCTGCTATCCGCTGCGGCTCGAAGGGACGCGGCTCGACGTGGCCATGGCCGACCCGGAGAACCAGTTCGTGCTCAAGGCCCTGCGCCTGGCCACGGGGCTGGAGATCAAGCCCTACATCGCGCTGCCCAGTGACATCGAGCGGGCACTGGCCCAGCCGCAGCAGGACGCCGAGCTGGACGACGAAGAGGGCGAGCTCGATGATTCCGGCGACTTCGTCGAACACCTGCGTGACCTCGCCAGCGAAGCGCCGGTGATCCGGCTGGTGAATTCCATCATCGGCCGGGTGATCGAGCTTCGCGCGTCGGACATCCACCTCGAGCCGTTCGACGATGGATTGCACGTGCGCTACCGCGTCGACGGTGTGATCCATTCTTCCGAAGTGGTACCGCCGAAGCACGGCGCGGCGGTGAGTTCTCGCGTGAAGCTGCTCGCGCACCTGGACATCGCGGAACGCCGGCTGCCGCAGGATGGCCGCATCAAGACGCGGGTGAAAGGGCGCGAACTCGACCTGCGCGTGTCGACAGTGCCCACCGTACATGGCGAGAGCGTGGTGATGCGCGTTCTCGACCGCGCCAGCGTGCGCTTCAGCCTGGAGCAGATGGGTTTCGAGAGCGATACGCTGCAACGCTTCAACGCGCTGCTGGCCCGGCCTCACGGCATCCTGCTGGTCACCGGCCCGACCGGTTCGGGCAAGACCACAACGCTGTACGCGGCGCTGTCCAAGCTCGACGCCTCCACCCAGAAGATCATCAACGTGGAGGACCCGGTCGAATACCAGCTCGAAGGCATTAACCAGATCCAGGTCCACACCCAGATCGGCCTGACCTTCGCCAACGCGCTACGTTCCATCCTGCGACAAGACCCGGACATCATCATGATCGGCGAGATGCGCGACGGCGAAACGGCGCAGATTGCCGTCCAGTCCGCGCTGACCGGCCACTTGGTGTTGTCCACACTTCACACCAACACCGCCACCGGTGCCGTGATCCGCATGCTGGACATGGGCGTGGAGCGCTACCTCATCACCTCGTCCGTCAATGGCGTGCTGTCGCAGCGCCTGGTGCGCACGCTGTGCAACCACTGCAAGGAGGCTGAAGTGCCGGGCGCGGAGCTGCTGGCCAGCTCGGGCCTGGGCCGCTACCTCCAGCCCGGCGCGCCGGTCTACCGGGCGCGTGGGTGCGCACAGTGCCGTGACACGGGCTACCAGGGCCGCACGGGCATTCACGAACTGCTCGTCCTGGATGACCAGATGCGCCGGGCGATCCTGGACGGCAAGGATGAAAGCGAACTGCACGCGTTGGCCGCGCGCACAGGCATGCTGACCTTGTATGAAGACGGGTTGCGTAAGGTGGCCGCTGGAGCAACCTGCCTAGAGGAATTGCTGCGTGTGACCCAGGACAGCAACGATGCCTGATTTTTCCTGGCGCGCCGCGGACCCGTCGGGCCTGGTGCTGCAGGGCCGGCTCGAAGCCGCCTCGGCGGTGGCCGTGACCCGGCAGCTGCGCGAGCGCGGCCTGGTGCCGGTCAGCGTCACCGATTCGGCGTCGCACGGCGCGCCACAGGGTCCCTTCCCGGCCAGCGCTGGCGCCGTGTCGACGTGGCGATTCCGGCGCGGCGACGGGCCGGTGACCCAGGCCGAGCTGCTGAGCCTCACCAGTGAACTGTCGATCATGCTGCGGGCCGGGCTGGCGTTGGCCAGCGCGCTGCGCGTGCTGATCGACATGAGCCTGCGGCCGCCGGTCGCAAGCCTGATGCGGCAGATCCTGGAAGACGTCAAGCACGGCGCGCCGCTCAGCCGGGCGCTGATGCGCGAGCAGGCGCTGTTCGGCGACTTCTACATCAACATGGTGCGCTCGGGCGAAGCCAGTGGTCAGCTGTCGAACGTGCTGGAGCGCCTGGTGGAGCACATGGATCGGCTGCGGTCGCTGCGCGAGAGCGTCGTGTCGGCCACCATCTACCCGGCCATCCTGCTGTTCGTTGCGGTGGTGTCGCTCGTGGCCATGCTGGGATTTGTGGTGCCGCAGTTCGAGAAACTGTTCACCAACATGGGTGACGCGCTGCCGCTCGCCACACGTGTCGTGATGAAGCTCGGCCATGGCTTTCGCGACTGGGGCCTGGTGATCGGCATTGTCGCGGGGCTGACCGCCTGGGCGCTCGGCCGCTGGCTCGCAACTCCCGTTGGAACGATGTGGTGGCAGTCGAGGATCCTGAAGGTGCCGCTGCTGGGAAAGTTGCTGCTCAAGTACCAGTTGAACCTATTCGCGCGCACGCTGGGCACGCTGCTCGGCAACGGCGTGCCCATGTTGACCGCGCTGCACATCGCATCCAATACCATGGGCAACGAAGTACTTCAGGGCCGGCTGGCTTCGGTGGCGCCGGCGGTGAAGGAAGGCGGACGGCTGGTCGATGCGCTGTCGGCGACGGGCATCTTTGAGCCGCTCGCGGTGAATCTGGTGCGGGTGGGCGAGGAGACGGGACGGATCGGGCCGATGATGCTGGAGCTTGCCAACATCCTGGATCGCGAAGTGGAAACCGGCATCAGGCGCGCGCTCACGCTGGTCGAGCCCGTTCTCATCATCCTGCTTGGTTTATTGATCGCCAGCATCATCGTTTCGATACTGCTGGGCATCCTTTCGATCAATGACCTCGCCGTATAATTAATTGTTTGATCGAGGACTACGAGATGGTGAATTCACGCCTTTGCCGTTCCAGGGCGAACGCCGGCTTCACACTGGTCGAACTGCTCGTGGTGCTGGCCATTCTCACCTTGCTGGCCGGCCTTGTCGGTCCCCGCGTGCTGGGTCAACTCGGTGGCGCCAAGTCCAAGACCACGGCGGTGCAAATCGCGGACATCGACAAGGCACTGGAGATTTTCAAGCTCGACGTGGGCCGGTTCCCGACTACCGAAGAAGGCCTGGAAGCGCTCGCGCAAAAGCCCGCCACAGTCACTTCAGGCTGGGCAGGTCCCTACCTCAAAGGTGCCCTGCCGACCGATGCCTGGGGCAAGCCCTTTCGCTACCAGCTCGGCTCCAACGGCGCCGTCGAGATCCTCTCGCTCGGGGCGGATGGCGCGCCCGGCGGGGAGGGCGAGAATGCCGACATCCGCAATACGCGCTAGCGCGCACTGAGGCCGCCGTGCGAGCGCAGCGTGGATTCACGCTCGTCGAGCTGCTGGTCGTCTTTGCGATGGTGGCGCTCCTCACGGGCCTCGTTCCCCTGGCCTACGAGCGGCTGCATGATTCGTCGCAATACCGCGACGCGGTGCGCAGCGTGCTCGCGGAAATGCGGCAGGCCCGCTACCGCGCCGTCGCCGAAGGGCGCGAAGTGCGCTTTCGGGTCAACATCGCCAACAGCAGTTACGGGGTCGAAGGGCGGCCGGCGAAGGCACTGCCCCAACCCCTGCGGATGCGTACCACCATCGCAGACATCGAGCTTCGCGCAGACCAGACTGCGGGCATCAGTTTCCTGCCCGGAGGCGGCGCGACCGGCGGCACAGTCGAGATCCTCCGGCCCGGGGGCGCTGGCGTCCGGTTGACGGTCGACTGGCTGTCGGGCGCGGTCATCCAGTCGCCGGTGCGCCAATGAGAGCGCGTATCCAGGGCCATCAGCGCGGGTTTTCGTTGCTGGAACTGCTGGTGGCATTCGTGATCATGGCGTTCTCCCTGGGCATGCTCTACCAGGCCAGCGGCGGCACCGTGCGAAGCCTGCAGGACACCGACCTGTACCAGCGCGCCTCCATGCTGGCCCAGAGCGTGCTGAACTCCAGAGACAGCGTGCCCGAGTCGGGCTGGAACGAAGCCGGTCAGTCGGCCGGCTTTGCGTGGCGCGTGAGCAGCGCGCCTTATGTGACGCCTTTCGCCGGTGCACGCGCGCCGGCGCTGCAGCAGGTGCAGGTGGTGGTGGGCTGGACCGACCGGCGCGGGCCGCGCCAGCTCGAACTCGACACCTTGCTGCCTCAGGCGCGGCCCGCGCCAGGGGTGCCGAGATGATCCGCCTGCATCTGCGCGCGCGCCGGGGCGGGGGGATGTCCGGCTTCACCCTGGTCGAGATCCTCGTGGTGATGACGCTGATGTCGATGGTGATGCTCGCGCTCGGGGCCGCGATGCGCACCATCGCCCAGACCGAGGAGCGGGTCGACCAACGCCTGCTACGCGCCGATGAAATGCGGGTGGCTTCGGCGTTCCTCGGCAGCGCGCTGGGGCGCATTTCGGTGCGCAAGACGGCGCTGTCCGCCGATATCAACATGAGTCCCTTTCAGTTCGCGGGTGCGCCCAGCGCGCTGGTGTGGGTGGGCGTGATGCCGGCCCGGTACGGCGCGGGCGGGCGCTACTTCTTCAGGCTGGCTGCAGAGTCACCGGCCGGCCGTCCGGCGCTGGTGATCCGCTTCGCGCCCTGGAGCAGCGAAGCAGGGTTTCCGGACTGGAATTCGGCGCAATCACGCATCCTGGTGCCCGACGCGATCGGTGTGGGCCTGGAGTACGCGGACGAGGCCGCACCGAACCTGGCCTGGCTGCCGCAATGGCCCTATCCGCAGCGCCTTCCCGGTAGGGTGCGCGTTTCACTGCGAACCCCGTCGGGCGATTGGCCTTTCCTGGTCATTCCCTTGCGCCAGTTGCCTGGCGGCGACAACGGTCGCGGCGGCTTTTCCCTAGGCCCCGAATGATGCGTCGCGTGCGGGTCAATCCATCCAGCCAGCGCGGCGTCGCCCTGGTGGCGGTGCTGTGGATCGTTGCTGCCCTGAGCATCCTGGTGACCGGCATGGTACAGGCGCAGCGGGACGAGGTGCGGCTGGCCTCCTCGGCCCGCCAGACGGTGCAGGGTGCGGCGATGGGGAGCGCGGCGGTGCAGCTGGTTCTGCAGGAAATGGCGTCGCGCAGCCAGCCAGTCAGCCGCCTGAGTCGCGTCGAGGTGGCCTTTGCCGGGCTCAACATCCCGGTGGAAATCACCCCGCTGAATGGCCTGATCGACATCAACCGGGCGCCGCAGGGCCTGCTGTCGGCCCTGTTCACAAAGGCGGGCGGACTGGAGGGAGAGCGGGCCGATGCCCTGGCTCGCACCATCGTCGCGGCGCGCGCGCCGGGGCCGGCGACCCAGCGTGGCTCACGATTCGAGGCCGTGGAGGAACTGTTGCAGGTCCCGGGAGTCGACTACCCCCTCTATGCTAGACTTTCTTCCCTCATCACCACCGACGCCTTGGGCAGTGGCCGAGTCAATGCCATGGCCGCCCCGGTAGGCGTTCTGCTGGTGCTTTCGGAAGGTGATGCCGGTCGTGCTGCGCGGGTCGCTGCCGGCAGGGACGCGAACGAGACGGGCGTCGACACGACGGGCCTCATGACGCAGTTTGTAGACTCCGGGGCCACGACGCGATTCAAGCTGGTTGCCCGTGTACCCCTTACAGATGGCCGGCGTTTGCTCAGTTCACGCATGGTGGATACCGGAAGGACTGCGCCTGACGGAGTGCCCTGGCGAATCTTCCAGGCCGAAGACCGGTTCGAGCCGAACCCGGCGACGATAAATTGAGATGAAAATATCCGCGATCCCTTCAAGAAGTGGCCTCTCCGGGCTCGACATCCACGCCGCCTGGTCAACCTCGGGCCTGAAGACGTGGCTGGACGGGCTAGGCGGCCGCCTGGCACCGTCCGATCCTGTGTTGCTGCTGCGCGCGGACGGCTCCCGGGCCGTCTGGAACGGCGATGCGCAACTGCCGGACTCGGCCGCCGCGAAGACGCCCCGTTTCGTGGCTGTGGAGCTGCCCGAGGATCTGCTGCTGCGGCGTGCGCTGGACGTGCCCTCGATGGCCGCTACGGACATCGAGGAAGCCGTGTTGCTCGATGTCCGCAGCAACACCCCGTTTCCGCCGGAAGACCTGGCATGGGGTCGCTCGCTGCGGGAACTGCCCGGGGGCCAGCGGCGCGCGGAGATCGTCATTGCCTCCAGAAGGCATATCTCGGATTTCATCCAGAGCCGCTGGCCCGACCTCGCCGGTCCCGACAGGCTGCCCGAAGTGTGGGCGACAGGGAACCCCGCGGCGCCGATCCTGATTCGCGGCTATGGCGAGCACAAGCGGCTGCACGACATGGCCTCGCAGCAGCGCCGGGACTGGGCACTGGTGCTCGCCGCCGTCGTGCTGGCTGGCCTCGCCGCGATGACGCCCACGCTGCAATTGCGCATTCGCGCGATGGAAGCCGCAACAGCGTTCGATGCCTTGGTCGCGCGCAGCGCGCCCCTGGTGCGCAAACGTGACGATTTCGCGGCCCTCAACGACAAGCTGCGTGCGCTGGATGTTGCAGCGAAGGATCGTGTCGACCCCGCGGGCGTGATCGCGTATCTGACCCAGGTGATGCCCGATGACACCCACCTCTACAGCCTGGACATCCAGAAAACCAAGATCATCGCGGCGGGACACACGACGGATGCTTCAGCCCTCCTGCAGAAACTCAGTGCCGACCCGAGGCTGCGCGATGTCAGGTCGCCGATGCCGGTGACCCGCGCGCCCGGGGCCGCCAAGGAAGCCTTCACGGTGGAGTTCACCCTGGATACCCGTCCGGTTGCTGCAGCGGCTGCGTCCGCATCGCAGGCATCGCAGGCAGCGGCGAGCGCCCTCGTTGTACCTGGGGCCCAGCCCGCGTCTGTGGCAGCAACCCCGGTGCCGCGGCCGGCGGCGGCTGCGCTGTCGGCACCAGTGAAGCCGGGCGTATCGCCCTTCGTCGTGGGCGGGACGCAGCGATGAACTTCAACAACCTCCATCGCAACGGGATCGTCCTGGCGCTGGCCGGGCTGGTGCTGTTTCTGGGCGCGGTGGCGTTTGTGGCCTCCAAACACATCTGGGCGAGCGACCGTCTCGCTGAAGTAGAGCCGCGCTACGCGCGCCTGATCGGCATCGAGGCCAGCGCGGGAGCGCTCGACACGGCTATCGCGGAGCGTAGAGCGCTTCTGGAGCGCCATGCCTATCCGGCTTCCCAGGACGTTGCCCGGGCGGGAAGCGACGCCCAGCAACGGGCCCGCGAAATCTTCACGAAGGCCGGCATGGAAGTCTCCAGCACACAGATCCTCGCGGCCAAGCCCGTCGAAGGTTTCGACCGGATTCCTGTCACGCTGCGGATGGACGGGGACATGGTGGCGCTGCAGAGCGCGCTGGTCGTGTTGCCCGGCCAGGCGCCTTCGCTCTTCTTCGAGGGGTTCAACGTTCAGAACAACAGCACGCCGCGCGCGGAAGCACCCCAGCGCCTTTCGGTGCAAGTGAATCTCTTCGTCCTCATGGTGCGAAAGTGAAACGTAAAGTCACCGCTTTCCTGGTCGGCGCCAACGCGCTCTTGCTGTGCCTGCTGGGTTGGCTGTGGATCGACCCGCAGGGCGGGCTGCGCGGCATTCACTGGCAAGCGCCGGACGCTATCAAGCCCGATCTAGGCGGCCTGTCTGTCGGTTCTCTGGGCCGCGAAGACGTCGAAGCGGGGCGCTACGTGGCGATCCTGGACCGGCCGCTCTTCTATCCGGGCCGCCGCCCGGCGCCGGTAGCCAAGAACGGCCCTGCGCGAGCCGATCCGCTGGACTCGATCCACCTCTATGGGCTGTTCGGAGGTCCGCAGGGCGGCGGTGTGCTGGTGCGGGTCGACGGCAAGTCCCGCCGGGTGAAGCTGTCCGAAGCGCTGGGCGACTGGAACCTGAAGGAAATCCGCGGCCGGGAAGTGGTGTTTTCGCGCGGAGCCGAAACCCGGGTCGTCCCGCTCGTTCAGGCCAGGCAGGCGAACGCGGCATCGGGGACACCACTGGGCAGCGCCGCAGGCGCGCTGGGGCCTGGCGGCGCTCCGGGTGGGTTCCAGTTCCCGTTTCAGCTGCCCCCGGGAATCAACTTTCCCGCTGCGCCCATGGCGGTCCCCCCAACAGCTTCGGCAACATTGCCCGCGGCAATTTCTTCCCCTCCGGCGCCTTCGGTGGGGAACGCCACGGCACCCGCGCCCTCCAATGCCAAGCCCGCCCCTCCGTCGTCGAACCCGTTCGTCACGGGAGCCGCTCGATGATTCGGCCCCCCGGTGCCCGGGCTTCTTTCTCGCAAAAACAATGATCACCTCACGCTTCACCTTCACGCTGATCGCCCTTGCAGTCTGCCAACTGGCCCGGGCACAAGCCGACCCGGCCGCAGCCACGCCCGATCCGAACGCGGCCGGCCAGCCCCGCCTGATGCCGGGCAACGACAGGGTGATCGCGCCGCCCCTTCCTCAGCAAGCCTTGACCGGGTCGTCGAACTCGTTCCGTTTCGAGGAGGCGCCGATTCTGGATGTGGTGCACATCGTGCTGCGCGACATCCTCAAGGTGGATTACATGATCCATCCGCCGGTGAACGGTGTGGTCACTCTCGCTACGAAAGGCACTGTGTCCGCCGATGAGGCCGCTTACCTGCTGGAAGGGGCGCTGCTGGCCAACGGCCTCGTGATGGCCAGGGACAGCCGCGGCATCTACCACGTAGGCCGTCCGGAGGCCCTGCGCGGCATCGTGGCCGCGCCCCGCCAGGTCGGCAATGGTCCGCTGGCGCCTGGCTACGGCGCCGTCGTCATCCCGCTGCAGTACATCGGTGCGACAGAAATGGCCACCATCCTGCGGCCGATGCTTCCCCCCGAAGCGCTGATCCGGGTCGACCCGGTGCGCAATTTGCTGGTGCTGGCGGGCAACCGCACCCAGGCCGAAGGTTGGCTGAGCATTGTTTCCACCTTCGACGTGGACCTGCTGAAGGGCATGTCTGTAGGTATATTTCCCTTGAAGTACGCGACAGTTCGGGAGGTCGAGACCGCGCTGCGGACCATTTCCGGAGGTCGCCAGCCGGCATCTGCGGGCGCCCCCGTGCCGGGCCAGGGAACGTCGCCCAATGCAGTTGCCGATTCGCCTGCGTCCGTGATCGACGCCCCGTTCCTGGGCGCCGTGAGGATCATGCCGATCGAGCGTCTGAACAGCATCATGGTCGTCACCCCGCGTGCCGCCTATCTCGAGGAGGCGCGCCGGTGGATCGAGCGCCTCGACAAGCCGGGCACCAATGCAGCGGAGCAGACACTGCACGTCTATCCGGTCCAGAACGGATCGGCCCGCCACCTGTCGGAGGTCCTGAATGGGATCTTCGGAAGCGGGGAGTTGCGCCCGTCCACGACCACCGGCTCGGGCGTGGCCCCCGGCCTGTCTTCGTCCACGGCGTCCATCGGCATCAACACGGGCACCACCGTGCTCGGCACGCCCGGAAACACCGGCCTGTCGGGCGTCATGCAGGCGGGGCAGGCGGCCGGCGCGCAGAGCGCCGCTTCGAGGGGCGCGCCCGCCCCGGCACTGAAGGTCGGCGGGCTGCGTGTCGTCGCCGACGAAGCCAACAACGCGATCCTTGTCTACGGCACCGCCGCTGAATACGCGAAGATCGAGAACACCCTCAAGCGGCTCGACCTGCCGCCCACCCAGGTGATGATCGAGGCGACCATCGTCGAGGTCACGCTGAACGACGACCTGCAATACGGGCTGCAATGGACGTTCAACGACGCCCAGGCGAACGGGAAGGTGGGCACGAGCGTGCTAAGCACCAAGGATGGCGGCGTCCTCGGGGGGGCTCTCGCCGGGTTTTCCTACACTTTGCGCAACACGGTGGGCAACGTCCGGGCCGTGCTGAACGCGCTGGCGGACAAGTCGCTGGTCAAGGTGATCTCGAGCCCCTCGCTGATGGTGCTGGACAATCACACGGCGCAGATCACGGTGGGCAAGCAGCAGCCGATCCGTTCCGCCGAAACCATCATCACCGGCGGCAACGTATCGACCAGCTTCCAGTACAAGGACACGGGTGTCGCGCTGTCAGTGACGCCGTCGGTCAACGCCGGGAACATGGTCACCATGGCCATCAGCCAGGCGGTCACCGACGTCGGCGAGCAGGACATTGCCACCGGGCAGCGCTCCTTTCTGCAGCGGCAGATCAACAGCAAGATTGCGATCCGCTCGGGGGAAGCTATCGTCCTGGGCGGGCTGATCCGCGACAACAGCGCGAATGAGTCGTCCGGCCTGCCCGTGCTCAGTGACATCCCCGTGTTCGGCGCCCTGTTCGGGTCGAAGACCAAGCGAATCGATCGCACCGAACTGCTGGTGGTCATTACTCCCCGCGTCGTGCGGTCGGACCAGGAGGCGCGCGACGTCAGCGCCGAGATGCGCGACCGCATGCAGAGCTTCATCGGCCATGACCCCTTCGGCAGCTTCGCGCCGGCCGCACCGGCCCGGGTGTTGCCCGACGCTCGCACCAGCAACGGCGGCCCCAACACCCCCTGATTTTTTTGAGAGAGGACCCATCGATGACAATTTCCCTGACCCAATCCTGCATTCGCCATCTGGCGCTCGGCCTGGCCGCCATTGCGCTGGCCGGCTGCGCGACCACGGCTTCCACCCCTGAACTGGCGGTGCGCGAGCGGGCCACCAATCACTGGAAGGCGAGGCTTGCGGACGACATGGAGGCCGCCTACACGTTCATGCCGCCGTCATACCGGGCGATCACCCCGCTACCGAGGTACAAGCAGGCCTTCGGCGGCGCCGTGAAACTGACGGCAGCTCAAGTGGAACGGATCAGGTGCGAAACCGAGGACAAATGCGTGGCCACCACCAAGATTGAAGCCAAGGCGACGCTCCAGCGGGCCTCCGTCCCGCCAATCGTCACTTTCTACGACGAGGTCTGGGTGCGCGAAAACGGCCAATGGTGGTTATTTCCAACACCCTGAAAGATAGCGCTGGCCTTACGCCGGGGGCCGCCCTACAATCGCGCCCGATGTGTTGGTTTTAATCAACATGTCACAAGCGGCAAAGAAAGAAAGTCGGTTTCGCCTGTAGCCCTATGCTACGATTTCCCGGCGTAATCAATTTCACTAGTAGTTGCGCTAACCAACTTTTCAATGGAGTGTCTAATGAGGAAGAATCTGATTGCAATGAGTGTTGCTGCGT
>JBDSWB010000164.1:0-16018 GCA_039926915.1 Ramlibacter sp.
TCAAGGGCTTGGGCGGCAGCGCGAAGCGGGCCGAGTTGATCGCCGTGCTGGAGCTGGCGCGGCGAGCCCTCGGGCAGCAGCTGAAGGAACGCGAGGTCTTCAGCTCGCCCGGCGCCGTGAAGCAATACCTGCAACTGCACCTGGCAGCCAAGACGCACGAGGTGTTTGCCGTGCTGTTCCTGGACGCGCAGAACCGCCTGATCACGATGGAGGAACTGTTTCGCGGCACCTTGACCCAAACCAGCGTGTACCCGCGCGAGGTGGTGGTGCGGGCGCTGCAGCGCGCGGCCGCATCGGTGGTACTCGCGCACAACCACCCGAGCGGGACGGTGCAGCCCTCGCGCGCCGACGAGGCCCTCACACAAACGCTGAAGGCGGCGCTGGCCCTGGTGGATGTGCGAGTGCTCGACCACGTGATCGTGGCGCAGGGCGACGCCCTGTCGATGGCCGAGAAGGGCCTGCTGTGAGAGTGAGACGGTGAAGTCCAACTCGCTCAAGGACCTGCAGCACATCGCGCAGAAGCTGGCCGAGCAGCAGAAGTTTGCCGCCGACCAGGAAGTGGCGCGGCGCGAGGCCGAGCGCCGAATCCATGCCGAAAGAAACCTCTTCGTGCGCGCCGCCGGCGCCGTGAAACCGATGCGAGGGCAGGACCGGGTCGACCTCGCGCCGGACCAGCCGCCGCCGATCCCCGTACAGCAGCAACTGGACGAGCAGCGTGCGCTGCGCGAGGCCATCAGCGACGAATTCGACGCCACGACGCTGCTCGACATCGACGATGCACTGAGCTTCCGGCGGCCCGGCATCGGCACCGATACCACACACAAGCTGCGCAAGGGCGTCTGGAGCATTCAGGGCGAGATCGATTTGCACGGCCTGCGCCGCGAGGAAGCGCGAGAGGCATTGTCGACCTTCATCCGCGAAGCCCACCGCCGCGGCTGGCGCTGCGTGCGCGTGGTGCACGGCAAGGGCCTGGGCTCACCGGGCAAAACACCCGTGCTCAAGTGACGGGTGCAAAGCTGGCTGGTCCAGAAGAACGAAGTTTTGGCCTTCGTACAAGCCCGCGGCGACGAAGGTGGAGCCGGCGCGCTGGTGGTACTGCTCAAGCCCGGGATCGCGGCGCCGGTGCGATAGGCCAGACAAGCTGGCTAGTTTCGCACCTGAGCCACACGCAGCGCAATGCCGCTGGCACCCACCTTGACCGTCTGGACGTTTGAGATCAAGTCGCCCGGCTGCGGCCGGGCCTGACCCGACTTCGAGATGCGCGCTTCCACTTCGACCTGCGCAGCCCCAGACAGCAGCGCCTGCGGGCTCATCGACAGCGAATCGTCGAGCTTGAACTTCAGCGGCAAGCTGGACGCGCTGACTCGCAGCACGGCCAGCGGCATCCGCGTACCCGGCGCGCGGGCGATCACCATCACCGTGTCGGTGGCAGCCGCCTTGCCGTTGAGCGATGCATCCAGTTCCACGGTACCGCTGACACTGGCGGCCGGTCCGGGCGCTGCAGATGAAGGCGCGGCAACGATCATCGGAGGGGCCGGCCGGGGGCCGCCATTGCCCATGCGCGCACTGACGTCGCCGATCGCGCCCTGCAGCATGAGCGCGTCTTCGGAGCCTGGGGGCAGCATGGCCGCAAGGCGCTGCCAGATGGCCACGGCCTTGTCGTATTGTTTCGCCTCCAGTGCCGCCGTGCCCGCAAGCCACAGCGCCATCGGGTTGTCCGGATCGGCCTTGAGCGCCTTCGCAATCAGCATCGCCGGCTTACCCGCGAATTTTCCACCTGCGTTGGCAGCCGCGGTGTCCGCGTAGCTGGCGAGCATCTGTGCGTCGTTGTCGATAAAGGCGCCTGCGCGCTCGTAGGCGATCTCGGCCTGCGCGGTGCGGCCCATGACCTTGTACGAACGCGCGAGCAAGGCCCAACCTTTCTGGTTGTCCGGCTCGCTTTCCAGTTTCTTGGCCAGGCCCTGGACCATGCGCTCGACCTCTTCATTCGAGACGGCGGCGCCGGCGGGTACACCGGACATGCCGGCGGGATTGCCGATCAGCGCGTACAACCCAAAGGCAGCGATCGGCACCACCAGCAAGAGCGCCACCAAGGTCTTCCTGGGCGCCTTCATCGTGCCGACAGCATCTTCCTCGTCGGTGTCCTGCAACGCGCGCCGCTGCAGTTCGGCCCGGGCCTGGGCGTGGTCCTGCGCGCCCAACGTGCCATCGGCCAGATCCTGCTCCAGTTTGGCGATCTGCTCGCGGTAGATGGCGGCGTTGAGCTGTCGGCGGGAAGTCTGCACGGCGGGCGTCTTCCACAGGAAGGGCCGCAGCAGCAGCAGCAGAACGAGCGCGACGCATGCCGCCGCGGCAATCAGGAACACGGTCACTTGGGGCTCTCCTGCAGCAACGTTTCGGCGCGCAGCGCTTCGACTTCGCTGAGGTCGGCTTCGCCGACTGCACGGTTGCGCCGGCGCAGGTAGATCAGCAACACGCTAACGGCCGAGATCACGAGCAGGAACGGCCCGGCCCAGAGCAGCCAGGTCGTCGGCTTGATGGGCGGCCGGTAAAGCACGAAGTCGCCGTAGCGGCTGACCATGAATTCGCGGATCTCGCTGTCGCTCTTGCCCTGGCGAATCAGGGTGCGCAGTTCGCGCCTCAGGTCCTGCGCGAGGTCGGCGCGTGAACCGGCCAGCGACTCGTTCTGGCAGACCAGGCAGCGCAGCTCCTCGGAGATGGCGATCAGGCGCTGCTCGACCACAGGGTCCTCGGCCAGCGGCGTCGCTTCCTTGGCCCACGCAGGTGCCAGGAACAGCGCGGCCAGCAGCAACGCGACGAGGCGTCTCATGATGTCTTCTTCAGTTTCTCGATCAGCGGCAGGATGGTCTTTTCCATCGCCTCGGGGGTGATGGGGCCGATCTGCTTGTGGCGGATCACGCCGTTCTTGTCGATGATGAAAGTTTCGGGCACGCCGTAGACGCCGTAGTCGATGCCCACGCGGCCGTCGCCATCGAACGCCGAGAGCATGTACGGGTCGCCGTTCTGGCCGAGGAACTTCAGCGCCGTCGTGCGCTCGTCCTTGTAGTCCAGGCCGATCAGGGGCACGACCTTCGAGCGAGCGATCTCCACCAGCAGCGGATGCTCCACGCGACAAGCTACGCACCAGGAGGCCCAGACGTTGAGCATCCAGACCTGGCCCTTCATGTCGGCCGGCGAAAAAAGTTTGTCGGCAGCAATCAATTGCGGCACCTTGAACGCCGGCGCGGCCTTGTCCACCAGTGGCGAAGGAATCTCATGCGGGTCGCGCTGCAGCCCAATCACAAGGAACACCAGCAGCACGCCAAAGAGTGCAAGCGGTAGGAGGAACCGGGCCTTCATGCGGCAGCTCCTCGCAGTTCCGTCGGGACAGCAACGGCAGCCTTGACTCGAATCCGGTAGCGACGGTCTGCCACGGCCAGCAACCCACCCAGCGCCATCAGCAGGCAACCGCCCCAGATCCAGTCGACGAAGGGCTTGTAATACACGCGCACCGCCCACGCCTTGCCCTCGAGCGGCTCGCCGAGCGAGACGTACACGTCGCGGGTGAAGCCGGCGTCGATCGCCGCGTTGGTCATCGGCATGGTCGAAGATGCGTAGGTGCGTTTTTCAGGAAGCAGCGTGCGGCCGGGCCGTCCGCCCTGGCTGACTTCGAACTCGCCGCGCGCGGCGACATAGTTGGGGCCCGGCACTTCGCGCACCCCGATGAACTTGAACTCGTGCCCGCCCACGCTTGCCGTGTCGCCCGGCTCCATGCGCACATCCCGCTCGTCCTGGAAACCGCCAACCAGGGTCACGCCCATGACGAACACGGCCACGCCCAGGTGGGCCAGGTGCATGGCCCAATACGACATCGGCGGCCGGCCGTCCTTCAGGCGCCGCACAATCTGCAGCACCATCGACACCGCGATCCAGACCGACAGCATCGTCCCCAGCCCCGTGAGCACCGTCCAGCGACCCATCAGCAAGGGAATGGCGACGCCGCCCAGGACCGCGAGCGCCGCAGGGATCCACAGCTTGCCAGCCATCTCACGAATCTGCGCATGCTTCCAGCGCGCCAGCGGCACCGCGGCCATGAGGAATAGCACCGGCGTCATGAGCGGCACGAACACCGTGTTGAAGTAAGGCGGTCCCACCGATATCTTGCCGATGCCCAATGCGTCCACCAGCAGCGGATACAGCGTTCCGAGCAGCACCGAGCCACAGGCCGCCACAAGAATCACATTGCCCACCAGCATCAGCGTCTCGCGCGACATCAGCGCGAAGGTACCGCCCAGTGCCACCTTGGGCGCGCGCCACGCGAAGAGGGTCAGCGACGAGCCGATCACCAGCGCCAGAAGCACCAGAATGAAGACGCCGCGGCGAGGGTCTACGGCGAATGCGTGGACCGAAGTGAGCACGCCGGAGCGCACCAGGAATGTTCCCAGCAGCGACAGCGAAAACGCTCCAATCGCCAGCAGCACCGTCCAGCTCTTGAAGGTGCCGCGCTTTTCTGTTACGGCCAGCGAATGCATGAGCGCCGTGCCGATCAGCCAGGGCATGAACGAGGCGTTCTCGACCGGGTCCCAGAACCACCAGCCACCCCAACCCAGCGTGTAATAAGCCCACCAGGATCCCAGCGCGATGCCCAGCGTGAGAAAGATCCAGGCCATCGTGGTCCAGGGCCGCGACCAGCGCGCCCAGGCGGCGTCCAGACGGCCCGACAGCAATGCCGCAATCGCGAAAGCGAACGCGACCGAGAAGCCCACGTAACCCATGTACAACATCGGCGGGTGGATCACCAGCCCCGGGTCCTGCAGCATCGGGTTGAGGTCGCGCCCATCGGCCGCCGCGGGCAGCGTCCGCTCGAACGGATTCGAGGTCAGCAGGATGAACAGCAGCAGCCCGGTGGCGACCAGGCCCAGCACGCCCAGCACGCGCGCCACCATCGGCTCGTCGAGCGTGCGCGAGCGCATCGCGACCGCGAAGGTCCAGCCTGACAGCATCAGCATCCACAGCAGCAGCGAGCCTTCGTGGCCGCCCCAGACGGCCGCGAGCCGGTAAACGGTGGGCAGCAGCGAATTGGAATGCTCGACAACATAGGTCACCGAGAAGTCATTGACATAGAAGCTCCAGCCCAGCGCGGCGAAGGACGCCACGATCAGCGCGAAGAACACCTGCGCCGCGGGACGCGCCAGTGCCATCCATTCGCGCCGTCCCTGATGCGCGCCCACCAGCGGCAGCGTGCCCAGCACGGCGGCCACGCACAGGGACAGGATCAGGGCGAAGTGCCCGAGTTCGGGGATCATGGTTTGGATACTCCTTGGCTTTTCTGGGCCTGGTCCAGCGCGTGCTTGGCTTCAGGCGGCAAGTAGTTTTCGTCATGCTTGGCCAGCACTTCGGCGGCGACGAAGTTGCCGTCCGGCTCCAAGCGGCCCTGCACCACCGCGCCCTTGCCTTCCTTGAACAGGTCGGGAAGGATGCCCGTGTACGACACCGGAATCTCCCTGGCCAGGTCGGTGACCACGAAATGCACCGTGAGGTTGTCGCGCCTGAGCGAGCCGTCCTTGACCAGCCCGCCGATGCGAAAGGCCTGGCCCTTGGGCGACTTGCCCGCCGCCACGTCGCTGGGCGTCACATACAGGGCGATGTTGCTGTTCAACGCGTTCAGCACCAGCGCCGCGGCAATGCCGACCACCGCCAGGCCCGCGACCACCACCGCCCCGCGTTTTTTCCACGCTTTCATTGGCTCTCCTTGTCCAGTTGATCGGCCCGCGCGCGGCGGCGCAGGCTTTGCAAGATCGCATCCCGTCGGCGGCTCACCAGCCAGGGCTCCAGGGCCAATGCCAGGGCGCAGGCGCCGAAACTGCTCCACACATAGAGTGCGTAACCGCCCATGGCGAAAAAGTCGGATGCCGATGGCCAGTTCATGCTGCGACCTCCGGCAGTTGGCCAACCCATTCCGCGTGGGCCTCGCGCTCCAGGATGATGGCGCGGACCCGCTTGAGGGTCATGGCCACCGAATACATCCAGAAGCACAGCGCCATCAGCAGCATTCCCCACAACATGGTCTGCGCCATTGACGGCGCCTTGGTCATCGAGATCGAGGAGCCCTGGTGCAGCGTGTTCCACCACTTCACAGAGAAATAGATGATGGGGACGTTGACCACGCCCACCAGCGCCAGGATGGCCCCGGCCTTGTCGGCGCGGCGCGGATCGTCGATGGCGGCCTGCAGCGCGATGAAGCCCAGGTACAGGAAGAACAGGATCAGCTCAGAAGTGATCCGTGCATCCCACACCCACCAGGTGCCCCACATCGGCTTGCCCCAGAAGGCGCCGGTCCACAGCGACAGAAATGCCATCAGCGCGCCGGTGGGCGCGAGCGCCTGCGCCATCATGCCGGACAGCCGAGCGTTGAGCGCGAGGCCGATGCCGGCCCAGCCGGCCATCACGATGTAGATGACCATCGACATCCAGGATGCGGGCACGTGGACGAAGATGATGCGATAGCCCTCGCCCTGGGTCGCGTCGGTCGGGGCGACAAAGAAGCTCACCCACAAACCGGCCACGCCGAACACGGCGGCCAGCAGCCAGAACCACGGCATCATCTTTCCCGCCACGGGATAGAAACTGTAGGGACTGGCCAGCTTGAACCAGTTGACGATGCGGTTGCTCATTCCAACGCGATCCTCAGTGCCGCCGTGGTGGCCCACGGTGCAAAAAACAAAGACAGTACCAACAGCGCGCCCAGCAGGGAAAGATGCCCGCCCGCCCCCTGACCCGACGTGTGCGCCTGCACTGCGCCGGCGCCGAAAATCAAGGTCGGTATGTACAGGGGCAGCACCAGCAAGCTCAGCAGCACGCCGCCGCCGCGCACGCCCAATGTCAAGGCGGCGCCGATCGATCCGATCAGCGACAACACGGGTGTCCCCAGCAGCAGCCCGAGGGTCAGCACGCCGAGCGCTTCGCCATCCAAGTCGAATTGCAGGCCCAGCAGCGGCGCGAGCACCACCAGCGGCAACCCGGAAACCAGCCAGTGCGCCACGTTCTTGCCGCCCACCAGCAGCACCAGCGGTGTCGGCGACAGCACCATCTGCTCGAGCGTGCCGTCGGCATGGTCGGCGGCGAACATGCGTTGCAGGCCCAGCATGGTGGCGAGCAGGGCGCCCACCCACAACACACCTGGCGCGATCTTGCGCAACAGCGCAGGCTCCGGCCCGATGCCCAGGGGGAACAGGCTGGTGACGATGACGAAGAAAAACAGCGCCGTCAGGACTTCGCTCTTGCGCCGCATCGCGAGCAGCAGATCGCGACGGATCACCGCAACCATCGCCTTCACAGTTCGAGCACCTTGCCGCTCGCGATGGGCACTGCCTGGTGGCTGGTGATCACAGCCACGCCGCCTTGGCCCAGATGTTCGCTGACCACCGTGGCAAGCAGGTCCACGGCTTGGGTGTCCAGCGCGGTGAAAGGCTCGTCCAGCACCCAGAGCCTGGCCTTGCGCGTGACCAATCGGGCCAGCAGCACGCGGCGCTTCTGGCCGGCGGAGAGATAGCGCACCGCGAGGTCCTCGCGGCCCTTCAGGCCGAAACGGCGCAGCGCCGGCATGGCATCGGCCTCGGCCAGTTCCTGGCCATCGAGCTCGGCGGCAAGCGTCAGGTTCTCCAGGGCGGTGAGCTCCTGCTTCACGGCCGCATGGTGGCCCAGGAACATCAAGTCCCTGTGATAGGCATGGGTATCTTCGCTGATCGGCCGGCCGCACCAGCGCACTTCGCCCGTCTCGGCCGGTGCCAGGCCGGCGAGCATGCGCAACAGGCTGGTCTTTCCGCTGCCGTTTTCGCCGCGCACGTGCAGCCATTCACCCTCGCCGACGGCGAATCCCACCCCGGCGAACAAGGGTCGTTCTCCGCGTACACAGGTCAGGGCGTGGGCAGTAAGCATCAAGGCAATTGTCTGGACCGCGGCGGCGGCCCGATTGACAATTGTCAACCCATCCCGCCCAACGGTTCAAACCACAGTCTACGGACTGCCGAGTCCCCCTGTTCCGGGTCTTTGTATTCCTCCCTGGGAAGGTTGTGGGAGATGTCCTTGCGGCAGTCGGTCGGGCGTGGGTCTTCAACTGAAGGAGGGACGCCCGCAAAGATCGTCTGCCACGGCACGGCCTTGGCCATCTCCTTCGTCGCTGCGGGCAGCCTGCTCGCGATAAGCTTCTAGCCCGACATGACACCGCTCACCCGTTGGCGTTGCGCATCCAGTCGTGCTGGCGGCATCACCGCTGGTACAACACCAGCCTGGCTTCACTCGTAGCGCCGGCCTTGCTGGCAAGCAGCGCGATCTCGTAGCGCGCTCCCGGGATCTGGAACCTCGGCGCGAAGCTGAACGAGAAGTTGCCGTTCGCGTCGGCCTGCAGGGTCTGCGAATAGAGGTGCTGGCCCACGCTGAAGCCGCCGGGCACCGGGGCGCTGGCGTCTACCTTGGCCTCCACCGTAGCGAAAGCGGCCGTGCGGCCTTGCACGACGGTCGAACCGCCTTCCACGCTGCCGTTGTTGCCGTGGTTCAGCACTTGAAGCGGCAGGCTCACGGGGACGACGCCCGACGCTACTTCGAAGCTCCACTCTCGCCTCACGGTATTGCCGGCCCGATCTCGCGCAGAGACGTCCACGGTATGGCGACCGGGCGGCAGGTTGGCCCGCAAGCTGAAGGCGTTGGCGGTGACCTGGGCCTGCGCAGTGACATCGCGCCCCGAGACGAAGACGCGCACCGTGGCCGGATCAACCCCGCTGCCGCCGCGATCGTCGAAGTTGCCGGAAATCTGGGTGGGCCCTCCGGGAACGGCTTCGCCATCGCGCGGCATGAGGTTGCCCAGGAGCGGCGGTCGGTTGTCCGCCTGCGGCTGAACCAGCGGGCCCGACAGCGTGGCGGTCACGGTCCGGTCGCCCACTCGCAGCGTTGCCACAACCGGGCGCGACGGATTGAGGTTGTCCGCGCGACGCAGTGTGTAGCCGCCTTCATAGTGGCCCGGCCGGATTTCGCGCAGCGCCACGTCATTGGCGACGCCCGGCAAGTCGACCATGACCGTGCCGCCCGGAACGCCGTCAAGTGCGAAGCGCAGCTCTGCGCCGGGCTCGATGCGATCCAGCGGCGTCGCGCCAAACCGCTCGATTCGCAGCGGCGGAGCCGGAACCACCACCGGCGGCGGCACATTGGCGACGGGCGGCCCGGTCATCACCTGGGCCAGCGTGTATTCGGCCGAGGCCGTGCGTTTGCCCAGCCGCAGCGAAACACGCACGTCGCGGTCGTCGTCAACAGCTTCGCCGCGCTTGACGGTGTAGCGCCCGACGTAGACACCGGGCGAAACTTCGCGCAACGCAATCCTTTCGCGGACGCCTGCGACGCGCACCAGCGCTTGCCCGCGGGGCGTGCCGACTGCACGGAAGCTCAGGCGCGAACCCGGGCCAAGATCGGCATCGGTCCGCACGTCGAGCGAGCGGACCTCGGGCAGCGCCGGCTGCGCCAGCGCGGTCGCGGGCAACGCCGTCAGCGCGAACGCCGAAGGTAATAGCAGCATCAGCGCGGCGATGGGCGTGCGCACATGGGCGTTGGAAACTGCACGGCGAAGAATGGAAGTAGTCGTTTTCATGGGGTATTCCTTTTAGTATGCGGCGACGTCTCGATCGCGCCGGTGTCGCCGTCGTTGATCATGATGATGATTCCATGGCCGGGCGAACGCTGTAGGACGCGGCCGGCTCAATAGGAAAGTGAATTCAGAAATCGAAACCCGGCACGGCCACGGGTTTCGCCTCGGCCATCAGCGGCGGTACGGGTTGTCCGGATAGCGGTCGTAACGATTGGGAACGCCGTCATGATCGAGATCGCCCCATGGGCCGAAGCGGCGCGCATAACGGTCGCCATAGCGGCCCCTGTGCTGCCAGCGGTAGACGTCATGGCGCCAGTCACGATCGGTCTCGTAGCCGTATTGCTCGTAGACCGGCGCAGGCGCGACGTAGGCCGGGCGAGGCTGGACATACACCGGGGTCGGATTTGCGTAGTAACCGGGCTGCACGACCGTCGAAAGGAACATATCGCTGTGCGCGTGGACGGCCGAGGCCGCAGCGACGGCTCCAAAGACGAGGGCTGCGACTGCGAGCGACTTGGCCGAAAAGAGGGGCTTCATAAGAACTCCTTGGGTTAGGATGAAGTCATCTTGCGCGCCCTTGGATGAATGCAACCTGAACGGATTCGACCGCTGTGCAAGGCGGAGGTAAAGTAACTATTCGGCGGCTCGCCGCAGCGTCTCCACCACCGGACGGTTGAGCACCTCGCGTAGGCCCCACCAGCCTGCTGCCAGCGCCAGTACCGCGCCGGCCAGCGCCCCGAACAGCGGTACCCAGGGGGAGGCGGTCCACTCGAAATCGAACGCAAAGCGCGCCAGACCCCAGCCGACCGCCGACGCGACCACGCTGGCCAGGAAACCGGCGAGCAAGCCGACACCGACCAGTTCGGCGCGCTGCACCTGGCGCAGCAGCACGCTGCTGGCGCCCACGGCCCGCATGATCGCGAACTCACGGGCCCGCTCCTCGCGGGTCGCCGTGACGGCCGCGAACAGCACTACGACGCCGGCGGCCAGCGTGAAGCCGAACAGGAACTCGACGGCGCGGATCACCTTGTCCAGCACGCTCTGCACCTGGTTGATGGTGCTCGTCATGTCCACGTTGGTGATGTTCGGGAAGGCCCGCACCAGCTGGTTATCGAACCCCTTCCGCTCGGGTGCCCGGAACGCGCCCATGTAGGTGAAGGGTATGTCCCCCAGCCGGCTCACCGGATAGACCACGAAAAAGTTGGCCCGCATCGAGCCCCAGTCGACCTTGCGCAACGAGGTGATTTTCGACTCTGTCTGCATGCCGCCGATGTCGAACCGCAGCGCGTCGCCCATCTTCAGGCCCAGCGTGTTGGCGATGCCTTCCTCCACGCTGATGGCGCCGCGCTCCTCGGCCTGCCAGCGCCCGGCCACCACCTGGTTGTGGGGGGGCTGCACCGCGCTGCTGGACAGGTTGAACTCGCGGTCGACCAGGCGCTTTGCCCGATCCTCAGTGAAGTCGTCGGGCGTCACGGTCTTGCCGTTGACGGCAATCAGCCGGCCACGAATCATCGGATACCAGTCGAACCGGCTGACTCCGGCGTCGCGCAGCGCTTTCTGGAAGTCATCGCTCTGCTCGGGCATGACGTTGATGACGAAGCGGTTGGGCGCGTCTGGCGGCGTGGCGCGGCGCCAGCTCGAGATCAGGTCGGTGCGCAGCAGCACCAGCAACACCAGCGCGAGCAGGCCCACGGCCAGGGCGCTCACCTGCACCACCGCGTAGGCGGGCCGCGCGGAGATCTGACGGGTGGCCAGCACCAGCCAGCGCGGCGCGGTCGCCTCGTTGACGGATTTGCGCAGCAGCTTCACCGCGACCCAGCTCAAGCCCGCAAACAGCAGCACCGCCCCGGCGAAGCCGCCCACTGCGATCGCGCCCAGCAGCAGGTCGCTGCTGGCGGCGAGCAGCAGCGCCGCAAAGCCAAGCACACCCACAGAGAGCACGGCGATGGAGGCCGGTTTGAGATTGCCCACATCGCGCCGGATCACGCGCAGCGGGGGCACCTGCGCGAGCTGCAGCACCGGCGGCAGGCCGAACGCGAACAGCAGCGTGAGCCCCATGCCCATGCCGAAGGCGACCGGCCAGAAGCTCGCGCCAGGCAAGGCGGTGTCGACCAGCCCGGCCAGCAGCACCAGGAAGACGAAATGGATCGCGTAGCCAATGGCGACACCCAGCGCACTCGCCACGACACCGATCATCGCGAATTCAAACGAGTAGCTCAGCGCGATGGTCCGCTGGCTCTGCCCAAGCACCCGCAGCATCGCGCAATCGTCGAGGTGCTTGTTGGCGAAGCCGCGCGCCGCCAGAGCGACCGCCACCGCGCTCAACAAGGCGGCGAGCAGCGCCACCAGGTTGAGAAATTTCTCGGCGCGGTCCAGCGTCTGGCGCATCTCGGGCCGTCCGCCCTCCAGCGACTCGACGCGCACGCCGCGGATGGCCGGGTTCTTCACTTCCTCCAGCGCCCACTTGACGTAAACGCTGACCGACCCGTCCGGCCCGGCGACGGCGAAGCGGTAACTCACGCGACTGGCAGGCTGGATCAGGCGGCTGGCCGGCAGGTCTGCCTCGTTCACCATGACACGAGGCGCGAAACTCATGAAGCCGGCGCCGCGATCCGGCTCGACCACGATGATGCGGCCGATGCGCAACTGCGTGTCACCCAGCAGCAGCGGGTCCCCCATCTTCAGCGCCAGCGACTCGAGCAGGGGCGCGTCAACCCAGGCTTCTCCTTTCTGCGGAATGTCGCGGGTGGTGGTGCCCACCTCATCGGTTTGCGCGGCGACCTTCAGGTTGCCGCGCAGGGGATAGCCGGGCGGGACGGCCTTCAGCGCCACCAGGCGGCTGGCGCCGCCCTGGGCGTCGGTGGCACGGCCCATCGTGGGAAAGCCCAGCGTTCTCACGCCCTGCAGGCCGAGCGCCCGAGCCTTGTCGATGAACGCCTGCGGCGTCGGGTTGTCGCTGGAGACCACAGCATCGCCGCCCAGCAGTTGCCGCGCGTCTCGTGCGAGGCCGCCTTTGAGCCGGTCGGCGAAGAAACCGACCGCGGTGAGCGCTGCGACTGCCAGGGTGACGGCCACGATCAGCAGGCGCAACTCGCCGGCACGCAAGTCGCGCCAGAGGGTGCGCCAGCCCAGACGCCAGGCGGAAGTGACAGTCATGGATGGCACCTTACCGCAGAACACTCAGGCGGCAATTAGGAACCTCGCGCGGGCAACATTTCGCCTGTACGAATTGACACATCTGTGCCAGACTGGCCCCCTACCCAGTGGAGTGGTCGATGGGAATTTTGGGCAAGGCGTCAGTCTTGGTGCTTTGCGCCGGGCTTCTTTCGTGCGGCGGCGGCCGCGATGATGCGCGGGAATCCGTGCCTCTCGGGTCATCAAAGTTTTCCGTTGCAAAATTGACTTCGGTGAAGGACGTGCTGGAGTTGCCGCTGTTGCGGTCCGGCACAACGCTATACGCGGATGTCCGCATCAGCCTTGCCGATAGCGGAACTTTCAGGATTCTTTCGTGGCGGGCCATCGACGCCTCAGACGCCGCGGTGGACGGCACGCTGGAGCCGGCGATCGCCATCGATCAACTGGAGACTCATCCGGCGCCGGTGCAACTGGCGCTGCGGCGCGTGCACCTGGACAATGAGGTTTTCCAGTCGGCACGGATCGAATTGAGCGGGGGTCGCTGGCGCTACCTGCGAGCGCCCGCGTCTGCGCCAGCCCTGAGCACGCGCGACCTCAACGCCAACAGCTCGCTCTACGCCAATGAAGACCATGTGGTGCTGATGACCTCCGCCCCTGACAGGACGGAACAGTTCCCGCTGCGCCTGCAGGCGCGAAGATACCGGTTCTGCATGGACCCTCAGGATGAGGGCGCGGACAGCGTCGCGCTGCTGGATCCAGCCGGGACCACGGTGATGTCGCTGCGCGCCGGCGGCGACTGCGCGATTGTCGAGGCCGCACAGGGCCTGTACCAGGTGCGGCAAACCTATGGCGGGACCGGTTCGACACGCACGGTATTCCTGCGCAAGCTGGGTGCCGCGCAGGCGCCGGTCTCTGCGCCCCAGGCCGCGCAGCCGAACGAATACTGGGGGATCCAGGGCACGCTGCTCGACCGCAAGACCCACCAGCCGCTGGACCGGCCGGTCTTCCTCGCCTTGAACGGACAGGTTGCCGAAGGCGGTGCCTGCTTCAATGATGTGCGCGTCGCTGTGCAGCCGAACTCGGTGGTCAGTCTCATAGGCGGCGACCGGACGCTGTTCGACGGTCTCAATTTCTTCAAGCCGTTGCGCGACGCCACATCGGGAGCGCCTGTGTCCATGGGAGTACCGTTCCAATGTTCGCTGGCGGCGACTTTCCAGCTGTTTCGAATCCAATCGCAGCTTGAGGTCCTCGCGCTGGCTGACGCACTTCGCGTCCCCTTGCAAGTCAAGAGCGCAAGCCCGGTCAGGTTCTCGAATTTCTCGGCTTCGGGCAACACCTTCGGCCTGAAGACCGCCATGCCCGTAGGCGCAGGCACGCCCTTCGACGGAACGGACGTGATGCTGGGCCGGCCCACGGGCGATGGCAGCGAACTGGAACTTCTCCCCCTGGAAGGGGGGCAGGCCGATGCATTCCTCGTCGAATACCGCGCCGTGCTGCGCTTCCGGCCCGACGGGTTCCCCGGCAGTTCCATTCCCGCGAACGGCCAGGTGGCCCTGTTCAATTCCGCCAACTGCAGCGGGCCCGCGATGGTGCTCGATCAATACGACTTGCCCGGCATGTTGCCCGGCCCGCTCGGCGCCTTCAACGGTTCGGTGCTGCTTGGCATGTCCACCGGCGCCACGCTCTACGAGCAGTCGACGTACAGGGGCGCGTCGCGCCACTTGATCACCTCCGGCTGCATCGCGACGGGCAGCGGCTTCAAGCCGGCCTCGGTCCGCGTCGATCCGACAACCGCAGACATGGTGTTTTCTACCAAGCGCTGCGAATCCTGCAACCTCTCCGGCATGGACCTGAGCAACAAGGATTTGCAAAACGCCAGGCTCGCCGGCTCCAACCTCAACAACGCGAACTTAAGCAAGGCCAACCTTGCCGGTGCGGACCTGCGGCAGGCTTTCTTGCAGGGAGCGCAATTGCCCAACGCCAACCTGGACGCGGCCAACCTGTGCGGCGCCCGGCTCAATGCCGCGCCCTCGACCGCGGGCACCTCCAACGTGGCGGCCAACCTGACGGGCGCGTTCCTGCGCAACGCGAACTTGTCCAGGAGCAACGTGGCAGGTGTCAATTTCAACGACGCGAATTTCTACAGCGCCAACCAGAGCGCCTGCTCAACGTCGCCATGCGACACCTACACCAAACCAACTTGCGCCAGCGCGGCGGGCGCGACGCTCGAGGGCGCCCAGTTCAGCAATGCCTACCTCGTCGGGGTGGACATGGCCAACGTGCACGGCAGCGGCGCGGTGTTCAGCAACGCCGTGCTCACCGGCGCGCGATTCAACAACGCCGTTCTCACGCCGTTGAACGGAACACCCGTGAATTTCAGCAGCGCGTTCATCCAGGGCACCGACTTCACTGCGGCGGACCTCACAAATGCGACATTCTCCAACGCCTACGACGCAAAGGCAGTCGGCTGCATGCAATTCGAATTGGACGAGCAGCACACCTCGTTCCCCGGATTCGCGGTTCCGGTCATGCCTGACAGCACGCAGTGTGCAAAGGCACCTGCGCCCGCCAAGACCTGCGTGAAATTCACCTTCACCCAGCGCACGCTCCTGCCTTCCACGGTGGTGCTGGCCACGCCGACGGTCCCGCTTGCCCAGGCGGTTCCCAAAAACTCCGCTTCGTGCTCGATCGCGCCGCTTTGCGGCGTTCCGTTTCCTACCGATCGTGTCAACACCTGTTGGTAATGCCCCCGTAAGACACCCATGAACAACGATCATTTCAATCCCGCCGATGCCAGCCGCCGACGTTTCCTGCAACGACTTTCGGGCGGGCTGGCCGTGGGCAGCGCGCCCTGGCTGGTCAGTTGCGGCGGCGGCTCGGACGGCGGCGCCTTACTATCAAAGTCAAAGGAAGGTCGCACCTACTACTTCAGCCTGCCCACTGCACAGGCCGACGCGGAATATTTCCTGGTCGCCGGCACCGTTCATCACAAGTTGCTCAAGGCGACGCCTGAGCACTATGCGGCGCTTCGCGCCAATATTCCTACGATGCCCGTGAGCGGCCTCAGTCACGTGGTGGAGAACATCCAGCTGTCCGCGACCAGCCCGCAGGTCTGCTACGTCAAGGGCGTGTACGGGCCCGGGCCGGCCGACTGGAAGATGCACAACATCCTTTACCACGTACCGTCAAGCGGCGTGGCTGCTGCTGCAATGCTCAGAACGGCGGCGTGCAAGTCTGCCGCCGACCTGC
>JBDSWB010000165.1:0-14587 GCA_039926915.1 Ramlibacter sp.
CCTTCGTCGTCGGCTTCATCGTCGCGCCGGCACAGGCCTTGTTCGACCGCTACTGGAACGCCGAGGCCGTCTATCCGATCCATGCGGTCACGCGCAGCGCGCTCAGCGATGAGGCCCTGCGCCAGAAATTCGAGCTCTTGACCGGGCCGGAAAACACACCGCCGCCCGGGCCATTTCAGGCCACCGACATCCTCGGCCACGGCCCGATCGCCGAAGACCTGGACCGTGGCCGGCTCGGCCTGATCTGGGCTGACGCGTACGTCTTTGCCGACCACCCGGACAAGCCGTTCGACGGCGAGGCCGGCGGCGAGCTGATGGAGACCAGCGTCACCTACAACGTGTTCGAGGCGCTGCGCAAGGCGCAGACCGAGCTCGTCGTGTCGTCGCCCTATCTTGTGCCGGGCAAGGCTGGCATGGCGCTGATCAGCGAATTGCGCTCGCGCAATGTGAGCGTCGTCATGCTGACCAATTCGCTGGGTGCCACCGACGAGCCGGTGGTGCACCTGGGTTACTACGACTACCGCGAACCGATGCTTGACCTCGGTGTGGAGCTGTACGAAATCAGCTCGTCGCGCGTCAAGCGCAATATGCGCAAGAACCTGCTCGGCACATCTCTCAGCCGGCTGCACGCCAAGCTCGCGGTGGTTGACCGCAAGACGATCTTCGTCGGTTCGATGAATCTCGACCCCCGCTCGGCGACTATCAATACCGAGCTGGGCGTGGTCATCTCAAGCCCTGAGTTGGCGCGCGAACTGACCCGCGTCATCGACATCGATCGCCTGGAATACGCCTACCGCGTGCGGCGCACGTCGAATGGCCAAGGGCTCGAATGGGTGAGCATGGACGACGGCAAGGAAATGGTGCTGACGAAAGAGCCTGATTCGTCGTTCTGGCTGCGCCTGAAGCTCAAGCTGCTTTCCCCGATCATTCCCGAAGCGCTGCTGTAGCGGGCCTGAGCTTCGCCATTTCCGCCCCGAGCAGCGAACTGTTCGTCCGCCCCGCCAAGGCAGCGCCGCTTTAGCCTGCCCGTGCCGGGTAGAGCCGGGCCAGCGCGCTGTAGAGCAGCGCACCCAGCACCAGCGCGCCGGTGGCCACCCAGAGCGCCACGTCGAAGCCGCGCGCGGCGCTGCCGCTGCGTGCCACCAGCCAGGCGGCCAGCGGCGGCCCGGCGATCTGGCCCACGCCATACATCGCGGTGAGCAGCCCCATCAAGGGCGTCGGCTGTCGCGGCTTCAGGCGCCGCACCTCCTGCATCGCGAAAAAGGTGATGGTCGTGAAGGGCAGGCCGAGCAGCACGCTGCCGACTGCGAAACCGGCCAGCGTGGGGCTCACCAGGCTGGCCGCCACGCCCAGTGCCTGGATGACATAGCAGGCCGCGAGGCGCCGGCGGTGGTCGCCCGCGCCGCGGATACGCGACGCCAGCAGCGCACCGACGATCACGCCGCAACCGAGCAGCGGCCAGAACAGGTCCAGCCAATGCGAGCCGGGCAGGGCGGCCCGCGCGATCACCGGCAGGAAAGTCGCCGTCACGATGTAGCCCAGGCCCGCCAGGCCATACGCCAGGCTGAGCAGCGCGAGTTCCAGCACCGGTCGCGCTTCGTCCGGCGTGGCCGGCGCACCGGCCGCTCCGCCGGCCGCAGACGTCGCGGCCACCGGCCTGAGGGTGGGCCAGATCCACGCAGTGAGCGCGGCCGCCAGCACGCCGAAAGTGAGCCAGCCCGCCGAGGCCGGCGCATGCAGGGTGACCAGCGCACTGGCCGCGAGACCGCTGGCCACGATGCCAGCACCCGGCCCGGTGTAGATCAGCGCGCCCATGGCGGGGCGTTGCGCGCGCGCCAGCTGCTCAAGGCACCAGACCGAGACATAGAGGAACACGACCGCGCTAGCGACGCCGGCTGCGAAGCGCAGCACGACCCACGCCGCCGGCAGGTGCAAGGCCATGCCGAACGTGAGCAGCACAGTGGCCACCAGGCCGCCGCGCACCAGAGCCGGTCCGTTGGCCGTGCCGGTCCAGCCGATCCGCCGCCACAGCCAGGGCTGGAAAGTGCAGGCCAAAGCGCCCAACAGGTAGCCGAAATAGTTGGCGCTGGCCAGCAGGCTGGCGCCGCCCAGGTCGAGCGACTGCTCCGCCAGCATCAGGGGCAACAGCGGCGTGAACGCGAAACGGCCGATGCCCATCGCGACTGCCAGCGCCACCAGGCCGGCCACGGCGACAGCCAGCGGCGGCGGGGTGGACGTGGCAGGGGTGGTCATCGGGCGAGAAGTGTCGCACGTGCCCGGGCGGCCACACCGTCAATCGGCGCCGGCCGATCGGTCGCTTCGTCGCTTGTTTTCGTGAGCCTGCCGTAGGGCGCCGGCCGTCGGCATTGCTGCGTGCCACACCAAGCGGGGCGTTGTCCTGATACAGAACGCCCTTCGGACTGCAAAGACCATGACCTCGCTTAGACAACGAATTGAACGTCTTGAGCGCGAAGATGAACCGGCCAAAGCAGGTGACATGACCGGATTAGATCAGTAGCGCCCCATCTTCTACTCCGCAGCGTCTCGACGAAGCACCCGAAACAGCGGCGAGCCTGCGGCCGTTTCACTCTCACCAGCCGGCGGCGTCCTTTAAGACTCAATTCGCCTCGCCGTACAGTTTCACCAACAAAAGGTTCAAATCTGCCATGCGTTGCGGTTCCGTCAGGTTGAGAATTCCATATTGCTGCAGTATGGCGATAAGCTTGACCGGCGCGACGCGCTTGTCGCCGACGATCTCAACGTGGCCCGCCGTGACTTCCACGATTCTAGTGATGGGGTCGCGGTCTATGATCGCGTTACGCTGCTCTTCCAGACTGAATACATCATCCGTCTCGGTGCATGCTTCGTTGTTCAAGCGGCGGCAGGATCCGCGTTCATCGGTAACGATCTTGAGATAATCGTGCACCTGCTTGTGCAACGGGCCGGGCTGGAGGATGAAATCTGAGGTGTAGGTGATCTCGGACCACTTGTCGCCTGTCGCGATCTTGCACATCAGGCCAATCAAACCGAGGGAGAGCACCCGCGTGGCCGGATTGCCGCATTGATTGGCAGAGGCGATTCCCGCGAATGGGCCCGACACTGTCACCAGCCGCAGCTGCAAATCGCCGTTGCGTATCGGGTCGGGCCGGTCGACGACCAATGACTTGCGCGCGATCAAAGCGCCCTGACTATGGCCGATGACGTTCACGTGTTTGTTGTTCATCTTCGGCGCAAGCTGCTCGAGAGCCGCGGTCAGCTGCCCCGAACTCAGCATCATACTGTCGCGATCGTCGTAGGTGAAACAAGCCGTCTGCTGGCCGTGGAAGGCAAGCACCTGCGCCAAACCACGGAACCGCCCGGATGAACCGAAGCAGCCGTGTACAAGAACGGTCACCGCCTGTTGCGAGTTGAGGTGCAACGACCGATCTGGATTGTCGGTACAGGGGCCTAGCCCGGGAATGTTCAAGGTGATGTTCGCAGGAGGCAGCTTGCCTTGGTCGATGGTCCGCATCTCGGGATCGAGCGTGTCCTGGGTAGCACAGCTTGCCAGCAATGCTATCGCGGCGGCGGCCGTCGCTGCAGATACCGATCGCTTCATTCCATCCTCCAGCGGGACGCCCGACGAATAGCGCTTATCTGACGTCGAGGTGATGGCAGTCGAAGGCGCAAGCGGCGCATGGCGTCAGATAGACCTCGTTGGACTGAACCGCCGGGATGGCGGTGGCATGGGCAGTGTAAGTTTGAGTTGCGTGGTTTGGCAACTTCAATGCGTTACGGGCGTGGCAGTGCAGAGTGATGAGGTAGGCATGGCCGTGCGGCGCATGCGATCACTAACCCTTTTTGACGTGGTCAACCAATCTGATCCCGAGCTTTTCGACCGGCGGTTCATCACCGTCCCGCTTACCGTGGGCCACGTACTGTGCCCAAGTCATGAGTATCGGAGCAATCAGTCAGTTGGTTTCCGTTCGCTTCGGTACGTCTTTCAATCATGCCCGCGAACCCGCATGAGTTCTGAGTTAGGGAAGAAAATCTATCTATACCCGCTCTGGGCTGGCGCGGAAATCTGAGACCGTGGGTACATGGGCTACGTGGATCGGGCACGTCGCACAGGTAATCCCAATTGGCGTCCGGAAACTGGCGCGCCATTTGAAGCAGACTAACTATCGCCTGACTTTGATTCTTTCTAACCGACGTCGGGCCGGCAGGACTTCGACTGAGCGCGTAGCTGGCTGGTGTTGCCCAAGGCAAATCGACTCTTTAAGGGGCATTCGTCGATGCAGTCAAGTCGCCCATCTGAGTCGTCTGATATTCGAGGACGCGGGACTCCGATCGAGACACCAAATTGGCGCCTAAACCGGCCTCCTGAACTCGCTCATAAACGGCATAAACGGACTTCGTGCTACCGATACCCGCGCGTCATGCTGCGTGCATGGCTTTCCACGAGGAACTGGGACTACCGTGCCGTCCGGCCGTCGAAGGGTCCAAGGAACCGCGCGTCAGTCCATGGCTCGCCACTCGGCGTCGCGCGCGGGGTCGGCCCGCGCCAGCGCCAGCAGGGCGAGGCCGACACTCGTGAGCGCCAAGGCAAGGCCGGGAAAGAGGGCAAGCCACCAGGCGCGCAGTGAATGCGCCTGGCCCGTCTGGATCAGGATGCCCCAGCTCAGACGATTGGGGTCGCCCGCCCCAAGAAAGCAAAGCCCTGCCTCGATCATCAGCGCGCTGGCAAAGATCAGCGGCAGTTGGGGCAACGCCACGGGCAGCATGTTGGGCACGAGATGCCGCAGCGCCACCGAACCGCGGCTCGCGCCCAGGAGCAGCGCTGCCTGCACGAAGGGCGCTTGGCGCAGGGCGCGGGTTTCGGCGCGCACCTGCCGGCCGAGCGTGGCCCAGCCCGTGAGGGCGAGGATCACCGCGAGCTGGATCCAGCCGGGACCCAGCCAGGCGGTTGCGATCAACGCGAGAAAGAATCGCGGGACGACCTGGCTCAGGTCCATCAGCCGCACGATCAAGCCGTCCACGAACGGCCCGGCCATGCCACCGACTACCCCCAACATCACCCCGAGAACGGCGGCGGCAAGCGTGACGAGACCGCCCGACAGCAGCGATGCACGGCCGCCATAGGCAAGCGCCGCGAGCAAGTCGCGACCGAGGTCGTCGGTGCCCAGCAGATGCGCGGCCACTGGAGCGATGAAGGGTGCGGCGCTGGGCTGGCGCGGATCGCCTGGAAAAAGGAGCGGCGCGACCAGGACTACGGCGAGCGGCAGCGAAAGCGCGAGCCAGGCCAACACGCGCAACGCGCTGGCAGGTGCAAACGGCGCCCTCACGACGCGCCGCCTTCGATGGCCAGGCGCGGATCCAGCCATGCCTGCACGATGTCTGCGGCCATACTGCAAAGAATGACCATCGCTACGATCAGCGCGAACGCGCCCATCAGGACCGGGTGGTCGCGGTTCAGGATCGCGGCCGTCAGCAGCCGGCCCAGCCCCGGCCAGGCGAACAAGGTTTCCACCAGGACCGCCCCCGTGAACAGCATGCCCACGCGATTCAACGCGGCCGTCGCCAGTTGTGGCGCGACGTTGCGCGCGACGTGTCCCCTGACGATTGCACGCTCGGCGATGCCGCGAGAGCGGGCCGCGCGCACATAGTCCTGTGCCAGTTCGATCCTGGCCTTGGCGTGAACCACGGTCGCGAAGAATGCGGTCTGCTGCAGCGCCAGCGTGGCCACCGGAAGCACCGAATGCCAGGCCACGTCGACCGCGAGCTTCAGGCCGCTCGCGTCCTGCCGGGGGTCGCTGATCCCCGACAAGGGAAACCAGCGCAGTTCGAGCCCGAGGCCAATCATTAACAGCTGGCCGACCCAAAAAACCGGCAACGCATAGGCCGCCATCGCAGCCGCAGCGACGATTGCGCCGCCGCGCCTGTGCGTGGCGGCCCACAGGCCGAGCGAGTGACCCGCGAGTAGCGCGATGGCGAGCGATGCGAGCATGAGCAGCATGGTCGGCATCAGGCGCTCTGCGATCAGCGACGCGACCGGCCGCCGGAAGTGATACGACATGCCCCAGTCCCCCTGGGCCATCCGGCTGACGAAGGACACCATCCGCTGGCCCACCGGTTGGTCGAGGGCAAAGCTGCGCGCGATTTCGGCCTGGGTTTCGCGTGTGGCGTAGTCGCCCGCCAGCGCGGCGGCCGGACCGCCTGGTGCGGACTGAACCAGTCCGAAGAGAAGCAGCTGAATCAGCAGCCACGCCAGCAGCCCCCACGCCACCGCCCGCACGATCGCGGCGACGGTGTTCAAGGCCGCGCGCTCAGGGCCGCATCCACGCCCGCTCGGCGAGCTGCCCCGACCAGGGCTGCCAGCCCGCGAAGCGCGAGCGCCATGCGGTCACCACCACCGTCTCCGACAGCCACCAGTAGGGCAGATCGTTCGCGACGATCTTCTGGATCTCCGCATACTGGCGCGCGCGCTCGTCGTAGTTGTCGGTCTCGGCGGCGAGCGCGAACAGGCGGTCCACGTCGGCATTGCGGTACGCGGCGGCGTTGGAGAACGGCACGCTGCCGATGTTGCTCGTGGTGTACATGCGGCGCACGCCCGAGTCGGGGTCCGCGCCGTTGCAGTACGAGATGATGTTGGTATCGAAAGCGCGCTGCGTAAACACTGCCTCGACGAAGGCCGCGCGGTCCAATGGCTTCTGGACCACGCGGATGCCGACCCGCGCGAGGTTCAACCGGATCACTTCCCCGGAACGGGTGAAAGTGGGGAAGTGAAGCATGTCGATGGTCATGCGAACGCCGTCGGGACCGGGCCGCAGGCCGGCGGCATCGAGCAATTCGGCCGCGCGCTGCGGCGAGTATGCATAGCGCGCAAGTGTGCCCGGCGCGTGCGCCCACGCGAGGCCCGAGGAGATCGGTGCGGCGGGCACCTTGCCTTGGCCGAACTGCACATCTCGCAGGATCTGCTCGCGGTCGATCGCATAGGCGATGGCCTGCCGCACCCGCAGGTCGGCCAGCGGCTTGCGCTCGAGGTTGAAGCTCAGCGTATTGATGCAGTTGCCGCCGCCGGTGCCGCACGCGGTCTGCGCCAGCGTGAGGTCGCTGCGCGCGCGCAGCCGGTCAATGTCACCGGCATTGACCAGCGGCAGGTAGTCGGCTTCGCCGGCCAGCAGTGCGAGCGTCTGCGCGTTGGCGTCGGGGATGACGCGAAACACCAGCCGGTCGAGGTAGGGCAGGCCAGGTTTGAAGTAATCGGGATTGCGCACCAGGGTGACCTGCTGGTCGGTGCGATAGGACTCGAACTTGAAGGGGCCCGTGCCCACGGGCTTGAGATTGACCGGATTGGTTTGCGGATCGGCGCCCTGGTACAGGTGCTTCGGCAGGATCGCCGCCTCGGTCACGTTGAGCAATTGCAGCAGCGCGCCGTAGGGCTTGCGCAGGCGGAACACCACCGTGTCACGCGACGGCGTCTCGATAGCGGCGATCACCGAGCCGATGCCGGCTTTGGTACGCGCGTGGTGCTTGAGCAGGACTTCGTCGAAGGTGAACTTCACGTCCGCCGAGGTGAAAGGCGTGCCGTCGTGCCATTTGACATTGGGGGCGAGCTGGAACGTGTAGACGGTGCCTCCCTCGCTCACCGTCCAACGTTGCGCCAGGTCGGGCTGCGGCTTCAAGTCGCGGTCGAGTTCGATCAGCGCGTTGTAGATCGAGTCGGCCACCGCATGCACGTGCGACCCGGTGGAGATCCCCGGATTCAGGTGGGTCGGGTCCGCCTGCACCACGATCACCGCAGTGCCCCCGCGCACCGGTGCCTGCGCCAGGCCGGCCGCAGAAAAGGCCAGCAGGAGAATAGCCGCCAGTAGACGGTGCAGCATCGCAAGCCCTCCGGTGGCCGGGCCGCTTCGTGCCCGGCGTTGTTTCATCCCGCGGCCCGGGCCTCCAGGGCCACCAGTCGGTCGGCGATCTGCTCGATCGCCCGCAGCCCAGGGCTGGCGTCGGCGAAATCGGCGGGCGCCTGCTCGGCCTGCTCGGCGGCGACGAAGCGCTCCTCGAACGGCACGGAGCCGAGTATCGGTATGCCGTGCTGCGCGCAGTAAGTGTCGATCGCGTCCTGGTCGGCGCTGGTGCGCACCTTGTTGGCGATGGCATAGACGTGCGGGATCTTCAGCTCGTTGGCCAGCGAGAAGGTGCGGGAGGCGGCTTCGAGCGAGCGGTAATACGGCTCGGCGACGATCAGCATCGCCTCGACGTTGCGCGCCGTTCCGCGCTTGAGGTGCTCGAGGCCCGCTTCCATGTCAGTGACGGTGTGTTCGCCCGCGTCGCTCATCTCCGCGATCAGTCCTCGCACGGCACGGTGCGACGAGCACATGCAGCCGCTGCCCGCGCTGCCGTCGACGGGCTTGCCCATCACGATCAGCCGCACGCCGCCGGGCGCGGAAGCGGCGTATTGGCCGAGCACCATGCTGCGCTCCATCGTCAGGCGCAGGCTCGTTTCGCCGGACGGCGCCGTCACGCTCTGCACCAGCGAGGGTGGAATGGACACGATGCGGTCGGCGTCGGCGCGCGACATGCCGAGCGTCAGCGCGAGGTTGGGATTGGGATCGCCGTCGATGGCGATGACCCGGCTGCGCTTTCGCGCGAGGATGCGTGCAAGGGTGCCGGCCAGCGTCGTCTTGCCCGACCCGCCTTTTCCTACCATGGCGATTTTCATAGTGGTTGATCCTGTCTTGAAGCCAAGGAACTTGCGATGCGCAGGGAGCCGTGCCGCCAAGTAACGAACTACAGTACAGCTTTTCAGGAACCAGGGGTTTGTCGGAAACCCCTATGCCGCACCGGCACCCGAAGTTCAGGAGGAACAGGTGGAATCGAAGGGACTGCGCATTGGCGAACTGGCGAGCCTTTTGGGCACGACGACCAAGACGCTGCGTTTCTACGAGCAGATCGGTCTGCTGGCGCCGCCGCGGCGCAGCGAGTCCGCCTATCGTCTCTACGACGGCGAAGCCGCGCAGACCGCGCGCCTGGTGGTCGAGCTGCGCCGGCTCGACCTGACCCTGCCGGAATTGCAGGAACTGCTCGCAAATGGCCATGAAGCGACGCGGCGCTCCCGGCTGCAGGCTCTTATGGACGAGAAGCTGCGAGCCATCTATCTGCAGCTGAGCGTGCTGCAGGGCCGCTGTGACGATCTCGAGGCGCGCCACGCCGCGCTACTCGCGACGCCGCGGGGCCGCCCGCCCCAATGCATCTGCGAGGCGCTGCTGCGTCCCTGTACCTGCGACGCCGCGGCGCGGTCCCGCGCAGATACGAACGGCGCTTGACCTTCCCCCTGCGGCAAGGTCCACAATGAATTAGCGCCATCCCGGCGCATCGGCGAAAGGGGTCATCATGGACCTGTCCCAGCCAGCGGAACTGACGAATGCGCATACGCCCGCATTTGGGCTCGCCCCCGGTCCCATTCAGCAGGTGCACGCCTTCTGGCTTGCCGGGATGAGTTGCGACGGCTGTTCGATCGCGGCCGTCGGCGCGCAACATCCCAGTGTCGAGCAGCTCATCAGTGGCGCGATCCCCGGCTTGCCGGTGGTCGTGTTGCATCACCCCGTGCTGGCCGTCGAAGCCGGTGAGGACTTCATCCGGCCGTATCGTCTGGCCCGCGAGGGCAAGCTGGGCGCGCCCTATGTCGTCATCTATGAAGGCTCCGTCGCCGATGAGCGCCTGGCGGCGCACGAAGGCGGCTATTGGTCGGCGATGGGCGCCGACATCAGCGCCGACGGCAGTCCGCAACCGATTCCCACCGCCAAGTGGTTGAGCGAGCTCGCACCCGGCGCGGCGGCGGTCATCGCCATCGGCACTTGCGCAACCTGGGGCGGGATTCCGGCGGCAGCGGGCAACGTCACCGGCTCGATGGGCGTCATGGACTTCCTGGGCAAGGATTTCTTGAGCGCGCTGGGCCTGCCGGTGATCAACGTGCCCGGCTGCTCCCCGGTCGGCGACAACTTCACCGAGACCGTCGCGACCGTCCTGATGTTCCTGGCGGGTGTCGGCCCGCTGCCCGCATTCGACGAATTGGGCCGGCCGGCCTGGATGTTCCAGGGCACAGTCCACCAGCGCTGCGTGCGGGGCGGAAATTACGAAGAAGGTCTATTTGCCGAGAAGTACGGCGACCGGGAGTGCCTGGTCGAACTCGGCTGCTGGGGTCCGGTGGTTCAGTGCAACATCGTTTCGCGCGGAGCGATCGGGCACGCGGGGGGCTGCATGAATACCGGCGGGATCTGCATCGGCTGCACGATGCCTGGCTTTCCGGACGCGTTTGCGCCGTTCTACAAGGCGCCGCCGGGCAAGACCCTGTCGGCGACCACCAGCCGAATCACCGGCAGCTTCATCCGCCCGTTGCGGCGCATCACCCAGCGCAAGAGCAACCTCACCGGTCAATGGAACAAGACCGGCCACATTCCGAGCGGATGGGGACACGTGGAGCCGCCGGGGCTGCTGTTCAAGGCGGCCAATTACTTCTACCGAAAGCTGCAGTATTCCGGCCCTTATTCCCCAGGCTCGAAGCGCCAGCTTGCGCTGCAGGCGTCGGCCCATACCTATGTCCGCGAGACCGCGCGCAAAATCGAGCAGGAGAAAAGTGTATGAGCGCGCAGCAAATTTACCAATGGTGGTCGATCTGGCTCACGATCGCGGGCGTGATCGTCGTGGCGGCGGCCGCGCTGCTGATCACCATCATCGTGCTGGCGCGGCGCATCGGCGCGCTGGCGGCGACCGCGCTGGCGGTGGTTCAGCAGATCGAGCAGAACACCAAGCCGATCTGGCAGCTCAATGCCACCAACCAGGTGGCCGGCCAGCTGCTGGGCGGCGCCCGGGCCATCGAAGGCAATGCCGGGGCGATCGTGCAGGCGTTGACTGAAGCGGACCGGCGCCGCGCCGCGTAAGGAGATCGCAGATGGACACCTTTCCCGCATCCGCCCAGCAAGCCGCGCAATTCGTCTGGTGGGCGTCGCTGGCGCTGGGCGTCGTGGTCAGCGTGGTGGTCGCCCTGCTGCTGTGGCTGATCGTGCTCAGCGCCAAGCTGATCGAGGGCCATGTGTCGCGCATCTGGGACGTGGGCCAGCGCGTGGCCAACAACACGGTGCACATCACCGCGCTGTTCAAGACCAACGAAGTTGCCGCGCAGATCCTGGCCACCGCCGTGCGCATCGACGCGGGCGCCGCCGCCATCGAAACGCATGCGAGGGGCTGCCCCGGCTGCCCGCAGTGCATGCTCAAACATTAGGAGCGCGACGATGGTCCTCCTCACTGCATTGACCGCGGTCCTGGTGCTGCTGTTCTTCGGCGTGCTGGCGTTCGCGCTGGTTCACATCAGCCGCGCGCTCGAGGCCATCGGCGGCAAACCCACGAGCTTTCTCGCCAAGCTGCGGCTGGGCCTGCGCGCGATCGAAAAGGAAACCAGCCACCTCACCCCTCAGGTGTTGCAGGTCAATGCCGGGCTCTCGCAGATCGCCGGCGGGCTCGGATCGGTGGATCGTCACCTGGTCGGCGCCATCGAAGCCGTCAGCCGGCAGGAGGTGTGACATGGAAACCAGCGCGAGTTCGGGCCTTCCCGCCGCCGTTTACGCCATCTGGTGGACGGTGCTGCTGGTGGTGATCGTCGTCGTCGTGCCGCTCGCCATTGCGTTGCTGCACCGGACACTGCGCGCCGCATTGTCCATCAAGCGCTACCTGCGCGAGATGCTGGCGGCGGGCGTCGGGATCGCTGGCAATACCAGCTCGATCGCAGCCCTCACCGACACCATCGCCGTGGCCGGCGGCATGGTGGCCACGGCTGGCAGCATCAAGGAACACACCGGCACCATCGCCACAGTCCTGTCCGGCCGCGCGGCGCAAGGGAGGGCCTTATGACCGCACTGCTGCTCTATCTAACGCTCGGTGTCGTTGCCGCCGTCGTTTTGGTGCTGGTCGCTTACCTGGTGGGCATCATCCTGGCCCTGTGGGACGCACGGAACAGCCTGGCGAAGCTGGCGGGCGGCCTCATCGCCGTACGCGACCAGACGCAACCGCTGGGCCAGCACCTCGGCAGCATCAATGGCGGCCTGTCGAGCCTGCTCAAGGGGCTGCTGGCAGTGAACGGCGACCTGGCGGCCATCGTCCGCGTCGCGCAGGGCAAGTAGTTTGAACCGCATTCAACCCTATTGAGGAACAAGAACCATGTGTTTCAAGAACCTGCCCATCGAGTTCGACGCCGAGGGCAAGGCGCACTTGATTCCCGGTGTCGCCAATCCATACAACTACACCACCGTTTCCCTGGAGGAGCGGGACCGCAAGTTGAAGGAGATCGCGCGCAAGGGCGGCCAGACCCGCGAGGTTGACTTCGACCCGGTGACGCGCGTTGCCGGCGCGCTGGCATTCCACAGCACGGTGGACCTGGCCAAGCGCAGCGTGTTGGAAACCAACTCGATGGCGACGCTGTTCCGCGGCTACGAAGTGATCCTGCGGGGGCGCGACCCGCGAGACGCGGCGTTCATCAGCTCGCGTGCATGTGGTGTCTGTGGCGGTGTGCATTCCACGGCCTCGGCCCTGTCGCTGGAAATGGCGCTTGGCATCAAGCCGCCGCCGATGGGCATCCTGGTGCGCAACCTGCTGCTGAGCTGTGAGTACCTTTACGACAACCCCTTGCACCTCTTCGTGTTGGCCGGCCCGGATTTTTCCGAGGTCTTGGTGCGGGACACCAACCCCGAGGTCTGGCAGGCCGCGACGACTGCGCCGACGAAATTCGAAAACCTGCACGGCTACAAGACCATCGGCGAGATCATGACGGACCTGAATCCGCTGACCGGCAAGCTGTACCTGGAGGCGCTGGAGATGACGCGGGTGGCGCGCGAGGCCTACGTGTTGCTGGGTGGCAAATACCCGCACCCCGAAACGATCATCCCAGGCGGGGTCACCACCACGTTGAACGCAACGACCTTCAGCGAGTTCTACGTCAAGCTGAGCCCGTTCTTCGACTACGCCAAGAAGTGCGTGGGCATCTGGGATGACGTTTACGACTTCATGTACGCCTGCAATCCGGATTACAAGCATTGCGGTGAATTGCCGGCGACGATGATCGACTTCGGCCAGTGGGACCATGAGGACTACTACGACGCGACTTACGAGAACTCCAACGACTGGGGCGAGAAGCGCTGGTCCACTCCGGGCGCCGTGGTCAATGGCAAGCTGGTGACGACCAAGCTGCGCGACCTGAACGTGGGATTTGAGGAATTCATCGAGCACTCGTATTACGAACAGTGGGAGGACCAGCCTTTCAAGACCGATCCGATGGGGGCGCCACTGAGCCCCAACCACCCCTGGAACAAAACCACCATCCCGCGTCCCGGTGTGCAGAACTGGAAGGAGCGCTACAGCTGGTCGACCACGCCCACCTGGGACCGCCACACCTTCGAGGCCGGCGCTTATGCGCGTGTCTACATTTCGGCGCTCGCGCAAAAGCTGCCGCCCAGCCAGTATGTGGAATCCACCGGAAGCAGCCTCAAGCTCAACGTCCCCAAAGGCGGCGCGCTGCCCATGATGACGCTGGAGTGGAAGGTGCCACCGGTCTGGAATGCGTTCGAGCGCAACCGCGCGCGAGCTTACGCGGTGGCCTTCAATCTGATGGTGACCGTGGAGAACTGGGTGCGTGCCATGGACCTGCAAAAGCGCGGAGAGACGCTGGTGCACACGCCCTTCGAGGTGCCCAAGAAGGGCCGGCAGATCGGCGTCGGCTTCTGGGGTGCGGGCCGCGGGTTCCTCGCGCACTGGTGCGTGATCGAAGATGGGCTGCTGGCCAACTACCAGATATGCACGCCATCCACGGTCAATGCGTGCCCGAAGACTCCGTGGGGCGAATCAGGGGCCTACGAGCAGGCAGTATTGAATACGGTGCTGGTGGAGTCGAACTTCAAGGACCCGGCCGGGTTCAAGGGCATCGACATCCTGCGCGCGATCCGCAGCTTCGATCCCTGCATGCCTTGCACCACCCACATGATGGTCGAGGGCTCCGACCATGTCGTCACGCGTGAGGTCACGACCTGCGCATGCGGCATCTGAGGAACGCGAAGCGGAAGCGATGCGCACGATCATCGGCATCGTCGGCTACTACGGCTTCGTGCGCGGCTATCCGCTAGGCCCGGAACTGTTGGAGCACCTGAATCTGCTGGAATGGCCGGAGGGCACTGAGATCCGCGAGATGAACTGGGGCCCTGTCGCGATCGTGCAGGACTTGCAAGCCAGCGCCGTCCCGCCGGCCCGCGTCGTGCTGATCGGCGCGCTGGATCGGGGCCTGGCCGCCGGCACAGTGAGTTGCCGGCGTTGGGCAGGGGGGGCGGCTGAGCCGGCGGCAGTGCAGCGGCGCATGTTCGAGGCGGTCACCGGGGTCATCAGCCTGGACAACCTGCTGGTGATCGGCGCGCATTTCGGGGTGTGGCCGCAGGACACGTACACCGTCGAGTTGCAGTGGGCCGAGTCCGGCCTCGGGGACCTCGTGCTGGACGAGATTGGGCAGGGACTGGTCCCCGGCCAGGTCGTGGGCGAACGGCCGCTGACGCCCGAGGCCCGCCGCGTCGTG
>JBDSWB010000166.1:0-39123 GCA_039926915.1 Ramlibacter sp.
CCATTGCCCCAGGGATCCGAAGCCTTGGGCCCCCCATTCGAACTGCTCCGAGGCGCGGTACTTCAGCTGGATCTGGTAGTGCAACTCGGTGTCGGCCGGAGCGCTGTTGCGCACGTGCTTTTGCCACAAGAGGTTCAGGTTGCCCTGGACTGCTCCCCATTCCGCCTGGAGGAGCGGGCCATAGGTGAGCTCGTATCCCTCAGTGCGGTCTTTTGGCCGTTCGATTTCGAACAGGAAACCGATATCGACAGGGTACTTTCCGGTCTCGGTCAGCTGGAAGCGGTTTTCCCATTCCCACGCATCGAACGCAGGGGACGAACCCGGTTCACGGTGCCACTTGGCATAGACCTCGGTGAACCACCACGACGTCGCACCCCAGCCGAAACCAACCGAAGTCGCCGTGCCGCTGCCGACACCTTTGCGTTTTTCGGCGCCCCACTTGAAGTCGATTTCCTTTTCGCCTTCTTCGACAATGGGCGTGCGCACGTAGTCGTTGGGCGACGCATTGCCGACAGCAGGCACGAGGATAAAACCGAGGGCGCACAACGCCCCCGCCGCATTGGCGATTCGCATTTAAAACTCCGGGAGAGGTTGAAAAACTGGAGGACTAAGCAGGGCGCGCCGCGAGGCGGGAGGTCGCGGTTCGAGACGCAGCTTGCTGGCGCACGTGGCGAGTCGCCAGCCCGATGACCAACAGCGTGCCCAGGTAAAAGGCGACTTGCAAGCCGGAAGGCCTGGCGTCATATCCGGCCAGGGCATGAAGCACGACGCCGACAGGCGAATCGGTCGGCAACACATTGGAGGTATCCCAGATTGCGACCGACCAGAAATCGACAAGACCCGATTGCGCAAGACAACGCGCCAACTGGCTTGCGATCGCCGCCGCGAGGACGAGGATCAGGCCATTGGTCACGGCAAATAGATGTTGCGGTTTCACGCGCGACAGGCCGAAGTAAATGAGCAGCCCGAGTGCGGCGCCGGTACAAAGGCCGAGGGCCGCCGCTGCCAGCATATTGTGCGAGCTGGCCGAGGGGTCGGCAGCCAGCCCTGTCACGAAGAGAACGGTTTCTGCGCCTTCCCGCAGGACGGCCAGCGCCACCGCAGCCATCAATGCGCGAGGCGCGCTGGCCCCATCCCGCACCGAAGCGCCGAGACGTCGTGCGTCCTGCGACATCTCGTGCCCGCGTGTCGATACCCAGATGCAGTGCCACGCCAGCATTGCAAGTGCGACGCTCAGGATTCCAACGTTAACCAGGTCCTGCCCAATGCCGTCAGCGAGCGCACTGACTTTGTCGGCACCGGCCGCCAGCGCGAGCGCTCCCAGAACTCCAGCGGCGACACCCCCCGAGAGCCAGATGCCGCGCCCTGCCAGTCCTCGCGTCGCAGCGGCCACGATGCCGACAAATAAAGCGGCTTCAAGCGTTTCGCGGAATACGATCAGCGCAGTTGCGAACATGATTTCGTTCCTCGCCGCCGCTATTCGGCGACGACGGCGCCTTTGGCCGTCGCCTCGTTGTATTCACCCCAAAACTCGTACTTACCGGGCTTCAAAGGCCCGATAAAGATCACGACCTTGGCGCCGGGTGGAACGATCTTTTCGCGATTCAGCTTGTGGCTTTCGAATTCTTCGGGGGTTGCGTCCTGGTTGTGAACCGTGAGGCGGATGCGCTGACCCGCCGGCACCTTGAGTTCAGTCGGATCGAAGCGGTGGCCCTTGATCACCAGGTTCGCCTCAGGTTCGGCCGCTGCAAGCGTGCAGACGGCCAAGAGGGCCATGCCGAACGTGGCACGGACGAGAGTGGGGAGGATGGTGCGGAAGATCATTTAGGCCATAGACACGTAAGGAACAGAATAAGTGTAATGAGAGTCATTCGCAAATGCAAGTCCCTTTCAGATTCCTGGTTTCCGTGCTGGAACTCCCTTCGTCTTGAAGCCGATTGCGCTAGAGATCACGCTCGCTGCAGGCCCCTCTTGCTTGCCGATGGTCCCTGTTGACCGGGCATAGAATGCCCGCATCACGCCGTGAACTCCATGCCAGACCGTCCCATCGCCCATCTGCGCTTCTCGTGGCTGCTCTGGCTCGCATTGCTGGTGCCCACCGCCCAGTTGGCCGCGACCTGGCATGTCCAGTCGCATTGGGGCGCCGAGCAAACCACCACGCCGGACGGCAAGCATGCGCTGGCAGGCGACCATTGCGACCTTTGCCTGACCGCCGCGGCCGTCACCGGCGGCGCGGCGACGAGTACGCCGTTACCGGTGGCACTCCCGCTTGCACCGCGGGCAGGTTTGCAATCCGGTGCGAGCCTGACGTGGACCGCGGCCGTATCCCTGGCTTACGAAAGCCGCGCGCCACCTCGCGTTTTCCGCTGATCCTTTGATTCGTCGCCGTCTGTGCATGCCTTGCGCGGACGGCAGTCATCGTCATCCCGGAGAACGCATGAAACACCTGATCCCGGCGAGCCTGGCGCTCGCCCTGGCCGCGCCCCTTGGCGCGCTGGCCGATTCCCCGTCCGATATCCAGGCACTGAGGCGCGAGTTCGAGGCGGTGCGCGCCGACTATGAAGCACGGCTGCGCGCTCTTGAACAACGCGTCCAGGCCGCCGAGGCCGCATCCGCGGTGGCTGCCGCCCAAGCTCCCGCCGCCGCACCCGTCCCGCCGATGCCGGCCGCAGCGCCGCCCTCGGCGTCCAGCGCCTTCAATCCCGCCATGTCGCTGATTCTGTCGGGTGGCTACACGCGCACTTCGCGCGATCCGGCCGACTACCGGATCAGCGGCTTCCCGTTGCGTCAAGGCGGCGAGGCCGGACCGGGCACGCGCGGCTTCAACCTTGCGGAAACTGAGCTGAGCCTGTCGGCCAGCATCGACCCGTTCCTGCGCGGCTCGGCGAGCATCGCGCTGCATCCGGACGATACGGCGTCCGTCGAGGAAGCCTATGTGCAGACGACGTCGCTTGGCAACGGCCTGTCCCTCAAGGCCGGTCGGTTTCTCTCGGGGGTGGGCTACCTCAACCCGCAGCACGCGCACGTCTGGGACTTCGTGGATGCACCGCTGGCCTACCAGGCGATGCTGGGCACGCAGTTCGGCGACGATGGCGTGCAGCTCACCTGGCTCGCGCCCACCGACCGGTTCATCGAGCTGGGTCTGGAGCTGGGCCGGGGGCGCGGCTTCCCGGGCAGCGACAGCAGTCGCAACGGCGCCGGCATGGCCGCCTTCACGGCCCACACCGGGGGCGACATCGGCGACAGCCAGACTTGGCGCGCGGGCTTGTCGATGCTGGCTGCCAGGGCCACGGACCAGCGGCTTGACGCGATCGATGCGCGCGGTGGCGCCGTGACCAATTCGTTCAGCGGCAGAACGCGGGTCTGGGTGCTGGATGGCGTCTGGAAATGGGCGCCCAACGGCAACGCGACCAGGACCAGCTTCAAGCTCCAGGGCGAATACCTGCGCAGCACGCGGCAGGGCTCGTTGACCTATGACGCCGACGGTGCGGCGGTCGCGGATCGCCATCGCGCAGCGCAGTCGGGTTGGTATGTACAAGCCATCTACCAGTTCATGCCACGCTGGCGCGTCGGGCTGCGCACCGAGCGACTCGACCCGGGCAGCCCGGACATCGGCGTCAACACCGCGGCGCTGACCGGCGGCGGCTGGCGTGCGCACAAGAACACGCTGATGGTCGACTTCAATCCCAGCGAATTCTCCCGTGTGCGGCTGCAGCTGGCGCGCGACAGCGCGCGGGAGGGCCGTGCCGACAACCAGGTCTTCATTCAGTACCAGATGAGCCTGGGCGCCCACGGCGCCCATGGTTACTAGAAGCAAGGAGTCATGATGAATGCAAATTCCCTGTGGACTCTGGCAACGGCCGCCGCGCTCGCCATCGCCGCCGCCCCGGCAAACGCCGCGCTGAACGTATTTGCCTGTGAGCCCGAATGGGGCGCCCTGGCGCGCGAGCTGGGCGGCGACCTGGTCGACGTGTCGGTGGCCACCAATGCGTTGCAGGACCCGCACCAGGTCCAGGCCAAGCCGAGCCTGATCGCCCGCGCGCGCAACGCCGGCCTCGTCGTCTGCACCGGCGCGGAACTGGAGATCGGCTGGCTGCCGGTGCTGTTGCAGCAGTCGGGCAACGCCAAGGTCCAGCCCGGCCAGGCCGGCAATTTCGCGGCCGCGGACTTTGTCCGAAAGCTCGATGTGCCTGGCCAGGTGGACCGGTCACAAGGCGACGTTCATGCCGCGGGCAATCCGCACATCCAGACCGACCCGCGCAACATTGCCCAGGTCGCCGTGGCCCTCAGCGCGCGCCTGCAGCAGCTCGATGCCGCGAACGCCGGCCAGTACGCCGCGCGCCACGCCGACTTCATGCGGCGCTGGCAACAGGCGATGGCGCGCTGGACGGAGCAGGCGGCCCCGCTGAAGGGCGCATCGGTGGTGTCGCAGCACAAGGCGTTTGTCTATCTCTACGATTGGCTGGGCCTCAAGGAGGTGGCGGTTCTGGAGCCCAAGCCCGGAATCGAGCCGAGCGCGTCGCACCTGCAGCAGGTGCTGGCCACGCTCAAGGCGGCGCCCGCGCGGATGACGTTGTACGCCGCTTACCAGGACCCGCGCGCTTCCGACTGGCTGGCGAAAAACTCGGGCATCCCCGCCGTGAAAATTCCGTTCACCGTGGGCGGCACAGACGGCGCAAAGGACCTTTTCGGCCTCTTCGATGACACCATCGCCCGGCTCGTTGCCGCCGGCGGCAGTCGATGAACTGGGGCGCGCTCGACTGGGGCATCCTTGCCCCCGCGCTGGCCGCGGGCCTGCTGGTGCTGGCCACGCATGTGCCCCTGGGCATGCAGGTGCTCGATCGCGGCATCGTGTTCATTGACCTGGCGATTGCGCAGATTGCGGGATTGGGTGTGATCGCCGCCGGCGCATTGGGCATGCCCGAGGGAGGGCCCGCGGTGCAGGCAGTCGCCGTGACATCCGCGCTGTTGGGGGCGTGGCTGCTCACCTGGACGGAGCGGCACGCGGCGCAGGATCAGGAGGCGTTGATCGGCGTGTTGTTCATCGTGGCCGCATGTGCCGGGATTCTCCTGCTTGCGGGCAACCCGCATGGCGGCGAACACCTGAGAGATCTGCTCGTCGGCCAGATCCTGTGGGTCAACACCACACAACTGCTCTGGCTCGCGGCGATCACCACGGCGCTCCTGGTGGCGATGTGGCGCGCCGGGATGTCGGGCCTGGGGCGTTTCGGCTTCTACGCGACCTTCGCCCTGGCCGTCACGGCGTCGGTTCAACTGGTGGGCGTGTACCTGGTGTTTTCGAGCCTGATCATTCCGGCCCTTGCGACCAGAGGCTTACGCGGCAAGCGCCGGCTGACCCTGGCCTATGGGCTGGGCGCTGCCGGCTATGGGTTGGGACTGGCCCTGTCGGCGGTGCTGGATCTGCCGTCGGGCGCGATGATCGTGTGCACTTTGGCGGGCTGCGCTGCGGCGGTCGTGGCCCTGCGCCAGGGCGCAACACCGGGTTGATGCACGTTGCCGGGCGGAAGAGACGCCGGACAACGCATGCCGGACAATGCGCCTCATGCGCACTGCCATCGTTTCAGCCATGCAGGAGGAACTGTCCTCGGTCCTTGCGCTCATGCCCGACGAACACATGCAGAGCGCCGGCGGGCGCGAGTTCCGGGTGGGACATCTGCATGGACAGGACGTCGTGGCCGTGCTGTCGCGAATCGGCAAGGTGGCGGCGGCCACGACGGCGACGTCGCTCGTCGAGCGCTTCAAGGTTGACCGCGTCATCTTCACCGGGGTGGCGGGTGGTCTGGCGGCCGGTGTCAATGTGGGCGATGTGGTGGTCGCCGACAGCTTCATCCAGCATGACCTCGATGCATCGCCGATATTTCCGAAATATGAGGTGCCGTTGTACGGCGTCAGCCGGTTTACGACGGACGCGACGCTGACTTCAGAGCTGGCGCGCGCCGTGATGGCCGCGTTGCCGGGTGCGCGCTTGCATCGCGGGCTGGTGGCCAGTGGAGACCGCTTCGTGTCGACTACCGCCGAGAGCCATGCGTTGCAAGTGGCCCTGCCGGATGCATTGGCGGTGGAAATGGAAGGCGCGGCATTCGCCCAGGTCTGCCGCGACTACGGCATCCCTTTCGCGGCGGTGCGCACGATTTCCGACCGGGCCGACGACCAAGCGCATGGCGACTTCCTGACCTTCATCCAGGAGGTCGCCAGCCGGCATTCGGCGGCTATTGTCGACGCACTGCTGCGGGGTTGATTCGCGTCCGCTTGACTCATCGGAGCCATCCCCGCTTGCGGAAGTACCACATGGGTACCAGGGCGCTGGCCACCATCAGCGCCAGTGCATACGGGTAGCCGACCGCCCAGTCCAGCTCGGGCATGTACTTGAAGTTCATGCCGTAGATGCTGGCGATCAGTGTCGGCGGCAGCAGTGCGACGCTGGCCACCGAAAAGATCTTGATGATCTTGTTCTGGTTGATGTTGATGAAACCGACGGTGGCGTCCATCAGGAAGTTGATCTTGTCGAAGAGGAACGCGGTGTGGTTGTCCAGCGACTCGATGTCACGCAGGATCTGCCGTGCTTCCTCGAACTGGCCGGCGCTCAGCATGCGGCTGCGCATCATGAAGCTCACGGCGCGACGGGTGTCCATCACGTTGCGGCGGATACGGCCGTTCAGGTCTTCCTGCAGCGCAATGGCACCCAGAACTTCGCCGGCCAATGTGTCGGTCACTTCGCCGGCCAGCACCTGCTTGCTGACCTTTTCCAGCTCGTCGTAAATGCCTTCCAGCGTGTCGGCGGAATATTCGGCGTCGGCGTCGAACAGCTTGAGCAGCACTTCCTTGGCGTCCTCGATGAGGCCCGGCGCGCGCCGGGCGCGCAGGCGCAGCAGCCGGAACACCGGCACGTCTTCATCGTGGATCGAGAACAGCACGCCCTTGCTCTTGAGCGCATCGTTGACCAAGTTCAGGATGAACGCCACCCGAACCGTGCGCGGCTGCTCGTCGTCGGCGATCAGGAAGTCGCTGCGGATATGCAGCTCGCCGTTGTCTTCTTCGTAGAAGCGGGCGGACTCCTCGATGTCCTCGTCCATCGCGTCTTCCGGGATGGACAGGCCGAAATACTGTTTGACCCAGCGCTTTTCCTCCGGCGTGGGCGATTCCAGGTCGACCCAGATCGGCTGGAACTTGGAGAGCTCTTCCAGCGACTCGATCTCTTCCTGGAAGAGCCGGCCGTTGGCGAGCGTGAAGATGTTGAGCATGGCTCTGTTTCCGTGACTATCAAACGTTGCCTGGCGTTGCGGCCAGGGTGCTTTCAACGCCGTGTCACGGTCGTTGAAAGCTACCGACTAGGGCAGGTTTCCAAGGAGCTTGCTCCGAAGTGAAGATGGGCGCGATTATGGCACCGCGCATCGCGATTCAATCTTCCGGCAGGCCCGCTTGCGGCTGGCTGCCGGCGCGCCGCAGCTTGTGCATGTCTTCCGACTGTCGGCTGAAGCGCAGGAAGCCGTCGGAGCCGTTGAGCACGCCGTTCGAATACGCAGGCAGGGTCTCCAGCATGCGGCGGGGATGGGCGGCGGCGCACGACTGGTCTTTGACGAATACGGCCACGAAGTCGTTCCAGCCCCAGGGGTTGATGTCGCTCTGCGCCGCGACGAACGATTCGAGCAGGGCCGGCTGCATCCCGTTGCGGCGGGCCCAGGTCACCAGCGCCCGGCCGGCGTCCGGGTAGAAGCGCCAGCAATCGACGGGGTAGCGATGGAAGGCGCCGTTGGAAGGCGCGTTCAGGTACAGCAGGCCGCTGGGCCGTAGCACGCGCAGCAGCTCCAGGAACAGCACCCAGAACAGCTCGGAATGCTCGAAGCACGACGTGGTAAACAGCACATCGAGCGACTCGCTCTCGAAGGGCAGCTCATACGGGTCCCGCAGCACGATGTCGACCCCGGGCCCGGCGCAAAAGTCGACGCCAACGTACTCGACCCCGGCCGGGCACACGCTGCGAAGCGACCCATTCACGTCTTGCGAACCAATGTCCACCACTTGTCGGGTCGTGCCGGGCCGCACGTAAGCATCCAAGAAGCGCTTGGCGTTGTCGAGGGCGGTGTCGTGCACGGCGCGCTCCTGGTGGACTGAACCGTTTAAAGAGGAAGAGGGCAGGTTTCCAAGAAGCGCTCTGCAGGAGTTTTGACCGGGCGATTATGCCGCGACGGCGGGCTGGGTCAGCGCCCCATCGGCAAAGAAGGCCAGCAATTCTTCCTTGCGCGCGTAGGCGTCCTGCTCGCCCAGGGCGATCAGTGCCTGCACGAAGCCAGGCTCGAAAAGCAAGTAGCTGGCCAACGCGCCGCCGCCGCCCTTGAGCGCGCCCAGACCACCGAGTGCGCGCCGCACCGAGCCCGGGAGTTCGTGTGCATAGGTCTGGGCCAGCGCGTCCAGCGACTGTGTCGGCTGCAGTGCCAGCACTTCCACCGAGCGATAGGGCAGTACGGCCGCTACTTCGCGTGGCAGCTGTTGCAAAGTTTTGGTCACGCGCTGGGCCTGTTCCACATCGGCTTGCAGCGTGTCGTGGAACACGCTCGCCATCGCGTGGCCGGCGATGCCACCCAGGGTCGGCTCGCGCGCGGCCCCTTGCGGCGCCGCACCCCCGGCCAGGCCCGAGCGCTGCGGCTGGCCCACGCCCACTACCAGGATCTTGTGCGCGCCCAGGTGCATGGCCGGCGACAGCGGCGAGATCTGCCGCATGGACCCGTCGCCGAAGAATTCGCGATGGCCGTCCACCCACAGCGGTGTCGCCGGGAACAGGAAGGGAATGGCGCTGGACGCCATCAGGTGCTCGATCGTGATTGGCTGGAATTCGGCGCGGCGATCGGGCCGGTTCCAGGCCTGCAGCTTGTGGTCGCGGGCGGTGTGGCAGAAGGTCCAGTGAACACCGCTGGTGTAGCTGGATGCGGTGACGGCGACAGCGTCGATCGCCTTGGTCTGCAGCGCCTCCTCGATGCCTTGCAACGACACCGCGTGGTGCAGCGTGTCCACCAGCGGCATGTTGTTCAGGATGGCGCCGTGGCGGCGCGAGTTGCGCCACAGCGAGAGCGCCGCCACGAGCCGGTTGAACCGGACCCAGGGCGAGACGTCCAGCTCGTAGACATCGGTGGAGCGCAGTCGGCTCCAGAACTGTCCGAGTTGCACGAAGGCCTGCAGGCCCAGCACCGCAGTGCCCGCCAGGTACGCGGCATTCAGCGCCCCGGCAGAGGTGCCCACCAGCACCTGAAAGGGAAACCGGTTGTCCGACTCGCTGCGCAGCTTGAGGATGGACCCCAGAGCCTGCAGCACCCCGACCTGGTAGGCCGTGCGAGCGCCGCCCCCCATCAGCACCAGGGCGTGGACCGGGCGTCCCGGGCGGGTCAGTCCCGCGTGGATGATCGTGCTCAGGCTCATGGCCGTGATCGCAGGCCCCCGTGGCGGCCCCGCTCTCCTCGTTCTGCCATGGTAGAGCAAGAACGTGGCCGTGCAAACCGGCGCGGGCGTCCAGCCGGAGCCTTGCATTGCCGCCTCTGAACTGGGGGCTGGCTGCCTTCCCGCCAGCAGCAGCACCCAGGGGATTGCGGGCAGCGTGTGATTCAGGCCTTTCTCCAAGTCATGCAGGACGAGTCCTACAAAAGCGGCCCGACCTGTCCGACATGTCTGCTGAGGCAGCTCCCCTAAATTGGAACGGACTTCCCGGGCGCACCGCGCCGGCATCCTCAAGGAGTTACTGATGATCCAGCTCGCGACCGACCCGACCGCAAGCCGAACTGGCTACGGCCCAGCCCCCGAAGGCGAAGAAGGCAAAGGCACGAGCCTGGTCGCCCGGCGCAGCCGCACCGGCCATGCCTGGCCGTTCCTCGCCCAGTGCGCCGATCGCCACGCCAGCCAGAGCAGCCAGAAGCCCGCCGCCGCCAGCAGTGGCAGTTGAAGCAACCGGAACCTCATCATGTTCAACGAACCCAAATCCCCCAACCGCTTCACCGACAGCCTGCGCGACAAGCCCGTGAGCGAACGAACCGAACACGCCAACTTGGAGCGACCCGGCGCGCAGGCCCACCCTTTGGCCCGCGGGTGGAACCATCTCAACGATCCGGTCATGGCCTGGCGCACGCGCTGAGCCCTGAAGCCACCGAAGGTGGCTGAAAGCGGCCCTCGTAGGGGTCGCTTTTTTTTGCGCGCCTGCTCGGTGGGTTTCACCCTGGCACCGCGCAGCGAGCGAAATCAATTGCTTTTCAAAGTCATCGCGGGCATAGTGAATCGCACACTCAGGAATCCAAGTTTCCAGCCGCCCCGGCCTTGGTCGGCGGCCCTTTCCCACCCGAGAGCAACAGGAGGCTACTCATGAACTTGACGATCAGCGGTCACCATCTGGAAGTTACCCCGGCCCTGCGCAATTACGTGACCACCAAGCTTGATCGAATCACCCGCCACTTTGACCAGGTTGTCGATATCAAAGTGCTGCTCACCGTTGAAAAACAAAAGGAACCCGAACGACGACAGCGAGCCGAATGCAAGATCCACGTGAAGGGCAACGACATGTTCGCCGCCAGCTCGCACGAGGACCTCTATGCCGCCCTGGACGAACTGGTCGACAAGCTTGACCGACAGGTCGGCAAGCACAAGACGAGGCTGCAGGACCACCACCACGCAGCGCCGAAGCGCGTGATGTAACGCCAATCACCGGATAAACAGGCCGCCTCCAGGGCGGCTTTTTCGTTTCTGTATCGACCGCCGGGCCTGACAGTGCGTTCCATTGCGGCGCACCCGTCGGTGCATAATCGTAAACCCGACCATGAATCGACTCGCGTCCATCCTGCCTGCCGCTCAAGTGCTCGTGAGCGTCGATGCCACCAGCAAGAAGCGTGCTTTCGAGGAGGCGGGGCTCCTCTTCGAAAACCTGCACGGCCTGTCCCGCGCCCTGATCACCGACAGCCTGTTCGCGCGCGAGCGCTTGGGCTCAACCGGCCTGGGCCATGGCGTGGCCATCCCGCACGGGCGGATCAAGGGGTTGAAAGCTCCGATGGCGGCCCTGTTCCAGCTGGCGCATCCGATCGGATTCGACGCGCCGGACGAGCAACCCGTGAACCTGCTGATCTTCCTGCTGGTGCCGGAAGCCGCCACGCAAAAGCACCTGGAAATTCTCTCCGAAATCGCCGAGTTGCTGAGCGACTCGGCGCTGCGCGAAAAGATCAAGGCCTGCTCCGACGCAGCCGAATTGCACCGGCTCATTGCCACCTGGCAATCGGCCCAACCCGCCTGAACGTGGCCCCCACGCTTGTCACTTGGTGTCCAGCGCTGCTCCCCGAAGGGACCATCGCGCCTGGGGGCGGCCCGGCGGCACTCAAGCCGTTGTCCGTGACGGGATGAAACCCACCGTCGTCAGCGCCGACGTCCTGTTCGAAGACCACCGGGCGCAGCTCAAGTGGGAGTGGGTCGCCGGGCTTGGCGCTTCGGAACGCCGCTTCGACGAGATAGCCGTGCGGGCGGCCCGCTCGGGTGCCGACCTGGTGGGCTACCTCAACTACATCCACCCGTACCGGGTGCAGATCCTCGGCGAACGGGAAATCGCCTACCTCACCAACGCGACGGCCGAAGACTGCGCTCGCCGCATCGCCCGCATCGTCACGCTGGAGCCGCCGGTGCTGGTGCTGACCGACAACCAGGTGGCGCCTGACGCGCTGTTGTCGATGTGCGAGCGTGCGCAGATCCCGATGTTCGCCACGCACGAGCCCTCGGCCTTTGTCATCGACGTGATGCGGGCCTACCTGTCCAAGCACTTCGCCGAGCGCACCTCGATGCATGGCGTGTTCATGGACATCCTGGGCCTGGGCGTGATGATTACCGGCGAGTCGGGTCTGGGCAAGAGTGAGCTGGGCCTGGAGCTGATCTCGCGCGGCAACGGACTGGTGGCCGACGACGCGGTGGACCTGTTTCGCATCAACCAGACCACGATCGAGGGGCGCTGCCCCGAGCTGCTGCAGAACCTGCTGGAGGTGCGCGGCATCGGCCTGCTCGATATCCGCGCAATCTTCGGCGAGACGGCGGTGCGCCGCAAGATGCGTCTGAAGCTGATCGTGCACCTGGTGCGGCGCGAGACGCTGGAGCGCGAATACGAACGCCTGCCCTACGAGCCGCTCACGCAGGACGTGCTGGGCGTACCGGTGCGCAAGGCCGTGATCCAGGTGGTGGCCGGTCGCAATATCGCCGTTCTGGTGGAAGCCGCGGTGCGCAACACCATCCTGCAGCTGCGCGGGGTAGACACCTACCAGGAGTTTGTCGAACGGCATCGCCGCGCGATGGAGCAGGACAAGTGAAGTTCTTGCCGCGGACATCGTCGGGGGCCTGACCCCGCATCCAGGCCCGGGAAGCCAGCGGATGACCACCGAATTGCTCCAGGTAAATCGCTGGTCCCTGCGCTTCAGGGACAAGGCGCTGGAAGTATCGTTTGCCGAGGAGCAGGCGAGCAAGTCCATTCACCCCATGCGGCTGGCCATCGGTTGGACCACGGCCTTCACGCTCATCCTCTCGCCTGGCGTCTTCTATGTGGCGCCACAGGTCCGGGCGGAGATGCCTCGCATGTTCGTCGTCGCAGTCGCCTTGCTTGCCGTGATGGGGGCCGCTTATGCGTTGACGTACACGCGCCTTTACGTCCGGCGGCATCAGGCGATGATGCTGCTCGTTGCCTGCCTGGTCTCGCTCGCGGACATCCGGCTTTCCTCCTTCAACTCCACTGAAGGCCTGGTCGCCTCGGGGTTCTACATTCTTGCGCTGCAGATCTTCACCATCTACGGGGTGTTCCGCCTGCGTTTTCCAGCGGCGATCGCAGCCGGCTGGATCAGCATGGCCCTGTACATCGGGTTGCTGAGCGCGGGTGGGTTTCTGCCCGCCGCGTCCGTCATGCGACATGGGATCGCACTGCTTACTGCCAACCTGATCGGTATGCTGGTCTGCTACCAGATGGACGCCGCCGTCCGCCAGGCGTTCATTGCCTTGCGCGATGTGGCGAACGAGCGGGCGCGCTCGGACCGCTTGCTGCTCAACATCCTGCCCGGATCCATTGCCGAACGGCTCAAATCCTCACCCGAGGCCATCGCCGACCACAGCGCCGAAGTCACCGTGCTTTTCGCGGACCTGGTCGGCTTCACTGCGCTCTCGGCCGCCAAGTCTCCGCAGGATCTGGTGCGGCTGCTCGACCGCATCTTTTCGGATTTTGATGCATTGGCCGAGCGGCACGGCCTGGAAAAGATCAAGACAATTGGCGATGCGTACATGGCCGCCGCCGGGCTGCCCCTTCCGCGCCATGACCATGCGGTGGCGGCGGCCCGCATGGCCAGCGACATGCTGGCGGCGGTGGAGCGCATCGCCGCCGAGACGGGTGAGCCCCTGCAGGTTCGCATCGGCCTGAATTCCGGTCCGGTCGTCGCCGGCGTCATCGGCCGCAGCAAGTTCATCTACGACCTGTGGGGCGACACCGTGAACACGGCGAGCCGGATGGAATCGCACGGCATTCCCGGCGCGATCCAGTGCACCGAGTTCACGGCAGACTTGTTGCGCTCGACGATGGAAGTGAAGCCCCGGGGACCAGTGCAGGTAGAGGGCAAGGGGACGATGCAGACGTTCCTGCTGCCAGCCTGACGGCGAATCGCGGCCGTCAGGCCGGCATTCACTGGTGCCGATGCCCCTGCGGATGCGGCGGCGGGCGGTTGGGGCAGGGGCTCTTGGTGCAGTTTGCGTACAGGCTGAGTGCGTGGTCGGCGATCAGGAAACCCTTGGTCTTGGCCACGGCGTTCTGGCGTCTCTCGATCTCGGCGTCGTAGAATTCCTCGACCCGCCCGCAGTCGAGACAGACCAGGTGGTCGTGGTGCGTTCCCTCGTTGAGTTCGTACACCGCCTTGCCGCTCTCGAAGTGGCTGCGTGTGAGGATGCCGGCCTGCTCGAACTGGGTCAGCACGCGGTAGACGGTGGCCAGGCCGATGTCGGAACGGTCCTCCAGCAACACCCGGAACACGTCCTCGGCCGTCATGTGCCGTTGCGCGCCCTTCTGGAACACGTCCAGGATCTTCAGCCGGGGCAAAGTGGCTTTCAGGCCGGTACTCTTGAGTTCGTCGATGTTGGCCATGGGTTCCCCACAGTGCCCGGGGCGGGGCAGCCGCTACAATCGTTTGATCATATCGCTACCGGTCCGCCCATGTCCGTCATCACCCTTCGCGCATCCCGCCTCGCCCTGGCATTGGCCGCCTGCGTATCGGCCGGCGCCTGCGGCAGCCTGGACAACGTCAGCAATCGGCTGGTCGGGTCGATCACGCCCTACAAAGTAGATGTGGTCCAGGGCAATTTCGTTTCCCGTGAGCAGGTCGAGGCGCTCAAGCCCGGCATGAGCCGCCAGCAGGTGCGCGACCTGCTGGGAACGCCGCTGGTGGCAAGCGTGTTCCACGCCGACCGCTGGGACTATGTATTCACCCTGAAGCGCCAGGGCGTCGAGCCGCAGGAGCGCAAGCTCGCCCTGTTCTTCAAGGGTGCGATGCTCGACCGTTTCGAAGGCGACACCATGCCGAGCGAAGCGGAATTTGTCGCGACGCTCGACAGCAAGCGCAAGGAAGCCAGGGTGCCCGTGCTCGAAGCCAGCGAGGAGACGCTGAAGCAGTTCTCCGTCGAACGCCAGCCCGCGCCGGCCGCCCCGACCGCGCCCGCACTGGCGGTGAACTACCCTCCACTCGAACCGCCCACCCGCTGACCACCTCGCCATGGCTGACACCCGTCAATCCCCCCACAAGGTGGCGGTGGCCGGCGCCAGCGGGCGCATGGGCCACATGCTGATCGAGGCCATCCGCGCCTCGCAAGACTGCCAGCTCGCCGGCGCGCTGGACATACCCTCGAGCCCGGCCATCGGCAACGACGCAGCGGCCTTCCTCGGCCACGCGAGCGGGGTCCCCATTTCGTCCGACCTGCGCACCGGCCTGGCCGGTGCACGCGTGCTGATCGACTTCACCAGGCCGGAGGGCACGCTCGCCCACATCAAGGCCTGCCGCGAGCTCGGGGTCAATGCGGTGATCGGCACCACGGGCTTCACCGACCACCAGAAAGCACTGGTCACCGATGCGGCGCGCGACATCGCCATCGTCATGGCGCCCAATATGAGTGTCGGCGTCAACGTCACGCTCAAGTTGATCGAGATGGCTGCGCGGGCGCTGTCCAGCGGCTACGACATTGAGATCGTGGAGGCGCACCACCGCCACAAAGTCGACGCACCCTCGGGAACTGCGCTCAAGATGGGCGAGGTGATCGCCGGTGCCCTGGGCCGCGACCTGAAGGAATGCGCCGTCTATGCGCGCGAAGGCGTCACCGGCGAAAGGCCTGCGCAAGCCATCGGATTCACGTCGATCCGCGGCGGCGACATCGTGGGAGACCACACCGTGATGTTCGCCGGCGCCGGCGAGCGCGTCGAGATCACGCACAAGTCGGCCAGCCGCGCCACCTATTCGGAGGGCAGCCTGCGCGCCGTTCGGTTCCTGGCGGACAAGCGCAGCGGCATGTTCGACATGTTTGACGTGCTGGGCCTCAAGTGAAACCCCACCCCCGAAGCGCCTTCGGCGCCTCCCCCTCAAGGGGGCGCCACCGGCGGCCCGGCAAAGCCGGCTCCGCGGTGGCTCACGTCTACAGCGTGGCCAACAAAGATCGGAGTCGATATGCGTGAGCTGTTCAGCCAGGGCGACGCGATCACCAGGCTGGTGGCCGTGCTGCTGTTGGCCATGTCGGTCGCGAGCTGGGTGGTCATTCTCTGGAAGGCCTGGCTGCTGCGTCGCGCTTCGGGCGATGTGGGCCGCAGCACCGCCGCCTTCTGGCAGTCGCCCTCCGTCGCCGAGGCGAGCGAGCGAGTCGGCGCGTTCGATCGCGAAGCCCTGCTGCTGCCCCTCATTGCGGCCACCCAGCTGGACTCCACCGGTTCGCTGGCCGGCGCCGGCGACCGGTCGCAGCAGCTCACCCGCTTGCTGCGCGACGCGCTGCACCGAGTTCTGGACAAGCTGCAATTCGGCCAGGTGCTGCTTGCCACCGTCGGCTCGACCGCGCCTTTTGTCGGCCTGCTGGGCACAGTCTGGGGCATCTACCATGCCCTGACGGGCATCGCCAGCGCCGGGCAGATCAGCATCGACAAGGTGGCCGGCCCGGTAGGAGAGGCGCTCATCATGACGGCCGCCGGCCTCGCGGTGGCGATCCCTGCGGTGCTGGGCTTCAACGTGTTCGGCCGGCTGATCGGCCGCATCGAAGCCGACCTGGAGGGCTTCGCGCGCGACCTGCGCGAACTTCTGACCTCGCACGCCGACCTGAGCGCCGCCCGGCCGCCCCAAGGCGCGAACGTACCGTCGGGGGGCCGCGAAGCAGCTTCAGCTGCAAGCGTGGGGGTCCCATGAGTTTTGGACGCCTGGAGCGCACGCAGGGACCGCAGCCCATGAGCGACATCAACATGACGCCGCTGGTCGACGTCATGCTGGTGCTGGTGGTGATCTTCATCATCACCGCGCCGCTGCTGGCCAATTCGATCCGGCTGGACCTGCCCCGCACCGACGCCGCCCGGCCCAACGAGGCGCCGAAGTTCGTCACGGTCGCGCTGGACAAGTCCGGGCGCGCCTTCCTGGACGACAAGCCCGTCACCGCGGCGCAGCTTGCGCAGCAGCTGACCGAAGCCGCCCGCAGGAACCCCGAAACCGAGCTGCAGTTGCGCGCCGACCAGGCCGTGCCGTACGGCCGCGTGGTGGAAATCATGGGCACCGCGCAAAAGGCCGGGCTGAATCGCATCGGTTTTGTTGCGGAACCGGACCAGTCTGCACGCTGACGCGCCCGTAAAATCGCCTGAGGCAGCGCGAAACTACCCCGCCGTCCACCATGCAAGAAAAATACATTCCTTCCGAGGTCGAGCGGTCGGCCCAGGCGCACTGGATTGCGCAGGACGCCTACCGCGTCACCGAGGCCGCGGGCAAGAAGAAGTTCTATGCCTGTTCCATGCTGCCCTATCCCAGCGGCAAGCTGCACATGGGCCACGTGCGCAACTACACCATCAACGACATGCTCACGCGCCACCTGCGCATGAGCGGCTACAACGTGTTGATGCCGATGGGATGGGACGCGTTCGGCCTGCCCGCGGAAAACGCGGCCATGAAAAACGGCGTGCCGCCGGCGAAGTGGACCTACGACAACATCGCCTACATGAAACAGCAGATGCAGGCGATGGGCCTGGCGATCGACTGGTCGCGCGAAGTGGCCACCTGCGACCCGACTTATTACAAGTGGAACCAGTGGCTGTTCCTGAAGATGCTGGAAAAGGGCATCGCCTACCGCAAGACCCAGGTGGTGAACTGGGACCCGGTCGACCAGACGGTGCTGGCCAACGAGCAGGTGATCGACGGCAAGGGCTGGCGGACCGGCGCGCCGGTCGAGAAGCGCGAGATCCCCGGCTACTACCTGAAGATCACCGACTACGCCGACGAACTGCTCGACCACGTGCAGAACCAGCTGCCCGGCTGGCCCGAGCGCGTGAAGCTGATGCAGGAGAACTGGATCGGCAGGAGCGAGGGCGTGCGCTTCGCCTTCACGCACGCCATCCGCGACTGGCACGGCGAACTGATCGGCGACGGCCGCATGTATGTGTTCACCACGCGCGCCGACACCATCATGGGCGTTACGTTCTGCGCCGTGGCGCCCGAGCACCCGCTGGCCGCGCATGCGGCCAGCACCAACCCGAAGCTCGCTCAGTTCATCGAAGACTGCAAGAAAGGCGGCACGACCGAGGCCGAACTCGCACTGCGCGAGAAGGAAGGCATACCCACGGGCCTGGTGGTGTTCCATCCGATCACCGAGGAGCCGGTCGACGTCTGGGTCGGCAACTATGTGTTGATGGGCTATGGGGACGGCGCGGTGATGGGCGTGCCGGGCCACGACGAGCGGGATTTCGCCTTCGCCCTGAAGTACAACCTGCCGATCATGCAGGTGGTGCACCTGGACGGCGAGCACTACGACTACAAGCACTGGCACGACTGGTACTCGGACAAGGAAGACGGCGTCACGATCAACTCCGACATCTTCAGCGGGTTCTCGTACGGGGACGCGGTGAAAGCGGTGGCGCACGCGCTCGAACAGAAGGGCCTGGGCGAATTGAAGACCACCTGGCGCCTGCGCGACTGGGGTGTCTCGCGCCAGCGCTACTGGGGCACGCCGATCCCCATCATCCACTGCGAAGAACACGGCGCGGTGCCGGTGCCGGAAAAGGACCTGCCGGTGGTTTTGCCGCAGGATTGCATGCCCGACGGCTCGGGCAATCCGCTCAACAAGCGCGAGGATTTCCTGGCCTGCCAGTGCCCCGTCTGCGGCAAGCCCGCGCGCCGCGAGACCGACACCATGGATACCTTCGTCGATTCGGCGTGGTACTACATGCGCTATTGCGACCCGAAGAACGAGCAGGCGATGGTCGGCGAGGGCGCGAATTACTGGATGCCGATGGACCAGTACATCGGCGGCATCGAACACGCCATCCTGCACCTGCTCTACGCGCGCTTCTGGACCAAGGTGATGCGCGATCTGGGACTGGTCCAGGTGGACGAGCCCTTCACCAAGCTCTTGACGCAGGGCATGGTGCTGAACGAGGCGTTCGTGCGGACCGGAGCCGGCAAGGAATACTTCTGGGCCCACGACCTGGACATCGTCCGCGACGAGCATGCGAAGGTGATCTCGGCGACTGCGAAGTCCGACGGCCTGCCGGTCACCTACGAAGGCTGGACCACGATGTCCAAGTCCAAGAACAACGGTGTCGATCCCCAGGCGCTGATCGACAAATACGGCGCGGACACGGCGCGGCTGTACACTATGTTCACGGCGCCGCCCGAGGCGACGCTGGAGTGGAACGACGCCGCGCTCGAAGGGTCGTTCCGCTTCCTGCGGCGCGTCTGGCACTTCGGCCACAAGCTCGGCGGCACGTCGCCGGCCGTCGCCAGGGGCACGGGCAAGCCGGCCAAGGCGCTGCGGTTCGAGATCCACAGCGTGCTCAAGCAGGTGGACTACGACTACCAGCGCATGCAGTACAACACCGTGGTGTCGGGTTCGATGAAGCTGCTCAACGCGCTGGAAGACTTCAAGGGCGGCGTGCAGGACGGCGGCGATGCGGCGATGCGCGAAGGCTTCGGCATCCTGCTGCGCGTGATGTACCCGGTGACGCCGCACATCGCGCACGAACTTTGGCATGCGCTCGGCTACTCTTCGGCGATGGGCGAATTGCTCGACGCACCCTGGCCCAAGGTCGACGTGGACGCGCTGGAGCAGGACGAGGTCGAACTGGTATTGCAGATCAACGGCAAGCATCGCGGCTCGGTGCTGGTGCCGGCCAGCGCCAGCCGCGAGGAGATCGAAGCCCTGGCGGTCGCCTGCGAGTCGTTTGCGCTGCATGCCGCGGGCGCCACGCCGAAGAAGGTGATCGTGGTGCCCGGTCGCCTGGTCAATGTGGTCATATGAAGGACCACCCTGGAAGGCCCTACAAAGCCGGTTCCGCGGTGGTTCGTGTACTGCTCATGTGGGTCGCACTCGCGTTGTCCGCCTGCGGCTTCCAGCTGCGCCAGGCGCCGCACTTCGCCTTCACCACCATCTACATCGGAACGGCCCCCAATTCGACGCTGGGGGCGGAGCTCAAGCGCTCCATCGCTTTCAGCGAAGGGCTCACGGTGATCGGAGATGCGGCGCGCATCAATACCGCGCAGGTGGTGCTGGACGTGCTGACCGACCAGCGCGAGAAAGTCGTGGTTGGCTTGAACGCTTCGGGACAGGTGCGCGAGTTCCAGCTGCGCACGCGCCTGAAGTTCAAGCTGCGCACGCCGCAGGGCAAGGAACTGATTCCCGAAACTGAGCTGCTTCAGCAACGCGACATCAGCTTCAACGAGTCGGCGGTGCTGGCCAAGGAATCAGAAGAAAACCTGCTGTACCGTGACATGCAGACCGACATCGTGCAGCAGCTCATGCGCAGGCTGGCTGCCGTCAAGAGCCTGTAGGGCCGCCGGAGCCCAGGCGCCGCCATGCACCTCGACCGCGCGGACCTGAAGCTGCTCGAACTGCTCCAGCGCGACGGGCGCGCCACCATCCAGGCGTTGTCCGAGGCCATTCACCTGTCCGCCCGAGCCACGCTCGACCGCGTGCGCAAGATGGAAACCCAGGGACTCATCGAAGGCTACCGTGCCCTCATCAGCCGATCGGTGCAGGGCGAGCAGATCTCGGTGTTCGCGGAAATCGCGCTCAAGGACCAGCGCCAGGCCACGGTGCAGCGGTTCGAGCGCCGCATGGCCACCGCACCCGAAGTGATCGGCTGCTATGTGGTCAGCGGCCGCTACGACTACTTGGTGCGCATTGCCTGCCCGCACCTGGCCGGCTACCACCAGCTGATCAACGCCTGGCTCGACGACCTGTCGCTGGGCGTCGAGAAGATCGTCACCAACATCGAGCTGCAGACGATCAAGGAATTTGCGGGCTTTCCGATTCCCCGGCTCACGTCGCCTCGCTAGAGAAGCGCGGCCGCACACACTCCGGCGGCTTCCTGCATGGCTTCCGATTCGGAAGCGCAGCGCCCTCGCGCCTGCCGTTGCCGCCGTGGCGGCGCTGTTGAATCGCGGCTGTCGAAGCGCTCTCGCGCCTAGACTGGTCTCTTCAACCGAGGACACGCCATGAACGCCGCCAGCAGCGCAATCACCCGGGACTCTATCGCCAAGGAAGCGCGTTACGGTGCCCGCAATTACCAGCCGGTGCCGGTCGTGGTGGACCGTGCGCTCGACTGCCTGGTGTGGGACGTGGAAGGCCGCGAATACATCGATATGATGAGCGCGTATTCGGCGGTGAGCCACGGGCATTTGCACCCCCGCCTGGTCGCGGCGGCCCATCGCCAGCTCGAGCGCGTGGCCGTCACGTCGCGCGCCTACCACGGCACCACGCTCGGCCCTTTCCTGGAAATGCTTTGCAGGATCGCCGGGTTCGACCGCGCGCTGCCGATGAACACGGGGGCCGAGGCGGTCGAGACCGCGATCAAGTGCGCGCGGCGCTGGGGCCATCAGGTGAAAGGCATTGCCGACGGCAACGCGGAGATCCTCGTCGCTCGCGGCAACTTCCATGGGCGCACCAGCACCCTCGTCGGCTTCTCCAGCGAGTCCGGCTACCGCGCCGGCTTCGGCCCGTTCGCGCCGGGCTTCACGCATTTCGATTTTGGCGACATGGCGAGCGTGCGCGCCGCCACCACGTCCAACACCTGCGCCGTGCTGGTCGAGCCGATCCAGGGCGAGGCCGGCGTCATCGTTCCGCCCGAAGGCTTCTTCACCGAGCTGCGCGCATGGTGCGATCGCAACGACATCCTGCTCATCATCGATGAAGTGCAGGCGGGCCTGGGCCGCACCGGGCGCTGGTTCGCGTTCGAGCACGAAGGCATTCGCCCCGACGCACTGATCCTTGGCAAAGCCCTGGGCGGCGGCCTGTTGCCGGTCAGCGCATTCCTGGCCGACGCGGAGGTGATGGATGTGTTCGAACCGGGCAGCCACGGCTCCACCTTCGGCGGCAATGCACTGGCTGCGGCCGTCGCGCTCGAGGCTTTGAACGTGATCGAGGACGAGCAGCTCGTGGCGCGTAGCGCCGTGCTGGGCGATTACCTGAATGCGCAGTTGCGCGAAGTCGCCCGGGTCGGCCATCCCATCATTCGGGCCGTGCGTGGCCGGGGCTTGTGGGTTGGCGTGGACATCGACCCGGCTTTCGCCACCGCACGCGAGCTTGTCGAGCGCATGGCCACCAGGGGTGTGCTGTCCAAGGAAACCCACGAGACCGTTATCCGGTTCGCGCCGCCGCTGACCATTACCCAGGCGCTACTCGATCGCGCCGTCGGCGTGTTCCGTGAAGTGGTCCTCGACAAGTGCGCCTTGCTGACTACTCGCCGCCTGACTCCCGGCCCGGCGCGCGCCGGCGCGCTTAAACTCCCGGCATGCAGCTCGCCGCCGCCCAACTAAGCCAACACCTGCAAAAGGGCCTGAGGCCGCTGTACACCCTGTTTGGCGACGAGCCGCTGCTGATCCAGGAAGCGGCGGACGCGATCCGGGCGGCGGCCCGCACGCAGGGTTTCACCGAGCGCACTGTCCATACGGTGGCCGGCGCGCATTTCGACTGGAGCGAGGTGCTGGCGGCCGGCGGTTCGCTCAGCCTGTTCGCCGACAAGCAGATCGTTGAGATCCGAATTCCTTCCGGCAAGCCGGGCAAGGAAGGCAGCCCGGCGTTGCAGCAGCTGGCCGAAGCCGCCACCGGCAACGACAGCACGTTGACCCTGGTGCTGCTGCCCCGGCTTGACAAGGCGACCCGTACCGGCGCGTGGTTCTCTGCGCTGGATTCCCATGGCGTGACCTTGCAGGTCGACCCGGTGGAGCGCCAGGCGCTGCCGCAATGGATCGCCCAGCGGCTCGCGCGCCAGAACCAGAAAGTGGTGGCGGGCGAGGAAGGCCAGCGCACGCTGCAGTTCTTTGCCGACCGGGTGGAAGGCAACCTGCTGGCCGCGCACCAGGAAATCCAGAAGCTGGCGCTGCTCTATCCCGAGGGTGAACTGGGCTTCGATCAGGTCGAGAAGGCGGTGTTGAATGTCGCGCGCTACGACGTGTTCAAACTCTCCGAAGCCGTGCTGGCCGGGCAGATGGCGCGCGTGCAGCGCATGCTGGACGGCCTGCGCGCCGAAGGCGAGGCCGAGGTGCTGGTGCACTACACGCTGTCGGAGGACATTCGCGCCCTCAAGCGCGTGAAAGATGCGATGGCGGCCGGCCGGCCGCTGCCGATGGCGCTGCGCGAGCAGCGCGTCTGGGGCCTGAAGGAGCGGCTGTACGAGCGGGTGCTGCCGCGCCTGTCAACCACCGCCCTGGACAACCTGCTGCATTCCGCGCACCTGGTGGACGGCATCGTCAAGGGGCTGAAGGCGCCGGACTGGCCCACCGACGGTTGGCAGGCGCTACAGCGCCTCGCCCTTTCGCTGTGCCGGGAGTGCTCGCCGCAAGCCTGAGCAGCCTGCGCGCGAACGCCGGGCATGCGAAAATGCCCCGCATGAACGCGCTCAACGTCGCCGAATACATGCAGACCCTCGGCCTGCAGGCCAGGCAGGCCTCGGCCGCGATGGCGCGCGCGGACTCCGCGACGAAGAGCAAGGCACTTCGAGGCCTGGCTGCCCTGCTGCGCGCCAACGTCCAGCCCTTGCAGATCGAAAACGGCAAGGACCTCGAACGCGCCACGGCGGCCGGCCTCTCTGCACCGATGCTCGACCGCCTCAAGCTCACGCCCAAGATCATCGAGACGGTGGCGCAAGGCTGCGAGCAACTGGCGGCGATGCCCGACATCATTGGCGAGATCACGTCACTGCGCCAGCAGCCCAGCGGAATCCGTGTTGGCCAGATGCGCGTGCCGATCGGCGTGTTCGGCATGATCTACGAGAGCCGCCCCAACGTCACCATCGAGGCGGCCAGCCTGTCCATCAAGAGTGGCAACGCCTGCATCCTGCGCGGCGGCTCGGAAGCCATCGATTCCAACAAGGCGCTGGCCCGGCTGGTGCAGCAAGCGCTGGGCGATGCCGGCCTGCCGGCCGAAGCGGTGCAGCTGGTGCAGACCACCGACCGGGACGCCGTCGGCCAGCTGATCGCGATGCCGCAATTCGTCGACGTGATCATTCCGCGCGGCGGCAAGGGCCTGATCGAACGCATCAGCCGCGAAGCGAAGGTGCCGGTCATCAAGCACCTGGACGGCAACTGCCATGTGTACGTGGACGACCCGGTCGACATCGGCATGGCCGTGAGCGTGGCGGACAACGCCAAGACTGAGAAATACAGCCCCTGCAATGCGATCGAGGGCCTGCTGGTCGCGCGCGGCGCCGCGAAGGAATTCCTGCCGAAGATCGGCGCGGTGTTCGCGGCCAAAGGCGTGGAGATGCGCTGCGACAGTGAGTCGCAAGGCATGTTGGCCGCGATCCAGGGCGCTGTCGTGAAAGAGGCCGTCGAGCAGGACTGGTACGAAGAATACCTCGCGCCCATCATCAGCATCAAAGTGGTCGCCGGCATCGACGAGGCCATCGCCCACATCAACCAGTACAGCAGCCACCACACCGACGCCATCATCACCCGCGATCACTTGCACGCGCAACGCTTCCTGCGCGAAGTGGATTCGGCCAGCGTGATGGTCAACACCAGCCCGCGCTTTGCAGACGGTTTCGAATTCGGCCTGGGCGCGGAGATCGGCATCAGCACCGACAAATTCCACGCGCGTGGACCGGTCGGCATCGAGGGCCTCACCTCCCTCAAGTGGGTGGTGCTGGGTAACGGCGAAATCCGCTCCTGACCTTGGCGGGAAATCACCTTGCGTGACTATTGGCGGCAGTGCGGCTATCGCCTGCTGGACACGACCGGCGACGGGCACCTGCTCGTCACCGATGAATTCCTGCGCAGCCTGCTGGACCGCCCGGAGCTCGCGCCCGTGGCCGAATCGTGCGAAAACGAAATCGCGTTGCACCAGCGCCTTCAGGACGCGCCGCGCGCGGAGGTCCTAGCATCGCAGCTCGCGGCTGTGCGCGATGAGGACGCCCGCGCCAACTACGGGATCTGGCTGCGCTTTCGCGAGCGCCTGCTGGCGCATCCCACGCTGGAAGCCAGCTACGTGGCGCTGTTCCGCGGTGCGGGGGTCGACGTGCCGCCGGTCTTCGTGCACCAGCTCACCCAGATCCTGCTGCGCCACACGTTGGGCGACGCGGCCTCGCCGATGCAGGCGCGCGCGGCCGAGATGCTGTTTCGCACCCAGCGCGTGTCGGTGCAGGCGGATGGGCAGGTGATGGCGGCCGATGACGAAACAGTGGAGCGGCACGCCATTTCCGCCAGCTTCGGCACCCTCGGCGAATTGCTCAAGCAGGGCGGCGCGGCCCTGCGCACCGCGGAGCTGGACGTGCTTCACGACGACAACGCGCAGGTGTACTGGGAGCGCGACGAGGCCCATGACCTGGTCGTCAGCCTGAACCACGGCCAGCCGGCGCTGTTGGCGCTGTGTGAAGTGCTGCGGGGCTGGGTCCGGCATTTTCTGAGGACCGAGGTCGGCATTTCGGTGGAGAGTGAGATCGATGACGATCACTGGGTGTGGCACGTGGGCCTGGACGCGCAGGCCAGCGCAGTGCTCAACGACCTGTACCGGGGCGAGGACGTGAGCGACGAGCGGATGGCCGGCATGCTGTGCCTGTTCAAGCTCGAATTCGCCGAACCTTCGGTGATGCGCGCGGAGATTGCGGGGCGCCCGGTTTACCTCGCCATGGCCATGGACGGCGACAAGCGGCTGAAGCTCAAGCCCCAGAACCTGCTGCTCAACCTGCCGCTGGCCCAGCTGTCCTGAGCGCGGCCGGGCTTGCAAACGGGCACGGCCGCCCTCAAATCCCTACAATCCCTGTCCGATATCCCAGTAAACAAGGCAAGAGGGCCGCATGGTTCCGCATCTCATCACGGCCCTGAACGGGCCCATCAACGAACTCGAGCAGCGTGTCCTCGACTCCATGCCCGCCATCGAACGGTGGTTCCGGCTGGAATGGATGGAGCACACCCCGCCCTTCTACAGTTCCGTGGACATCCGCAACGCCGGCTTCAAACTGGCACCGGTGGACACCAACCTCTACCCCGGCGGTTGGAACAACCTCACGCCCGAGATGCTGCCGCTGGCCGTTCAGTCCGCGATGGCGGCGATCGAGAAGATCTGTCCCGAGGCCAAGAACCTGCTGGTGATTCCCGAGAACCACACCCGCAACACGTTCTACCTGAGCAACCTGGCCCAGCTGAAGCGCATCTTTCACATGGCGGGGCTGAACGTGCGGATCGGCTCGATCAACCCGGAAATCAAAGAGCCGACGACGATCGACCTGCCCGGCGGCGGCTCGGTCCTGCTGGAGCCCGTGGTGCGTACCAAGCGCCGGCTCGGGCTCAAGGACTTCGATCCCTGCACCATCCTGCTGAACAACGACCTGTCGTCCGGCATCCCGGGCATCCTGGAAGATATCCACGAGCAGTACCTGCTGCCGCCGCTGCACGCGGGCTGGTCGGTGCGGCGCAAGAGCAATCACTTCAAGAGCTACGAGGAAGTGTCCAAGCGCTTCGGCAAGCTGCTGGGCATCGACCCGTGGCTGATCAATCCGATGTTCAACCATTGCGGCCAGGTGAACTTCGCCGAAGGCACGGGGATGGAGTGCCTCACCACCAACGTGGATTCGCTGCTGGGCAAGGTCCGGCGCAAGTACAAGGAATACGGGATCAACGAGAAGCCGTTCGTGGTGGTGAAGGCCGACAATGGCACCTACGGCATGGGCATCATGACGGTGCGCGACGTGAAGGACCTGGACGAGCTGAGTCGCAAGACCCGCAACAAGATGGCCGTCATCAAGGACGGTCAGGAGGTGCACGACGTCATCATCCAGGAAGGCGTGTTGACCAACGAGCGCATCAACGATGCGGTGGCCGAACCGGTGGTCTACATGATGGACCGCTACGTGGTCGGCGGCTTCTACCGCGTCCACGCCGACCGCGGCATCGACGAGAACCTCAATGCGCCGGGCGCCAGTTTCGTCCCCTTGGCGTTTTCCGAGAGTACGCGCTTACCTCAGCCCGGCGAGAAGCCCGGGGCTAGTGCACCCAACCGCTTCTACATGTATGGCGTGATCGGCCGGCTGGCGATGCTGGCGGCCAGCTACGAGTTGGAAGCCACCGACCCGGACGCCGAGGTCTACGACTGACCCGGCTACCCCAAACCGTTAGAGAGAGCGCCCCGTTGTTGCACTGCAACATCAGCGCTTTTTCGCGTTACCAAAGCGCACAATAACGGTCCCAAAGGTAACAACCCCGCCGGCCGCCATGAGGCCGTGAAGACGGGGGCTCTTCGTGCAAAGCTCCAAATCCTCTCTCGCGGCGCTGACCATCGGCGCCATCGGTGTCGTCTATGGCGACATCGGCACCAGTGTCCTGTACGCCATCAAGACGGTGTTTGAAACCAAGCTGGTCCCATTCACCCCCGACAACGTCTTCGGCATCCTGTCCATCTTCTTCTGGACATTGACGGTGATCGTGTCCATCAAGTACGTGGTGCTGGTGCTGCGTGCCGACAACCACGGCGAGGGCGGGCTCGTCGCCATGCTGGCACTGGCATCGCAGGCGGTAAAGGACAAGCCCGAATTGCGCCGCGTGCTGCTGATCGTCGGCATTTTCGGCACGTCGCTGTTCTACGGCGACGGGGTGATCACGCCGGCGATCTCGGTGCTCTCGGCCATCGAGGGACTGGAAGTGGTGTCGCCGCATTTCAAGGAATGGGTGATGCCGCTCACGCTGATCGTGCTGTTCTGCCTGTTCGTCGTGCAGAAGCGCGGAACCGCGGGTATCGGCCGATTCTTCGGGCCGATCACGCTGGTCTGGTTCGCGGCGATCTCGCTGCTGGGCATCTCTCACATCGTCACCAACCCGGTGGTGCTCAAGGCATTGAGCCCGCATTACGCGGTGCTCTTCATGTTCCACAACCCGGGCACCACGTTCGTCATCCTGGGGGCCGTGGTGTTGTGCGTCACCGGAGCCGAAGCGTTGTACGCCGACCTCGGCCACTTCGGCAAGAAGCCGATCCGGCTGGCCTGGTTCACCGTCGTGATGCCTGCGCTGACGATCAACTACTTCGGGCAGGGTGCGCTGCTTCTCAAGCAACCGGAAGCGCTGAAGAACCCGTTCTTTCTGATGGCCCCCGAGTGGGCCATCCTGCCGTTGGTGATCCTGGCGACGATGGCCACCGTGATCGCGTCGCAGGCCATGATCACCGGCGCCTTCAGCGTGACCAAGCAGGTGATCCAGCTGGGCTACCTGCCGCGCCTGAACATGCAGCACACCAGTGTGCGCGAGACCGGCCAGATCTACATCCCGGTTGTGAACTGGGGCCTGTTCGTGGCCATCGTGCTGGCCGTCGTGTTGTTCCGCACGTCCAGCGCGCTGGCCGGCGCCTACGGCATCGCGGTGACGCTGGACATGCTGATCACGACCATCCTCACGTTCTTCGTGATCCGCTACGGCTGGAAGTACCCCCTGGCCCTGTGCATCGGCGCCACGGGCTGGTTCTTCCTGGTTGACCTCACTTTCTTCGCGTCCAACTCGTTGAAACTGATCGACGGCGGGTGGTTCCCGCTGATGATCGGCGGCGGCGTGTTCACGCTGATGATGACCTGGAAGGAGGGCCGCGCTATCCTGAACGAGAAGCTCAGGGCCGATGCGATCGACCTGCCCAGCTTCCTGGAAGCGGTATTCATCACCCCGCCGACGCGGGTTGAAGGTACTGCGGTGTTTCTCACGGGCGAACCCGGCACCGTGCCCAACGCTCTGCTCCACAACCTCAAGCACAACAAGGTGCTGCACGAGCACAACCTGTTCGTCACCGTCAAGAGCCACGAAGTGCCGTGGATTGGCATGAACAAGCGTGTGGAGATCGAATCCCTGGGCCACGCCTGCTGGCAGGTCATCCTGCACTACGGCTTCAAGAACGATCCCGACGTGCCGCGCGCTCTCGAGCAGATCCGCGCCCGCGGCTGCGAAATCGAGCGCATGAAGACCAGCTATTTCCTCTCGCGCGACACCGTCATCCCGACCATTGGTGGCGGCATGGCCGCCTGGCGCGAAAAGCTGTTCGCGCAGATGCACCACAACGCCAGCGCGGCGGCGGATTTCCTGCGCCTGCCCAACAACTCGGTGGTGGAACTCGGCTCGAAGATCGAGATCTGACGGGCCGGTCACGGGCGGGCCGACCCCTCGGGCGACGCGCCCGGCGAATTTGTGCAACAGTACAGGCGCCCTTCCGAACCGCCCCATGAACATCCTCTTCGTCGCCGATCCGCTGGAAGCTTTCCAGAGCTACAAGGACACCACTTTTTCGATGATGCGCGAGGCGCAGCGCCGCGGCCACCGCGTTGCCGCCTGCGAGCCTCGCCACCTGGCCTGGCGCACCGGCGACATCGTCAAGGCGCAGGTGCGCGAGATCTCGCTCACCGGCACGCTGGACGACTGGTTCCAGGTGAACCACGAAGGCGTGCGGGCGCTGAATGATTTCGACACGGTGATCATGCGCAAGGATCCGCCGTTCGACAGCGAATTCTTCTATGCCACCCACCTGCTGGAGCAGGCCGAGCGCGAAGGCGCGCGGGTCTTCAACAAGCCGGCCACGCTGCGCGACCATCCCGAGAAGCTCGCCATCATGGAGTTTCCGCAATACATCGGCCCGACGCTGGTGACGCGCAGCGCCGAAGATGTGAAGCGTTTCCATACCGAGCACCAGGAGATCATCCTGAAGCCCCTCGACGGCATGGGCGGCATGGGCATCTTCCGGGTCGGTGCCGACGGGCTCAATCTGGGCTCGATCATCGAGACCCTGAACCGGCAGGGCACGACGACCATCATGGTCCAGCGCTTCCTGCCCGAGATCGCGCAGGGAGACAAGCGAATCCTGGTGATCGCCGGTGAGCCGGTGCCCTACAGCCTGGCGCGCATTCCCCAGGGCAGCGAGATCCGCGGCAACCTGGCGACCGGCGGCAAGGGTGTGGCCCAGCCGCTGTCTGAGCGCGATTTCGAGATCGCCCGCGGCATCGGCCCGGTGCTTGCCGCGCGCGGGCTGCTGCTGGTGGGACTGGACGTGATCGGCGATTGCCTGACCGAGATCAACGTGACCAGCCCCACCTGCTTTCAGGAGATCACGCAGCAGGCCGGCTTCGATGTGCCGGCACGGTTCATCAGCGCGCTGGAAGAGGCGCTCAAGGCCTAGTTGCTTGCTACTTCAAGACCTTTTCAACCGCGCCGGTGTTGGCATTGACGAGCACCGTGAGGTCGCCGTCCCTGGCGCCGTCCTAATCCGACCGGCGCTGCCGGGATTGGAACTGCAAGTCAACGACCCGCGGAACGTATCGATCGAGACGAGCGACTGCCGGTGATCTTGCCGGCCAGGTTGCCGCCGGGCTTCAGGTCTCCGGAAATCTTGTCCACCTTGAAGTCCTTTGGCGCCTGGACGACCCACTGTGCGCTCGCCATCGCGGATTTTGCGTGACTCAAGGCAAAATCGATCGATTTGATCGAGGCCGCAGACGCAACTGCCTTGCCGCCCCCCGGACAGAACGCCAACAGCAACATCGTGCGTTCCTTGCCGTCCTTTGTCGGGCCAATCACAAGGTGCAATGGTGCCGTTGTTACGTATCAACATGGAAAATTCCCGTGTCTCTAACCTACAGCTACGCCGTCGACGAACACCTTCAGCTGGCCCGGCTCGAACGCGGTCCAGGTCTCGTTGGTGGTCAGGGGCGCGGTGACCACCACCGCGACGCGGTCTTGCGGCGTCGTGTTGCGGGCGAAGTCGATGGACAGGTCGTCATCGGCCAGCTGGGCATGGGCGAACGGGTGCTTGCGCTCGACGTAATACAGGCTGTTGGAGCAATGCGCCCACAGCGCCTGGCCGTTCGACAGCATGTAATTGAAGGTGCCGTGCCGGGCGATCTGCGGCGTCAGCTCGCGCAGCGTCAGTGTCAGCTCCTGGACGCTGGGCACGCCCGCGTGCGACTTCGCAATCTCCTGCATCAGCCAGCAGAAGGCCCGCTCGCTGTCCGTCGTGCCGACCGGGCGAAAGCTCGCGTGCAGGCGCGGGTGGAAGTTTTCCAGGTTGCCATTGTGGGCGAACACCCAGTAGCGGCCCCACAGTTCGCGCACGAACGGGTGGCAGTTCTCCAGCGCCACGGCGCCCTGCGTGGCCTTGCGGATGTGCGCAATGACGTTGCGGCTCTTGATGGGATAGCGCCGGATGAGTTCAGCCACCGGCGATTCGCAGGCGGGCTGGTGATCGACGAAGTGCCGCAGCCCCGCGCCCTCGAAGAAGGCGATGCCCCAGCCGTCGGCATGGTGGTCGGTGCGGCCGCCGCGCTGCGCGAAGCCCGTGAAGCTGAACGTCACATCGGTCGGCGTGTTGCAGTTCATTCCCAGCAGCTGGCACATGCCGCAATTTTGTACCGGCAGCAGGCTGCGCGGGGGCCTTTCGCGCAACCGCCACGCGGCCACCAGGGCCAGCGCGCAGCAGAAGCAGGCCTCGTGAATGTGCGGGTTGCCATGGGTTTTCCTGAAGCGACGAAGGCCGGTTACTGGCGATGATGGAAGCACCTGACTTCGGAGATGCCGTGAGCCCAGACCTGAATCCCCACGCGCCGCTTGGCGGACGCCGCAACAAGGTGGTGACCGCCGCCGAGGCGGTTCGGCTGATCCACGATGGCGACACAGTGGCCACGGGCGGCTTCGTGGGCATCGGCTTCGCCGAGGAAGTCGCGGTGGCGCTGGAGGCGCGCTTCCTCGCCAACCAGGCGGAGACGGGCACCGGCTCGCCGTGCGCGCTGACGCTGGTCTATGCCGCGGGGCAGGGTGACGGCAAGCAGCGCGGCCTCAATCACCTGGGCCACTCCGGGATGGTGAAGCGCGTCGTGGGCGGCCACTGGGGGCTGGTGCCCGCGCTGCAGAAACTGGCTGTCGCCAACGAGATCGAAGCCTACAACTTGCCGCAGGGCGTGCTGGCTCACCTGTTCCGCGACATCGCCGCGGGCAAGCCCGGCACGCTCACGCGTGTGGGGCTGGACACTTTCGTCGACCCGCGCCACGGCGGCGGCCGCATCAATGCGCGCACCACCGAAGAGCTGGTGCGCCTGATGGAGATCGACGGCCGGGAATACCTGTTCTACAAGGCCTTCCCGATCTCGGTGGGCATCATCCGGGCCACCACCGCCGACCCCGACGGCAACCTCACGATGGAGCGCGAGGCGCTGACGCTGGAGGCGCTGGCCATTGCCATGGCGGCGCACAACTCGGGCGGCATCGTGATCGCCCAGGTCGAACGCATCGCGGAGCGCGGCACCCTGCATCCGCGCCAGGTGAAGGTCCCGGGCGTGATGGTCGACGCGGTGGTCGTCGCGACCCGGCCCGAGTACCACATGCAGACCTTCATCGAGCAGTACAACCCGGCCTACTCGGGCGAGATCCGCGTGCCCATGGACCAGCTGGCGCCGATGGCGCTGGACGAACGCAAGGTCATCGCGCGCCGCGCTTCGCTGGAGCTCAAGGCCAACAGCGTGGTGAACCTCGGGATCGGCATGCCCGAGGGCGTGGCTGCGGTGGCGGCGGAGGAGCGCGTGATCGACCTGGTGACGTTGACGGCCGAGCCCGGCGTGATCGGCGGCATCCCCGCCAGCGGCCTGTCGTTCGGCGCTGCGGTCAACAGCCAGGCCGTGATCGACCAGCCGAGCCAGTTCGATTTTTACGACGGCGGCGGCCTCGACCTGGCTGTGCTCGGCCTGGCGCAGGCCGACGCGGAAGGCAACCTCAACGTGAGCAAGTTCGGCCCGCGGCTGGCGGGCGCGGGCGGATTCATCAACATCAGCCAGAACGCCAAGACCGTGGTCTTCGTCGGCACCTTCACCGCGGGCGACCTGTCGGTCAAGCTCGAAGGCGGCAAGGTCCGTATCCTGAGCGAAGGCACCATGCGCAAGTTTGTCCAGCAGGTGGAGCACCGCACCTTCAGCGGCCGCGAGGCGCGGCGCCGCGGGCAAGAGGTCTGGTACGTGACCGAGCGCTGCGTGTTCCGGCTGGACGATGCGGGCGGCCTGGAGCTGGTCGAGATCGCGCCAGGCATCGACCTGGACCGCGACGTGCTCGGGCAAATGGACTTCATGCCGGCCATCAGCCCGGACTTGCGACTGATGGACGCCGCCATCTTCACGGACGCGCCGATCCGCTTGCGCGAACGCCTGCTGGCCAAACCGCTGGCGCAGCGCTACGAACTGGATGCTGAGCATGGCATGCTCTTCATCAATTTTGAAGGGCTTCACATTGGCAGCAAGGCGGCGATCAACGAGGTCGAGCAAACCGCGATCCGCCTGCTGGAGCCGGTGGTGAGAAGTCCGGGGCAGCGGGTGGCCGCGGTGGTGAACTACGACAACTTCACCATCCTGCCGGGGCTGGTGGACGAGTACACCGCCATGGTGACCCGCCTCACGGACCGGTTCTATAGCCGCGTCACCCGCTACGGCACGGGCGGCTTCCTGAAAGCCAAGTTCGAAGGCCGCATTGCCGGCTAGCGGCCCGCGGCGGCGCAGGCCGCGCAGATGCAGGCCTGGTCCCGTGCGGCGGTCGGCACACGCTCGATCAGCTCGCGGCTGAAGTTCGCCTCCAGGCACCAGCAAGGCGGTTGCGATGTGCCGGTGGCACGCTGCACTTCCATCGCGCATGCGTTCGCAGCACCGCACAAGGGGCAGCGGCTGGCGTCGACGGTGGACGTGTCCGGGACCATGAGTCAGTCTAGCCCTTCCAACTGTTATTGCATAGGCGCAATAATAAATTTCAAGTCTGCATATTTTCATTGCACACGTGCCTGCCTACAGTTCGTGCTCCCGTTCACTTCCGACACGACACCATGAAGCTCTACTACTCTCCTGCGGCCTGTTCGCTGGCCGTCCACATTGCACTGCGCGAAGCCGGCCTGCCGGCGGACTTCGTCTCCGTCGACCTCGCCACCCGATGCCTGGCAGACCTGCATGCCGAAGGGCTGGTCAAGCCATGAGCGCCGCCGGGCCGCTGCTGCTGGTCAGCCACCCGCTGTGCCCCTATGTGCAACGGGCCGCGATCGTGTTGTCCGAAAAAGGGGTGCCGTTCACCCGCCGTACGATCGATCTCGCCGACAAGCCGGACTGGTTCCTCGCGGTCTCGCCGCTGGGCAAGACACCCGTGCTGCTGGTGGGCAAGGCTGCGCTCTTCGAGTCCGCCGTCATCTGCGAATACCTCGACGACACACTCACCCCGCAACTGCATCCGCGCGACGCGTTGGAGCGTGCCCGGCATCGGGCCTGGATGGAATTTGGCTCTTCGGTCCTCAACACCATCGCGGCGTTCTACAACGCACCCGATGCGCGTGCGCTCCAGTTGCGCCGCGACGAGTTGCGGGCGCGCTTCACACAGCTGGAGGATGCCTTGCCCGAATCCAGGCCGTATTTCGCCGGCCCGCACTTCGGCATGGTGGATGCGGTGTTCGGGCCGGTGTTCCGCTACCTCGACGTGTTCGAGCAAGCGGGCGAGGCGAGCCTGGTGGCGGGCCTGCCCAGAGTGGAGAAGTGGCGAGAGGCTTTGGCGCAGCGGCCCTCCGTGCGCGAGGCCGTGTCGGCGTCGTACCGGCAACTGCTGCTCGACTTCCTTCGGGCCCGTGGCAGCGAGCTGTCGCGGCGGCTCAGCCCGCCTGTTCCAGCACTTTGAGCGCCTTGTCCACCACCGCATGCGTGCGCACCGGCCGCAGGTGGCGTTCGCGAATCAGCCGCTCACTGATGCGCTTGGTCATCGTGTGCGGCTGGCCGCCATGGCTCACGAACATGAACAACGTGGCCTTGGTGCTGGCCCAGATCAGTTTTGCGCGCAACCACTTTCGCTTGGAATAGAGGTCGACCCAGTCGCCCTCGCGCAGGTCCGCCAGCACCAGCACAGGCTCTTCCGAGGCACCTTCGGCCGCTGGCGGCCCGGCCGCCACCAGGGCCTGCTGCTCCACCAGCGCGGGGCCGGACCCATGGACTTCCTCCGACAATTCCCCCATGTCGGTCGGCAATGTTTCCTGGAAGCCCGCGGTGCTCAATTCCACCGGGCTCATCCACAGTGCGCCGGCTTCGCGCTTGGGCACCACTTCTTCCGGCGGCAGTTCCTCTGGCGCGGGCGAGCCGTCCATGTGAAGCAGCGGGGCCACGCCCGACTCGAGCGCGTCGCGGCGTGACTTGGCGCGCCTCAGCTTCAGCACCGGGCGGTGCAATTGCATCAGCGCCTGGAAGAAGGGCTCGCTCGCTTCCGGTTCCTGGCCCAGTGTCGTCAGGCCCTCCCGCAATTTCGCAATGAGGCGGGGCACCCGTTCGAACAGCTGGGCCGGCTGCTTGAGCGTCACTTCGGGCTTGACACTCCACAGCAAGTCGGAGATGAGGGAACGAAAGCCCCGCGGGTCTATCTGGTTCTGTGTGTCGGCGAGGCGCGCATGCGCCAGCACCAGCGACCAGGGCCCGAAAAGAAAATTCTGCACCACAGCCGGCACTTCGGCGAGGTCGGTGCGCGAGCTCAGCTCCCAGGCGATGCGGTCGGCCTCGGTCTGGCGCAGCTCGGCGAAACGCATCGCCCGCAGCGCGCTTTCGTGCTGGTCTTCATGGTCCTTGTCCTGGCGCGCCCAGGCCTCTTCGAGAAGCACCAGCGAATCCTGGAAAGTCTGCCCGCCCTCGATCTTCGCCCGGTTCAGGCTGTTGAAGGAGTAGCGGACCTGCTCGAAAAAGCCGCCGAACTCGGAACTGAATTCGTCGTTGAACTTGAAGCTGCGCTGGGCCACGCGCTCCATCAGGCGGCGGCCGGGATGGTCGATCTCGCTGAAGAAGCGCGGGTCCACCATGGCCAGGCGCAGCAGCGACGGCTCCAGCGCCACGATGGCCTCGCGCACCGGCGCCAGCAGTTGCGGGTCCTGCGCGATCTGGTTCACCACCTTGCGCACCAGCTCCAGCCCCAGCACCTGGGCGACGCGGGTCGCGTCCTTGCGGAGTTGGCTGCGGACCAGCGAGCGCTCGTTGGAATGCGCGTAGTCGCCCCACTCCTTGGCGTTCAGCGTGCTCTGCACGTCCACCTGGCGCGCCGGCCGCTCCACCGAGGGCATCTCGCGGTAGCCCGCGGGCAGCTGCCGCGGGACCGGCGCGACGCGCTCATTGGCCAGCTGCTCGGTCAGCGCGGCGAGCTCCTGCTCCACCTCCGCGTAGAACGCCGGCGGCAGCGCCTGCGCGGCCTGGTCGCCACCGCCATGGAACAGGAAGTCCCGCAGCAGCGTGTGCGTGATCTGCCGGCCGGACAGGTTGCCATAGGGGGACGGTGCGGCCTGCCCGCCCGCAGCGGCCTTGCGGCCTTGCGCAGGCAGCGCGTCCAGCGGGGCCGGGCCGGAGGGCCGGGGGCCGCCCTCACCGTGCACGACGCGGTATTCGGCGGCCTGCACGTTGGCGTTCTTCAATTGGGTGACCAGGCGCCCGTACAGGTCCTGCAGTTCAATGCCCAGGGGCTCGGCCATATGCTTCATCCACAGCGAACCGGTCGAGGGCTTGACCTGGGCGCTGCCCAGCAGCGCCCGCAGGCTCTGCGCGAACACTTCCGGGCGCACCGGGTTCAGCTCCGGCTGGATGGTGGACAGGCCCATCGCCGAACTCACCAACGCATCCAGTTCGGACACCGGCCGCTCGACCATCGGCATCACGTGCTGCACCAGTCGCGACGACTCGATCGCCTCGACGATGGCTGCGTCGTCCACCAGCGTCAGTGTCAGGCCGCGCGAAGAACCGCCCCCGAGGCTGCCGAAATTCGAGTCGGACCCTTTGGGCTTGGCACTGGCATTGAAGGCGGCCCGCAGTTCTTCCGGGTAGCGCCGGCACCACGCTGCCTGGTGCTGCATCAGTTCGCGCCAGGCCTCGCCCAGCTCGATGCGCTCGGCGGGGCGCGGGCTGGCGCTCTCGGCCTCCTGAAGCACGGACACGACATGCTTCAGGCAGCGCTCCAGCGCCATGGGCGCCGATTGGGCGACCTCGTTGAAGCACTGCTGGAGGGCGAAGGATTGCGCAGGCATGGTGAACAACGCCTCGACAGAAACGGTTTCGAGTGATCGAGGGTGCGGCGAATTCCGGTTGGGCCGCTGTTGAGTTATTGACGACTTTGTATCACGCTGAAAAGCCAAACGTGAGCATTCGCAATATCCCGTTACAGTTCGTATGCATGCTTCAAGTTGTCAATGCCGTTCAGCCGGCCGCCTTGACCTTCAGTCGCCAGGCGTGCAGCAACGGCTCGGTGTAGCCGCTCGGTTGCGCCAGGCCCTTGAACACGAGGTCGCGGGCGGCCTGGTAGGCAGCCGACTCGTCGAAGTTGCCCACCATCGGTTTGTACAAGGGGTCGCCCGCGTTCTGGCCGTCGACCACGGCAGCCATCCGCCGGAAAGTCTCCTCCACTTGCGCCGCAGTCACCACGCCATGCAGCAGCCAGTTGGCGATGTGCTGGCTGGAGATGCGCAGCGTGGCGCGGTCTTCCATCAGGCCGACGTTGTGGATGTCGGGGACCTTCGAGCAGCCCACGCCCTGGTCGATCCAACGCACCACGTAGCCCAGGATGCCCTGGGCGTTGTTGTCGATCTCCTGCTGACGCTCGCTGTCAGTCCACTTCGCCTCGCCCACTACGGGCACCTGCAGCAGGCCAGCCAGCATGTTCTCGTGCTCCGTATCCGCGTCGACCTTCTCCATCTCCTTCTGTACTTCGGCCACGTTGACCTGGTGGTAGTGCAGCGCGTGCAGCGTGGCGGCCGTGGGCGACGGCACCCAGGCGGTGTTGGCGCCGGCCTTCGGATGGCCGATCTTCTGCTCCAGCATGGCGGCCATCAGGTCGGGCATGGCCCACATGCCTTTGCCGATCTGCGCGCGCCCGCGCAGGCCGCAGCCCAGGCCCACCAGCACGTTGTTCTTTTCATAAGCCTGGATCCATGCGCTGGCCTTCATGTCGCCCTTGCGGAACATCGGCCCGGCGTGCATGGCCGTGTGCATCTCGTCACCGGTGCGGTCCAGGAAGCCGGTGTTGATGAAGGCCACGCGGGCGGCAGCCGCCTCGATGCAGGCCTTGAGGTTGACGCTGGTGCGGCGCTCCTCGTCCATGATGCCCAGCTTGACGGTGTTGGCCGGCAGGCCCAGAAGTGCTTCCACCCGCCCGAACAGTTCGGAGGCGAAGGCAACTTCCTTGGGACCGTGCATCTTCGGCTTGACGATGTAGACCGAGCCGGTGCGGGAGTTGCGGATGCCTGCGGCTCCGCTTGCGGTGCCGCTTCCTGTTTCTGCGCCGTCGCCCTTCTTGAGGTCATGCACGGCGATCGTCGTCGTGACCACCGCATCCAGGATGCCTTCCGGGATCTCCTTGCCGCCGCCGTACAGGATGGCCGGGTTCGTCATCAGGTGCCCCACATTGCGCACGAACATCAGCGAGCGGCCGTGCAGCGTCACTTCGCCGCCCCCGGGAGCTTGACTGCCGGTTCCAAATGACGGCGACTTGTACCTGCGGTCGGCGTTCAGGCCGCGCGTGAAGGTCTTGCCGCCCTTGCTCACCTGTTCGGTCAGCGTGCCCTTCAGGATGCCCAGCCAGTTTGCGTACGCCAGCACCTTGTCTTGTGCATCGACCACGGCAACCGAATCCTCCAGGTCAAGGATGGTGGACAACGCGGCTTCCAGCACGATGTCGCTGACGCCGGCGGAGTCGCTCTTGCCGATGGTGGTGCCTCGGTCGATCTGCACGTCGATGTGGATGCCGTTGTTCTTCAACAGGACCGACGAAGGCGCCGCCGCCTCGCCCTGGTAGCCCGCGAACTGCGACGGGTGCTTCAGCCCGGTCGTCTGGCCGCCGGCCAGGCCCACGACCAGTTTGCCGCCTTCCACCTGGTAGCCGGTGGCATCCTTGTGCGAACCGCTCGCCAGCGGCGTCGACGAGTCGAGGAACTTGCGAGCGAACTCGATCACCAGCGCGCCACGTGCCGGGTTGAAACCCTTGCCCTTTTCGGCGCCGCCGGTCTCGGGAAGCACATCCGTGCCGTACAGCGCGTCATAGAGCGAACCCCAGCGCGCGTTGGCGGCGTTGAGTGAATAGCGCGCGTTGAGGATGGGCACCACCAGTTGCGGGCCGGCCTGCAGCGCCAGCTCGGCGTCGACATGGGTGGTGGTGGCCTTCGCGCCCGTGGGCGCGGGCACCAGGTAGCCGATCTGCTCGAGGTAGGCGCGGTAGGTGGCCATGTCGCGGATCGGGCCGGGGTTGGCCTTGTGCCAGGTGTCCAGCTCGCTCTGCAGGCGGTCCCGCTCGGCCAGCAGCGCAATGTTGCGCGGCGCCAGGTCGGCGACGATCGCGTCGAAGCCTTTCCAGAAGGCCGCCGGCGTGACGCCGGTGCCGGGCAACACTTGTTCTTCGATGAAGCGGTGCAGTTCGGTGGCCACCTGCAGGC
>JBDSWB010000167.1:0-8423 GCA_039926915.1 Ramlibacter sp.
GCATGGCCAACCAGTTTTATCGCGAGCGGGTCGACCAGCACCTGCGCATCGGAATGCGTGCGATCGAGATCCTGCGGGCGGAAGGCAGCCAGCGGCTGCACAGCCGCAAGCTGCGCAGCTTCGACGAGGTCGCGTTTCAATAGCGCGCCCGCCGACCGGCGCCGGCGCTACGACCTGCAGGTCGCGTTCGGGATGCACCGTGGTTCTAGTTGAGATAACCGCTGACAAGCAGCGCCAGCAGCAAGACCATCATCCAAAGCGCGGAGCTGCCCGCAGGCCAGGTGCGGGAAAAGATTGCACCTGGCGCGTGAAGACGCCGTGCAGATCGCGTCAGCCGTTCGCGGGCGCAATTGCGCCATTCGGTCAGCCACTGCAAAACTGCCGAGATCAATCCGCCCGCCGCGAGGACGAGGGGGCGCCCGGCCACACGGTAGAACCAGTCGGTGTCCAATGTGATGGTCAGGGTGCGGCGCAGCAAGGGAAGCATCACGAAAAATGCCAGCCCGGAAAACAGCAGCAGCTGCAGCTGACTGACCACGTGCGCACCGGTGTACGGCACGTATCCAGCCGAATACGGGAGCAGCGCGTAGAGCGGCTCGTACCAGATGCCGAGGACGATGCATAAGGCGGCAAAAAAGAGCATCGCCAGCCGCATGTTCAGGGGCGCTTCGGCCGGTCGCAGGCCGGAGTCCTTCTGGAAGAAGACGAACCAGGGGAACTTGATGCCGGCGTGCAGGAACACACCGGCCGAGGCCGCCGCCAGCAGCAGCCATACCGCGAGCAAATGCTGGGACGCCGCGGCCTGCGAGACCATCGATTTGCTGACGAAGCCGGAGGTGAAGGGAAACGACGAGATCGCCAGTGCGCCGACGATTCCGCACGCGGCGGTGATCGGCATGGTCCTGAACAGACCGCCGAGGTCAGTGCACTTGCGCTGTCCGGTGGCGTGCAGTACGGCCCCTGCCGACATCAGCAGCAGCGCCTTGTAGATGATGTGCGTGAAGGCGTGGGCTGCGGCTCCGTTCAGCGCCATCTCGGTTCCGATGCCGATGCCCACGACCATGAAGCCCACCTGGTTCACGATGCTGTAGGCCAGGATGCGCCGCATGTCGTTTTCCAGCAGCGCATAGATGATCCCGTAGAAGATCATGAACAGACCCACGTAGACAAGCAGTTCCGTTCCCGGGAAACCGCGCAGCAGCACGTACACCGCCGTCTTCGTGGTGAAGGCCGACAGGAACACCATGCCGCTCCACGAGGTCTCGGGATAAGCGTCCGGCAGCCAGGCCGAAAGTGGCGGTGCGCCGGCATTGATGAGGAACGCGACAAGAATCAATCCATGGCTGAGACCATCCAGCTCCATCGCCGAGAACCGCAGCGAATGCGTTTGCATCGCGTGGCCGGCCACCCCGATGAGCAAGAGCGTTCCGCCGAGCAGGTGGACCATGATGTAGCGGATGCTGGCGCGGTATGAGGCCGGCGTACCGGCGCTCCACAGCACCAGGGTCGAACCGATCGCCATCACTTCCCAAAAGACGAAAACCGTCAACAGGTCGCCGGCGAAAGCGACGCCGATGGCTGCGCCGGCATAGACAAAGGCAGCCGGTAGCTCCAGCCGGCTGGGCTGATTCAGCGCGAACAATGCGCCGCCGAACGCCATCAGGGAAAAAATGATTGCGAACAGCCGCGACAGCCTGTCGGCCTGGAACGGCACGACCTCGTAGCCGAACAGGTGGCCGCTCCAGATCGAGCCGTCCGGCGCGTTCCAGGCCAGCGCAAGCGCCGCGAGCGGCACCAGTAATGCGACGGCGCTGCGCACAGGCCCCTTCAGCAGCGCAAGCAGCAGCCCGCCGGCAATCAGCAGCACGCCGGGATGGGCGATTGCGCTAGTCATCGATGCGCTCGTCGTAATAACTCTCGCGGCGCTTGAGCAGCACGCCCAATGCCTTGGCGCCAAGAATCATCGCCGCGCAGACAAGGAAGCCATAGATCGCATTGAACGCAAACACGTGTTCCAACGCGAAGTGCGGCTCACCCACAACCCAGAACTCGGCGACGACGGTGAGCGCGAGGACCGCGATGAGGACGATCCACAGCCGCTTGATGGTGGCGGACCGGGTCAACCAGTGGTTGTCATCCATCACTTCCCCAATCCCGATGCAAGCGCCAGCGGAAGGTCGCCTGCGAAAAACAGCACGATCGTCATTGCCGCCGTAAAACAGAGTGACGCCACCATGATCCAGGGGGCCTCGGCGTGTGCCGGCGCGTCGACCGGCGCCTTCAGGAATCCGCGATACACGATCGGCAGAAAGTACGCCGCATTGAGCAAGGTGCTCAGAACGATGACGGCCAGCGCGAACCAGTGATGCGCCTCGAACGCGCCCGACACCATGTACCACTTGCTCAACATGCCGACCGTGGGTGGCAGGCCGATCATGGACAAAGAGGCGATGCCGAAGGCGGCGAGGGTCCAGGGCATTCGTCGGCCGATGCCGTCGAGCTGGCTCACCTCCGTCTTGCCGGAAGCGGTGTAGATGGCGCCGGCGGCGAAGAACAGCGTGATCTTGCCAAATGCGTGCGCCGCGATGTGCAGCGCCGCGGCAACGATGGACAGTGGCGCCAGCACGGCGACCGACAGCACGATGTACGACAGCTGGCTGACGGTGGAATAAGCCAGCCGGCGCTTCAGGTTGTCGGCGCGCAATGCGACGATCGACGCGGCGATGATCGTGAAACCGGCGACATAGGCGAGCCACTCGAAGCTCGCACCCGACGCGCCCAGCCCGAACACGTAGACCGCAATCTTGACTGCCGAGAAAACGCCGGCCTTGACCACCGCCACGGCATGCAATAGCGCGGAAACAGGCGTGGGCGCCACCATGGCCGCGGGGAGCCAGCGGTGGACGGGCATCAGCGCCGCCTTGCCGATGCCGAACATGAACAGCATGAGCAGCGCGGTTGCGGCGACCGGCGACAGCTTGCCTGCGAGAATACCGCCCGGCACGAAGTCGAGCGTGCCCGCTGCCAGCCATGTGGCGACGATGGCGGGGAACAGCAAGGCCGTGGATGTGAACAGCAGGATGCCCAGGTACATCCGGCCGCCGCGCCGAGCTTCCTCATCGCCATTGTGCGTCACCAGCGGGTAGGTGGCGAAGGTCAGCGCTTCATAAAAAAGGAATAGCGTCAGCAGATTGGCCGAGAAAGCCACGCCGACCGTACTGGCCAGGGCCAGCGCGAAGCACACATAGAAGCGAGTCTGGTGACGTTCATTGTTGGCACGCATGTAGCCGATCGAATACAGCGAGCTGACGATCCACAGCAGCGACGCCACCAGCGCAAACAATAATCCGAGGGGCTCGACCCGGAGCGCAATCGCGGCGCCAGGGAACGGCTCGAGCCACTGCACGCTCGGGCGTTGGCCGCCCAGCACGGCCGGTAGCAGTGAAGCCACGATGATGAATAGCGCCGAAGCAGCCAGCAGTGTGATTGCTTCCCGCAGGTTCGGTGCGCGGCCGCAAAGAGAGATCAGCAGGGCGCCGACGACCGGCACGGCGAGGGCGGCAACGACAGCGAGTTCAGGGCTCATTGGGTACCCTTTGTGCTGCGCACTGCGGTGCGAGCCCTTCCGGACGGCGAGGCAAGGCTCATAACTCACCCTGCCGCATGAGAAGCCGGACCGCCTCGCCAGCGAACCCAACATTGAACGAAGTCTCGAAGCCGAAGTAGATGCAGGCAGCCACGAGCAACCAGGCCGGAACCAGCATCGACAGTGGGGCTTCCCCCACGCGGGGCGCGTCCGGGTGCGGCTGGCGCAGGTAGGCGACCTCGACAAACCGCCACACATACCCCAGCGCGATCATCGAGGAGGCGACCACCAGCCCTGCGAGCCACCACGATCCGTGCTCCAGGCAGGCGCGCACCAGATACCACTTTGTGATGAACCCCGCGGTGCCCGGTACACCGATGAGGCTCAGGCCGGCCAGCACGATGCCAAACGAGGTGACCGGCATACGCGAGGCCAGGCCGGACAGTCGTTCCAGGCGCGTGCTGCCGACGCGAAGCGCCAGGATCCCGACCAGAAGGAACAGTGCGCCCTTGGTGATGCCATGGTTGAACAGGTGCGAAACCGACGCTGTCAGACCCGAGGGGTTGGCCAGGCTCACGCCGAGCATGATGTATCCGACTTGCGCCACGCTGGAGTAGGCCAACATGCGCTTGAAGTCTTCCTGGAAAAGCGCCGCCAGCGACATCGAGACAATGGCGAGGACCGACAGGACGAGCAGCAGTGCGTGGAAGTGGACCTGTCCCAGGATCGGCGACTGCCCGAAGATGCTGAAGCTGAACCGGATCAGCACGTAGATCGATACCTTGGTCGCGGTCGCGGCGACAAAGGCGGTGACCACCGAGGGTGCGAAGGTGTACGCGTTCGGCAACCACTGGTGCAAGGGGAACAGCGCGAGCTTCAGGCCGACACCGACGATGACGAACGCGAGCGCCGCGATCAAGGGCCGAACGTCGCTCACATGGGCAAGCCGGGCGGCCATGTCGACCATATTCAAGGTGCCCGTCATGAGGTAGATCAGGCCGACCCCGATGATGTAGAACGTGGCGCCGATCGTACCCATCACGAGGTACTGGTAGGCCGCCCACAGGGCTTGCCGACGGCGCCCGAGCGCGATCAACACATAGGTGGAGAGCGACGATATCTCCAGGAAAACGAACAGGTTGAAGGCATCGCCCGTCACCGCTATGCCCAGCAGGCCGGAAAGGCACAGGCAATACATCGCATAGAACAGGTACTCCTGCTCCTGCGGCAGTTCGGCCGCGACGCTGATCCTGGCATAGGGCATGGCGACGGCCCCCATGAGAGAAACCAGCACCAGCATAAATGCGTTGAGGCGGTCCACCCGATATTCGATGCCCCACGGCGGAGCCCAATTGCCGATGGCATAGCTGATGGTGCCGCTGTCCGCGACTTGAAGCGCCAGCATGATCGCCATTCCGAGCGCCGACCAGCTGATGAAGGTGGCAATGGCCCAGGCAGCCCAGCGGCGGCGGACAAGGACGATCGTCGGCGCGCTCAGAAGCGGCACGATCACCTGAAGGACCGGAAGGTGGTCGGCGATCATGCGGGTGGCCGCCGACTCGCGGCCAGATCCGCCGCCAGGATCTCGTCTTCCTCGATCGTGTCGTAGCTCTCGCGAATGCGCACCACCAGCGCCAAGCCCAGGGCGAGCGTGGCGACGCCGACCACGATTGCCGTCAGGATCAGCACGTGCGGCAGCGGATTGGAATAGGTCTTGAAGCCTTCCGCCAGAATTGGCGCGGTGCCGCCGATCAGCTTGCCCGGCGCCACGTAGAGCAAGTAGACCGAAGTCTGGAAAATGCCCAGGCCAATCAGTTTCTTGATCAGGTTGCCGCGCGCGACGACGATGAACAGGCCGGCGATCATGAGGAAGATGGTGACCGCATACGCGTAGTGGCTCGCGAATTTCATGCGTCTTCCGGGTCCCGGCCGCGTCCCGCGAACATATAGAAGATTTTCAGCATGACCGCCGAGACGGTGGTGGCGACGCCCACCTCGACCCAGAAGATGCCGCGTTCCTGTCCGTGCACCGGATCATGGGCGAGCACGAAATAGTCGAGGAAATTGCCGCCCATCATCAGCCCGGCGACACCAACGCCCGCATAGATAAGCACGCCGAGCGCCACCATCGACTCGACCAACGCGTCCGGCACCACCTTGCGCACCGCGGGCAGGCCGAAGATCAGCGCGTAAAAGATGATCGCGGCAGCGACAACGACGCCGGCCTGGAAACCGCCGCCCGGGCCCAGTTCGCCGTGGAATTGCACGTACAGCGCAAATACCAGCATGAAGGGGATGAGCAGCTTGACAAAGACACGCAGAACCAGGTCACCCCTCACGGCGCTCCTCCGTTTTTCCAGCGCGTCGCCGTCGTCGTCGCAGAAGCGCGATGACTCCTGCCCCGGCCGCGAACACCACCGTCGTCTCCCCAAGCGTGTCGTAGCCGCGGTAACTCGCGAGCACCGCGGTCACGACGTTCGGCACGCCCGTTTCCTTCAGCGAGTCCGCCAGGTATCGCGGTACCACATGCGTGTGGATCGGCGCCTGCGGATCGGAGAAGGCGGGCAAGCCGAGCGAGCCGTAGACGAGGGCGGCGCCGACCGCGACCGAAATTGCCAACGGAATCCAGGGTGTGTGGATCGGCTTGCTCTCTTCGCCTTTGGTGAGATACAGGGCGCCCAGCAGAAGCACCGTCGAGATGCCCGCGCCCACCGACGCTTCTGTCATGGCCACGTCCACCGCGTCCAGCGCGACCAGGATCGTTGCCATCAGGAAGCTGTAGATGCTCGCCAGCATCACCACGGAAAACAAGTTGCGTCGCGCAGCGATCGCCACCACGAGCGCCGCCATGAAAGTCAGCAGGATGTTGATGATCAGTGCTTCGATGGCGTGCCTCCGGTGTCCAGAGGGTCGACGCCGCGCGCCACTGCGGCCTTGGCAAGGGCGTGCGTTGCAGTGGGTGACGCGAACAGAAGCAGTAGCCCGATCACTGCCAGCTTGACTGTGACGAGCGTGAACCCGGCCTGGATCATGAGTCCGAGCAGTATCAGGCCTGCGCCCAATGTGTCGATCAGGCTGGCGGCGTGCATGCGGGTGAAAAAACTCGGCATGCGAATCAGTCCGACCGCGCCGATCACCGCGACGAGCCCGCCTGCGACCAGGCAGGCCCAGCTGATCACGTCGGCAACCAGGTTCATGCCTCGTGCTCCCCGGGATCGCCCAGGTCGCCCTGGCGGAAGAACTTCAGCACGGCGATAGTGCCCACCGTGTTCAGCAGGCCATAGGTGATTGCCAGGTCCAGGAAGTCCGGTCGCTCATTAAGGAAACCGAACACCGCCAGCAGCAGCATGGCGATCGTCCCCACGCTGTTGCCAGCCAGGACACGGTCGAATACGGTCGGCCCGGCGATCGCGCGGGCCATCGCCAGCGCCAAGGTCACCAGAAGCGAGAGCGCCGCGGCGGCGAACATCACGACGACATTTCCAGCCGGCGCAGGCGGTGGTCCATCTCACTGCCCACCGCGCCGTTGGCGCTGGCGAGGGTGAGCCCATGCACCAGGAACTCACCGTCGCTCGCTTCAATCGTGATCGTTCCGGGCGTCAGGGTGATCGAGTTGGCATGCGTCACCAGCCCGACGACGCCTTGCTGCAAAGGGCGGAAGCGGACCAAGGTGGGGCTGATCGGCAGGCGCGGGTCGACGATGATCTTGCCCACGTCCCACGCGGACTTCACGATCTGCCAGGAGAGCCACGGCCAGTAGAAGAACAGGACGCGCCAAAGGTCCATTGGAACGCCTTCGCGGTCCACCACCTCCATTCTTCGGCTGGCCCACAATACCGCCAACGACGAGCCGATGCCGGCGATAACCAGGAAAGGCGTGAAATGGCCGGAAAGCAACAGCCAGAAGGCGAGAAAGGCGATAAACGCGACAACTCCGCGAAGCACGATTTCTCCTCGGGTCCCAGCGCTCTCAGCAGCGCAAGAAATTACTGTTTTTCCGTCTCTTTCCTCTTGTCGTAAATCCCACGCGCGATGCCAGCCAAAGCAACGCCGAACGGGAGAATCAACAAAAAGAGAAATTGTCTGTCTAAAGTCGTGAGCCAGATCTGTATCTCTTGCATGACTCAGTCCTGGGTTGCAGCAATTTATTGTACGTTAGGTGGAGTCAGCTTCGGTGTTGACCCAACTGTTTTCGCAGACCGCGGCGAGTACGGCGCACCATGAATGCGCCTGCCGTCAATGCGAGCAAGGGTATTGCAATCACGAACGAAAACAGTGTCGATAAGAACCGATCGGAAGCCGCAGCAGGGATTTCCATTTTTCCCACAAGTGTTGTAACGACAACCAGCGACAAGAATATGCCGACGTTCTCAATTGAATCGAAGGCGCTTGCCCGCGCTTTCCCTAGCGCTGCCTCGCGCTCCACCTCTGGAAATTTTTTCAATTCCGGAAAAGTCAATTCGCGCCATTTCATAAGTCGCCTCTCAATTGGATTTTGCACCCATTTTCCTGCGGCCCCGAACGCCACGCGTGCATTCTTGTCGCGTGTGGGGTAGCTTTTCCTATTCAGCGCCACAGTGTCCCAGTTAGTACGGCGGTGGTCCACCATTCGCGCCACCCAGGGTTGAAGAGCCCTGCGTACTGGGTCGAACTACGGCACATTGCTGTGCGTGAGCGACAAGCCGTTGCACGGCGAAATCAAGCTGCCCGGCATGGCCAACCAGTTTTATCGCGAGCGGGTCGACCAGCACCTGCGCATCGGAATGCGTGCGATCGAGATCCTGCGGGCGGAAGGCAGCCAGCGGCTGCACAGCCGCAAGCTGCGCAGCTTCGACGA
>JBDSWB010000168.1:0-7776 GCA_039926915.1 Ramlibacter sp.
TTGAGCGCGTAGTAGCGGCCCATGATGCCCTGCAGTTCGGGGAACTCGCCCACCAAGTCGGTGACGAGGTCGGCCTTGGCCAGCAGTGCGGCCTGGTCGGCGCGCGCCGCCAGCGTGTCGCTGCCCAGCTGCGCGCCGATCACCCGCGCGATGGCTCGCACGCGCTCGACGCGCTCGCCCTGGGTACCGAGCTTGTTGTGGTAGACCACCTTGCCCAGGCTGGCGGTACGCGACGCAAGCGTTTTCTTGCGGTCCTGGTCGAAGAAGAACTTTGCATCGGCCAGGCGCGGGCGCACCACGCGCTCGTTGCCGCCGATCACTGCGCTCGCATCGGTGGGCCGGATGTTGCTCACCACGAGGAATCTATTTGTCAGCATGCCGCTGGCATCGAGCAGCGGAAAGTACTTCTGGTTGGCTTTCATCGTGAGGATCAGGCATTCCTGCGGCACTTCCAGGAATGCCTTCTCGAACTCACACACCAGCACATTCGGTCGTTCGACCAGCGCCGTCACGTCATCGAGCAGCGCATCGTCCTCGATCGCGCGCACCCCACCGCCGACTTTCGCGGCGGCGTCCTTCAATTGACGCACGACCTCGGCGCGGCGCGCTGCGAAGCTGGCGATTACCGCGCCGTCTCTTTCGAGAGTTGCGCAATAGCTGTCGGCGTCCTTGACAATGACCGGGTCGACCGCCGCTTCAAAGCGGTGGCCGTGGGTGGTGTTGCCCGATTTCAGTCCCAGCAATTCGATAGAAACGATGTCGCTCCCGTGCAGGGCAACGAGGCCGTGCGCGGGCCGCACGAACTTGACGTCGCTCCAGCCGTCGGCCAGCTGGTAGGTCATGACCTTGGGGATGGGGAGCTTCGCCAGACTTTCTTCCAGCGCCTTCTGCAGGCCCTGGGCCAGCGTAGCGCCCTTCACGGTACTGTCATGGAAAAGCGCTTCGGCTTTGCCGTCCATGGCCCGCTTAAGCCCGGGGACGGCCGATGCGTCCGCCCCCAGCGCCTGCAGCTTCTTGAGCAAGGCGGGCGTCGCGGCTCCGGCTGCATCCAGACCCACGCTCACGGGCATCAGTTTTTGCGAAACGGCCTTGTCCTTCGCATGCGACGCCACCGCTGTGACATGCGCAGCGAGGCGGCGTGGCGATGCAAAAGACGAAAGCTGCGACTCGGCTGATGCCAGCCCCTGCGCCTTGAGTTGCTCGAGCAAGACGCCGGCAAACGCCTCGCCGAGTTTTTTCAATGCTTTCGGCGGCAGTTCTTCCACGAACAGTTCCACCAGAAGGTTTTGCGTTGTCGTCACTTACGCCGCCTTCTTCTGCATCTGCGCCACCCACTCGCGCGGCGCCATGGGGAAACCAAGGCGCTCACGGCTGTCGTAGTAACTCTGCGCCACGGCGCGCGCCAGGTTGCGGATTCGCCCGATGTACGCCGCACGCTCGGTCACGCTGATTGCGCCGCGCGCATCCAGCAGGTTGAAGCTGTGCGCGGCCTTGAGCACCTGCTCGTAAGCGGGCAATGCCAGTTGCTGTTCCATCAGGTGCTTCGCCTGCTTCTCGTGCGCAGCGAATGCGGTAAACAGGTAGTCAGCGTCGCTGTGCTCGAAGTTGTAGGTGGATTGTTCCACTTCGTTTTGCCTGTACACGTCACCGTAGGTGAGCCTGGAACCGTCCGGGCCTTCGGTCCAGGTCAGGTTGTAGACGTTGTCCACGTTCTGCAGGTACATGGCCAGGCGCTCCAGGCCGTAGGTGATCTCGCCGGTGATCGGCTTGCAGTCGATGCCGCCGACCTGCTGGAAGTAGGTGAACTGCGTGACTTCCATTCCGTTGAGCCAGACCTCCCAGCCCAGGCCCCAGGCGCCGAGCGTGGGGTTCTCCCAATCGTCCTCGACGAAGCGGACGTCGTTCTGTTTCAGGTCGAAGCCCAGCGCCTGGAGCGAACCCAGGTACAGCTCCAGGATGTTCGCGGGCGCGGGCTTGAGCACCACTTGGTACTGGTAGTAGTGCTGCAGCCGGTTGGGGTTCTCGCCGTAGCGGCCGTCCTTGGGACGGCGGCTGGGCTGCACGTAGGCTGCCTTCCAGGGTTCCGGCCCGAGCGCGCGAAGGAAGGTGGCAGTGTGCGACGTGCCGGCGCCCACTTCCATGTCGTAGGGCTGCAGGAGGGCACAGCCTTGCTGGTCCCAGTAAGACTGCAATTTCAGGATGATTTGCTGGAAGGTCAACATGGACTTGGCGGACGGCGAGGCGCGCCGCAACGGACTCAAAGCGGGCGGGCCCGCGAAAACCCTTGATTTTACGGGCCTTTCCCCGGTTTACCCTTGAGGATGCGAGAGGAGACCGGATGAGCCCACAACAACTGATCTTGAGCCTGGTACTGGCCACCATGGTGTTTTCGGTGGCGCTCGAGCTGAAGGTGGACGACTTCCGACGTGTGGCGCAAACGCCCCGCGCCGTCGTCTGCGGGCTGATCCCGCAATTCCTGCTGCTGCCGGTTGGCACCTGGGCCGCCACGATGGTGTTGGACCTGCCAGCCAACGTGGAAGCGGCGATGATCCTCGTGGCAGCCTGTCCGGGTGGGTCGCTCAGCAATGTCATCACGCACTTCGGCCGCGGCAACACCGCGCTTTCGGTCAGCATCTCGGCGGTGGCTGCGTTGCTGGCGCTGGTGCTGACGCCCTTCAACTTCAGCTGGATGGTCGCCACCAATCCTGAAACAGCGGCCTGGCTGCGCACACTGAGCATCGACGCGTCGGACATCTGGATCAGCCTGGTGGCGCTGCTGGCGATCCCGATGGCGCTGGGCCTGGCGTTTTCGCACCGGCTGCCGGCGCTGACGGCGCGCATCCAGAAGCCGCTGGCCAACTTCTCGCTGGTGGCGCTGCTCGCGTTCATCGTCATCGGTCTGATCAAGGAACGGCAGTTGCTCACGCTCGGCCTGCTGCCGATGCTGTTCATCGTGATCGTCCACAACGCCAGCGGCCTCTTCTTTGGCTGGATCACCAGCAAGGCGATGCGCGTGAGCGAGCGCGATCGCCGCGCGGTCATGATCGAAGGAGGCATGCAGAACTCCGGGCTGGCGCTTGGCATCATCGCCGTGCAATTCAATTCCGACCTGGGCATGGTGATCATCGCCAGCCTCTGGGGCATCTGGCACATCGTGAGCGGCCTGGCGTGCGCCTGGTACTGGCGGCGCCAAGACGCCCTGGTGTTGAAAGCAGCCCATGCTTGACCTGCTGATTCGCGGCGGCACGGTGGTCGACGGCAGCGGTGGCGAGCCATTCAGTGCAGACATAGGAGTCCGGGAGGGCCGCATTGTGCAGATCAGCCGTATCACCGACGGCGCCCGAGAAACTGTGGATGCCGCGGGTGCCTGGGTGATGCCCGGCTTCGTCGACATTCACACGCACTACGACGGGCAGGCTACCTGGGACGAGACCTTCAGCCCCAGCATCCACCACGGCGTCACGACGCTGGTGATGGGCAATTGCGGCGTCGGTTTCGCGCCGCTGCAGCCCGGTCGCGAGCAGCGGCTGATCAAGCTGATGGAAGGCGTGGAGGACATCCCGGGCGTGGCGCTGAGCGAGGGCGTGCGCTTCGGCTGGGAGGGATTTGACCAGTACATGGACGCGCTCGACGCGATGCCGCACAGCCTTGACTACCTGGCGATGGTGCCGCACGACCCCCTGCGCATGTTCGTGATGGGCGAGCGGGCCGAGGCGCGCGAAGCGGCCACCGCCGAAGACATCACCGAGATGCGCGTCCACCTACGCGCCGCGCTGGCGGCGGGGGCCGCGGGCTTTTCCACCGGCCGCTCGGACAACCACCGGACGGCGGAAGGGAATGACACGCCGGCGTCGCTGGCCGACGCCAAAGAACTGACCGGCATTGCGCAAGCGTTCACCGGCCTCGGACACGGGGTGGTGCAGGTGGTGAGCGACTTCGACCTGATGCAGGGGCCGCAGAACTTCGACGCGGAGTTCGACTTGGTGGAGCAACTGGCCACGGCCAGCGGCCGGCCGCTGTCGATGAGCTGGCTGCAGCGCGATCCGGGTGGCGAGCAATACCTCGCCATGCAGCGCCGCGTGGAGGCCGCGGTGGCGCGTGGCCTGCCGCTGTATCTGCAAACGGCGGCGCGCGGCATCGGTGTCATCAACGGGCTCGACGCCAGCTTCCATCCGTTCATGGGCTTTCCAGGCTACAAGGAGATCGCGGCCTTGCCGCTGGCCGAGCGGGCCATGGCGATGCGGCAACCCGGGCGCAAGGCGCGGATCCTGGGCGAAAAGTCCGACCGGCTCGCCGGTGACGGCACGCCGGTGCCGCCGCTGGTGGACATGCTGCTGGCGCGCATCGAGATGATCGCGGGGCGGATGTTTCCGCTGGACGCGAGGCTCGATTACGAACCCGACGTGATGCGCAGCTTCCTGGTGCGGGCAAAACAAAAAGGCACGACGGCTCTGGAGGCGCTGTACGACTATTTTGGTGAAGGCAACGGCGCCAATCTGGTGTACTTCCCGATCTTCAATTACAACGGCGGCTCACTCGACACGGTACGCCGGATGCTGGGCCACCCCCGTGCCCTGTTCAGCCTGAGCGATGCAGGCGCGCACGTCGGCACGATCTGTGACGCGAGTTTCTCGACCTTCATGCTCACGCACTGGGTGCGGGACCGCACGCATGACCGGATTGCGCTCCAGCAAGCGGTGGAGATGATGAGCGCGCGCAATGCGCGCTACCTGGGCCTCACCGATCGCGGGCTGCTGCGTGAAGGGATGCGCGCGGACATCAATGTGGTCGACCCGGCGCGGCTGAGCGTGGGTTTGCCGCAACTGGTGCGCGACCTGCCCGCCGGGGGCAAGCGCTTCCTGCAGAAAGCCCAGGGCTATGTCGGCACCTGGGTGAATGGGGAAGCCGTCCTTCGCGAAGGCGCGGTTACCCAGGCCCGTCCGGGTCGGCTGGTGCGGATGGGCGCGCGCTGACCCGCTGGCGCCACGCCACGAATGAGATCAGAAACAGGGCGCCCAGCCACAGCGGCCACAGGCCGGCGCGCGAAACCCAGGCCGCGTAGGGCGTGATGCCGGTGCGTCCTTCGACGTCGGCCGTCAGCACGCCGCGCGTCAGGCGCGGCAACGAATGCGTGACACGGCCACGATGGTCGATGACCACCGTCGCTCCGGTGTTGGTGGCGCGGATCATCGGCCGCTCGAACTCCAGCGCGCGCATGCGGCTGATCTGCAGGTGCTGGTCGATCGCCACGGAGTCACCGAACCACGCGATGTTGCTCACGTTGACGAAGATCGTCGGCGCTGTCGCCGCATCGATGAACTGCGCGCCCAGTTCCTCGCCGAACAAATCCTCATAACAAATGTTGGGCGCGAGCCGCTGGCCGCGCCATTCGAAGGACGGCTGCCCGATGGGCCCGCGGTTGAAGTCTCCCAGCGGGATGTTCATCATCCGGGTGAACCACTTGAAGAGCGGCGGGATGAACTCGCCGAAAGGAACCAGGTGGTGCTTGTCGAAGCGGTACGGGTCGGCGCCTGGCTTGAGGCCGATCACCGAATTTGTGTAGCCCACTTTCATGCTGCCGAGCGGAATGCCGATCAACGCGGCCCGCTGCCCTTGCAGGAACCCCGCAGCGATCTTCTCGAAGTAGCCCTCGGGCAGCAGCTGCAGAAGCGTCGGAATCGCCGTTTCCGGCGCGACCACGAGGCTGGCCGTGCTCTCTCGCAGCTGGCGGCCGTACCACTCCAGCGCGATCGGGATACCGGTGCCGCCCTGGAACTTCTCGTCCTGCGGGATGTTGCCCTGGAGCAGGGCCACTGAGATCAAAGGCTGCCGTGTCGTTTCCTGCCGAGGCGCCGAGATCATGTTGCAGGCCGTCAGCAGCGCTGCGACGCCGCCGACCGCGGCCCAGTACGTCCAGGAACGCAGCGTCGCCCGGCGTGCCATCAGCGACAACGCGAACGCAAGCAGGGCGGCAACGAAGGTGATGCCATGAACCCCGATCTGCGGCGCCAGGAACGACAGCGGCCCGTCCACATGCGCGTACCCGATGGCGCCCCAGGGGAAGCCGGTGAACCAGGTCACACGCATCAGCTCCGCGACCAGCCAGGCCGACGCGAACACCAGGGCGCGCACCAGCGGACCGTACCGATCCAGCGCGGCGAACACCGCGCACGCCGCGGCGTAATAGGAGGCGAGAAACGCCGCCAGCCCCACCACCGCGAACGCGGCCATGGGCGCCGCCATGCCGCCGTAGACATGAATGGAGATGTAGAGCCACCAGAACGTGCCGGTCAACCACGCAGTGGCAAAAGCCCAACCCAACAAGCCGGCGCGCCGCCACGAACTCGCTTCCTGTGTCAGCCACGCCAGCACGGCCAGCGCGACGAGTTGCAGCCACCATTGCGGCTCGCCGTTCCAGAAGGCGGCGATCGACATGGCCTGGGCCAGCCCCGCCAGCAGGGCCACGACCAGCAGCTTCATGCTGTGGCGTCGTCGGCTTTGGCGGGCGACACCTTGAACCATCGCACGGCGCCGCCCTTGGTGTGCAGCACGACGAAGTTCAGGCCGGCCAGAACGTGGTGTTCGCCGCGCTTGGGCACGTGACCCATCTCGTGGGCGATCAGGCCGCCGATGGTGTCGAAATCCTGGTCGGCGTCGGTGGGCGCAAGGTTCACGCCGAAAGCTTCGCTGACGCGGTCGATCGCGGTGGCGCCGCTCACGCGGTAGGTGCGGTCGGCCAGGCCGAAGATATCGCCTTCATCGTCGTCGATGTCGAACTCGTCCTCGATCTCGCCCACGATCTGCTCGAGCACGTCCTCGATGGTGATCAGGCCCGCGACCCGGCCGAACTCGTCGATGACGATTGCCAGGTGGTTGCGGTTGCCGCGGAATTCACGCAGCAGGTCGTTCAGCTCCTTGCTCTCGGGCACGAACACCGGCGGGCGCAGCAACGCGCGGATGTTCAGCTCGGGCGCCCGATGCAGCTTGAGAAGATCCTTGGCCAGCAGGATGCCGATGATGTTCTCGCGGTCGCCTTCGAAGACCGGAAAGCGCGAGTGCGCGGTGTCGATCACCACACCCAGGACGTCGTCGTAAGCCGAATCGATGTTCAGCAGGTCCATGCGCGGGGCCGCCACCATCACGTCGCCGGCCGTCAGTTCGGCCATGCGGATCACCCCCTCCAGCATCACGCGGGACTCGGCCCCGATGATGTCGTTGTCCTGGGCGTCCACCAGGGTTTCGATCAGTTCCGCCTTGGAGTCGGGCCCTGGATGGATGAACTCTGCAATTTTCTGCAGGAAAGTGCGCTTGTCTTCCTTCTCAGTGGAAGGTCGCGCAGGGTGCGGGTCGGACACAGCCTTGGGGTGCAGGACGTGCGGTAGTGGAGGGACCGATAGGATAGCGGAAAGTAGCCCTCTCGCCGGCGTGGGCCCGGCCGAATGCGACCCCTGCCGCTCAGCCTGCCGACCTGTGGCGCGCTTCGCGCACGCCTTGGCGCACTTCCTGCACGCCAGTCAGGAAGTCCCAAAAACTCTTGGCCTGCACCTTGAGGCGGTAGTCGGTCTGGGCCAGCTGCTCTTCGACGATTTCACTCATTCGGCTGTCCAGCGTCGCCGGCGGAAGTCGCAGGTGGGCATCGGTTTCACCGCCCGACCGCTCCAGGATCGCTCCGGCATTGCGCGCAATCTTGATCATCGCGGTGTTCTCGCTCAGGGCATGGATGAACAGCATGTCCACCCCATCGTTGCTCGCGTGCATAACAGCGCGTTCGAACAT
>JBDSWB010000169.1:0-8513 GCA_039926915.1 Ramlibacter sp.
GGCGGCGCCAGCATGGTCTTGGGGTTTCGCGCGTAGAACTTGATGTCGTACGGCAAGCCCAGTTCCTCCAGCAGCCAGAGGACGCGCTGCGAGCGCGAATGGTCCAGGTGGTGCAGCACGATCATGAGGCCGCCTGCTTGTTCGGGTTGATCAGGAACTTGGTGCCGGTGGCGCGCTGCCCATAGACCGCGATCTGCGCGGGTTCCAGTGCCTCCAGCAGCGAGATTTCCTTCGAGTAGTGGCTGGTGAAGGTGGTCTTCAGTTCATTCACGACGCGCTGGCGCAGCTTCTGCGCGGCATCGGCGCCGATCTTCTGCAGGAAGGGAAACAGCAGCCAGCCGCCCATGCCCCACGCCATGCCGAAGCTGCGGTTGAACTCGGTCGGGCCGGTCTCCAGGCCGCCGTAGATGTAGACCTGCTTGTGGGTGGTCGATCCGTAGCGGCTGTACTCCTTCGCGGTCCGGTTCAGCGCGGCTTCCATGCAGGTGAGGATCTGCCCTGCCAGCTTGCCGCCGCCGGTGGCGTCGAAGGCCAGGGTGGCGCCCGTCGCGACCAATGCATGCGTCAGTTCTTCCATGAACGTAGGCGACGAGGCATCGCACACATGCGTGGCGCCCTGCGACTTGAGCAACGCCGCCTGTTCAGGCTTGCGCACGATGTTGACCAGCGGCACACCGTCCTGGACGCAGATGCGATTGAGCATCTGTCCGAGGTTCGAGGCGGCGGCCGTGTGCACCAGCGCCTCGTGCCCTTCGCGCCGCATCGTCTCCACCATGCCCAGCGCCGTGAGCGGATTCACGAACGCGGAGGCCCCCTCGGCCGGGGTGGTGCCCGGCAACAGCGCGAGGCATTGTTCGGCCTTCATGCAACGGAATTGCGTGTACATGGCGCCCCCGAGGATCGCCACCGTCTTGCCGAGCAGCGCCTGCGCCGCCGGCGAGCCGCCGGCTGCCACCACCACGCCCGCGCCCTCGTTGCCCACGGGCATGGATTGGCCCAGGCGGGCCGCCATCGCCTTCATTGCGGCGGGCGGGATTTTCATTGTGACGGCGGGCAGCGCGGCGGTGCCGGTGAGCGTGGCTGTCGCGATATCGCCGGCACCGAACAGCAGCCCGATGTCCGACGGGTTGATGGGCGTCGCTTCGACGCGCACCACCACCTCCTCCGCCGCTGGCGTGGGGGTGGGAAGAGTCACGAGCGAGATTTCCAGTTCGCCCTCGGGCTTGACGAGCGAGCGCAGCTGCAGGCCCGAAGCGGGGGCGGCGCTCATGGACGGCCCTTGACAGCGTCGATGCCGATCACGCTGGCATCCTTTTCGCCATGGCCGGCGGCGATCAGCTGGTCCATGCGCGCCGCAATCGAGGGCAGCACCGCCATCGGGCGGTTGCCGCAGGATTCCAGCATCAGGCGCACGTCCTTGCGTGCCATCACCAGTTCAAAGCTGGGGGTGAAGTTGCCCTTGGCCATGTTGCCGCCGCGGCCCGCCACCATCGCGTTCAGATCCAGCAGGCCGAGCAGCTTGACCGCGTCCTGCGGATCGACTTCGCTCGCTTGCGCAATCGTCAGCACGTCCGCCATCGTGGCCGAGACCCCGATGATCATTGCGTTGCCGAACAGCTTGTTGACCGCCGCGAGGTCCGCCCGCTCGCCCATGAATTCCAGCCGGCCGGTCATCACGGCCAGCTCGGCCTTGACGCGCTCGAACAGCGCCTTGGGTCCGGCCACCATCATCGAGCCCTGCGCGTTGCGCGCTGCCGGCGGCCCCATGAAGACAGGGCAGTGCAGGTAGTGAATGCCTTCCGCGTTCAGGCGCTGAGAGCGCTCGGCGGTGAGCTTCGGCAAGGTGGTGGTGTGGTCAATCAATACTGCGCCGGGCGCAAGGCCGGCACGTGCAGCCGCAATCACTTCTTCCACCACGGCGTCGTCCTTCAGCACCAGGTGGACTCGCGCCGCGCCCTTGACCGCATCGGCCGGACTCGCGCCCGCCTTCACACCGAACTCGGCCAGACGCTGCACCTTGGCCGGCGAGCGGTTCCATGCGGTGACGGTGTCGCCGCGCTTGGCCGCGCCTTCCGCGAACCCCGCGCCGAGCAGGCCGGTTCCAAGAATTGCAATGTTTGCCATGGAGACTCCTTCAAGACGGGCCATCTTAGCCGCGCACCGCAAGATCCGCTCAGTGCCGCGCCCGCCCTGCTCGAAGTCCTTAAGATGTGCACATGCCAAACGTGAACAGCCCATGCAGACCGGCCACTGGCTTCCCGCGCTCGCGCTGAGCTTCCTGGCTTCGGGCGCCGCAGTGCATGCGGCCACGCCGGAGCCGCCGCCCGCGCAACTGCTCGCCCCCGGGGTCTGGATGATTCCGGGCGCCTACCCGCAAGACCGCCAGCCGGATGGCAATACCGTGATCTTCGAAACCGGGTCCGGGCTGATCGTGATGGACACGGGCCGACACACCTGGCACCGGCGGGCCATCCTCGATTTCGCAGGGGAACGCGGACGGCCCATCACCGCCCTCATCAACAGCCACTGGCACCTGGACCACACCAGCGGCAATGCCGAGATCAAGCGCCGCTTCCCGCTGGTGCGCCTGTACACGGGCAACGCCGTCGAGAAAATGATCCGCGACGTCTGGCCGGCCAGCATCGAGCGGTCGCAGGCCTACCTGGACAGCGGCAAGGCCTCGCCCGAGCTGGCCCAGGACATCATCGGTGACATCGAGACGCGCCGTTACCCGCAGGCGCTGCTGGCCGACGTGACTATTACCGAGTCGGGCACGCGGGTGATCGACGGCATGAAGCTCGACTTTCGCCTGGCGCCCCATGCCGCGACCGACGGCGATGTGTGGGTGTACGACCCTGCCAGCCGCGTCGCGGCCACGGGTGACCTCATCACGCTGCCGGTTCCATTTCTCGACACGGCCTGCGTGAAAGGCTGGCGGACCGCGCTGGGTGACTTGCTGGCCACGAATTTCACTTTGGTGGTGCCCGGCCATGGCCCGCCGATGAACCGTGGACAGGTTTCGACTTACACGGCCGCATTCGAGGCGTTCACGGATTGCGCGAATTCGACCGCGGCCAAATCGTCATGCGCCGCGAACTGGTTGAGGGCGACCGTGACGCTGCGCGCGCCCGAACCCGCGAACGACCCGCGCGCCCGCGAAATCGCGGAAGAGTACGTGGACCTGCTGCGCGCCAACGGTGGCAACGGGCTGCGCTGCATGCGCTGAACGCGCACCGCAAGCCACTCATGGAACCCGTCAACCTGTACCAGATCGCTGTCGAGGCCATGCGCACACGGGGCCTATCGCCGACCTTCGCGCCCCAGGCTCTGCAGGAGGCCGAAGCCGCCCGCCGCACCGGCCCGGAGCGCGACGGCGACATCCGCGACCTGCGGCATCTGACCTGGTTCTCGATCGACAACGACGATACGCGCGATCTCGACCAGCTGAGCGTGGCCGATCCGTTGCCCGGTGGCGCGACGCGACTGCTGGTGGCCGTGGCCGACGTCGATTCCATGGTGCGCCCCGGCGGCGCGGTGGACGATCACGCAGGGGCCAACACCACATCGGTCTATACCGCAGCCGGTGTGTTCCCGATGTTGCCGGAAGCGCTTTCCACCGACCTCACCTCGCTGCACGAGGGCGAGGAACGCCTGGCGCTGGTGGTCGACATGCTGGTGCAGGCGGAGGGCACGGTGACCGAATCCGGCGTGTACCGGGGCGCGGTGCTCAATCGCGCCAAACTCACCTACGACGGCGTCACCGCCTGGCTTGAGGGCACGGCGCCGGCGCCGCCCCAGGCAGCGCAGGTCGAAGACCTGGAGAGGCAGGTTCGACTGCACGATGAGGTCGCGGTGCGGTTGCGCCAGTGGCGACAGTCACGCGGCGCATTGAACATCAACACGGTGTCAGCGCGCCCGGTGTTCCAGGACGGACGGCTGGTCGACCTGCGACCCGACGAAAAGAGCCGCGCCAAGGAACTGATCGCCGACCTGATGATCGCGGCCAATGGCGCGACCGCCCGCTTCCTGATGCACAAGGGCTTTCCTTCGCTGCGACGCTTGCTGCAGGCGCCGCGGCGGTGGGACCGTATCGTGGCACTGGCGGCCGAATTCGGAATGCAGCTGCCGCCGGCGCCCGACGCGCTGGCGCTGGACCGGTTTTTGTCCGCCCGCCGGCTGGCGAACCCCGCGGGGTTCGCCGACCTGTCGCTGGCGGTGGTGAAGCTGCTGGGCTCGGGCGAATACGCTGCCGCACCGGCGGGTGCGGCCGGTGTGGCGCACTTCGGCCTGGCGGTGAACGACTACGCGCATTCGACGGCGCCGAACCGCCGCTACCCCGACCTGGTCACACAGCGGCTGCTCAAGGCCGCGCTCGCGGGCCATGAGCCGCCCTATTCGGCCGACGCGCTCGGCGTGATCGCCCGCCATTGCACGCTGCAGGAAGACAACGCCAGCAAGGTCGAGCGGCAGGTGCTGAAGGCCGCGGGCGCGTTCCTGCTGCACGACCGTATCGGCGAGACGTTCGACGCGATCGTCACCGGGGCCGCGCCCAAAGGCACTTTCGTGCGCATCGTCCGCCCGCTGCTGGAAGGCCGCGTCACGCGGGGCTTCGAAGGGCTCGACGTCGGCGACAGGTTGCGCGTCCGGCTGGTGGCAGTGGACGCGGCGCAGAGTTTTATCGACTTCGAGCGGGCCTGAGGCGTCAACTCGCCGATGCCGCGGGCAGCCGCAACGGCGGCAATGCGAAGTCCTCGGCCAGCAAGTCGGGAATGGCCAGCACGTCGCTCACAGTGCGCACGCCGGGAATGGCGCGGCGGCGCAGCGCGGGCGTATCGCCGCCGGCCCAGATCCGCACGCTGGGGGGCAGCAGGCCGCGCAATTCCTCCAGCCCCCGCCAGACATGTGCCGGATTCAGGCTGGCCGTGAAGCTGAGGCCGACCAGGTCAGCGCGATGGGCAAGGGCGCCGGCCACGATCTGCTCGATCGGCAGGCGCACGCCCAGCGACACCGTCGGGCAGCCCTGCAGGACGAAGAGGGCCTGCGCCATCAGCAGGCCCAACCCGTGCTGTTCCTGGGGAAAGGTAGTCAGCAGCACCTGCGGCGCCTCGGGACGCACAGCACCTTCAACATCCGCGATTGCCGCACGCACGACCTGGTGGATGCAGTCCGAATACAGGTGCTCCTCGTGCACTTCCAGTTCGCCGGCATGCCAGGCGTCGCCGATGACGTGGTTCATCGCGGGGATGTCCACGCCGGCGAAGCGCGCCAGCCCGCTGCGCCTGAGCCGGGCTTCCAGCTCATGCCGGACCGATTGGGCGTCATGTTCGCGCAGCAGACGCAACAGCTGGGCTGAGCCACGGCCTTTTGGCTGCGCCAAGGCGCCGGTCGGCTCAGCCGCCAGCCGTCGGATCTCGGCCGGACCCCCGGCCAGCAATTTAGCCGGACGGTGCCCCTGCTCCACCAGGCGACGCATCAGCCGCAACTGCGCCACCTGGTCTTCGGGATAGCGCCGCTCACCCCGGTCGTCCCGCTCAGGGGCGGGGAACCCATAGCGGCGCTCCCAAATACGGATCGTCGCCCTGGGCAGGGCGGTGTCCCGTTCCACCTCCGCGATCGATTTCAGCGGCGCAGCGGCGGTCGCGCTGGGGTCGGGATCGCGGTTCATGAATCCGATTGTCATGTTTTTGCGTACTGTCTGTAATAACTGGGCTGCCTGTATTGTCATATGACAAACAGTTAAACTAATTGTATTGCAACAGGAGTTCGATGATGTTTTCCGTCCCCTTTCACGCGAGCGGCCACTACGTGCCGCACGCCGGCGCGGCCGACGCCCGGCAGACGTCACGTTGAGGCAGCACATGCCAACCGATAGCCGGAGACCCCCGCCATGAAGGTCGCCATCGTCGGCAGCGGCATCGCCGGCCTGGCCGCAGCCCATGCGCTGCGCGGCAGCGCCACCGTCACCGTGTTCGAAGCGGACAGCCATTTCGGCGGCCACGCCCACACGGTGGACCTCACGCTGGATGGCGTCACGCACGGGGTGGACACGGGCTTCCTGGTGTTCAACGAACGCACCTATCCCGGCCTGATCCGTCTGTTCGCGCAGTTGCAGGTGCCTACGGCGCCTTCGGACATGTCGTTTTCGGTCCAGGTGCCGGGCGCGTTCTTCGGCTCCCGGCCGCTGGAATGGAGCGGCAGCAACCTCGACTCGGTCTTCTGCCAGCGCAGCAACCTGCTGCGGCCGCGCTTCTGGCGCATGCTGGGCGACCTGATGCGCTTTAACAAGCTGGCCACCGAAATGGCCGAAGCCGGCGCCAGCGACATGTTGCAGCCCCTCGGTGACTTCCTCGAAGCCCAGGGGTTCTCGGACGAGTTCCGCGACTGGTACCTGCTGCCGATGATCGGCTGCATCTGGAGCAGCCCGGCCGACGACATGCTGCGGTTTCCCGTCGGCACGCTTGTCCGCTTCTGCCACAACCACGGCCTGCTGCAGGTGGCCAACCGCCCGCAGTGGTTCACCGTGGCCGGGGGCTCGCGCAATTACGTCGACCGGATCGTCTCCAGGCTGCACGACGCGCGCCTGGAAACGGCAGTCCTGCGCGTGCATCGTGACGAGGACGGTGTGTGGATCACCACCGGAGCGGGCCGGGAGCAATTCGACCGGCTGGTGCTGGCGACGCACCCGGACCAGGCCCTCTCCATGCTGGCGGACGCTAGCGCCAAGGAACACGCTGTGCTGGGCGCCATCCGCTACCGCCAGAACCGCGCCGTGCTGCACACCGACGCCTCGGTGCTACCGCGCAACCCGGCGGCCTGGGCCGCATGGAACTACGAGTCCGGTCCGGCCGGCACGGACAGTGGTGTCTGCCTGCACTACCTGATCAACCGCCTGCAGCCGTTACCATGGACCCGGCCCGTGATCGTGTCGCTCAATCCCTTGCGCCCGATCGACCCCGACCAGGTCATCCGGCAGTTCGACTATGCCCATCCGGTGTTCGATGCTGCGGCCCTGCATGCGCAGTCGCAGGTCGCGACGCTGCAGGGGCGGCGCAACACCTGGTATTGCGGCGCGTGGACGGGCTACGGTTTCCATGAGGACGGGCTGGTTTCGGGCGAGGCGGTCGCGAAGTCCCTGGTGATGCGGCGCCGCATCGCGCAGGCAGCCGCCGAGGAAATGGCATGAACCATCCGATGATCGGCTTCGGCGCGGTGCGGCACACCCGCCTGCGGCCGGTGCTGAATCACTTCGCCTACCCGACTTTCTTCCTGCTGCTGCCGATGCGCAGCCTGCGCCGGGGCGCGGCGGCGGCGGGACCACTGGCCATCAACCGGCCCGCCGCCCTCAGCTTCCACGACCGCGACCACGGCGACGGGCGCGCCGATGCGCTGCAATGGCTGGATGCGCTGCTGGCGGGCGAAGGCATCGCCGACGCGGACGGCGAGGCCTGGCTGCACTGCTTTCCGCGCGTGCTGGGCCACACCTTCAAGCCGGTGAGCTTCTGGTACTGCCACCGCGCGGACGGTGCTCTGCGCGCCGTCGTCGTCGAAGTCAACAACACCTTCGGCGAGCGCCACTGCTATGTGCTCGACCGCCCGGCCTGGGGCCGCGAGCAGCAGGCGGATAAAGCGTTCTACGTCTCGCCGTTCTGCAGCGTCAGCGGCCGCTACCGATTCCGCTTCATGCTGACGCCGGGGCAGGGGCGCACCGTCGCCCGCATCGACCACGACAACGAGGACGGGCCGTTGCTGCGCACCAGCGTCAGCGGCGCGCTGGAACCCGTCACGCACGCCGCGCTGCGACGCGCCCTCTGGCGCTATCCGCTGTTGACGCTCGGCGTCGTCGCGCGCATTCACTGGCAAGCCGTCCGGCTCTGGCTGGCGCGCGTGCCGTTTCACCCCCACCCTTCCGTCGTTCCGACGCCCGCCACCCCGCCCGGTACCCGCCGATGAACACGACCACCTACCCTCAGCCGCCCCTGGCCGCCCAGCCCCCCGCCGCCGCCCGCTTCGTACTGAACCAACTCGCCCGACTGCGGCACGGGACCTTGTCCGTGCAGCTGCCCGACGGGAGCATTCGCCGTTTCGGCAGCGGCGCGCCCCAGGCGACCATCACCTTGCGCAACTGGAATCCCTGCACTGCCGCGCTGTCCAGCGGCGACATCGGCCTGGCGGAAAGCTACATGGCCGGCGACTGGGTGACGCCCTCGCTGGCCGAGCTGCTGGGCCTGCTGGTGCGCAACCGGCGCGAGATGGAGAAGCTGGTCCACGGCAGCTGGTTCGGCCGGCTGGCCTACCGCGTGAAGCACCTTCTCAATCGCAACAACCGAACCGGCAGCCGCAAGAACATCCACGCCCACTACGACCTGGGCAATGCCTTCTACAGCCTGTGGCTGGACGACACGATGAACTACTCGTCGGCCCTCTTCGGCGCCGACCGTTCGCAGCCGATGGCGGACGCGCAGAACACCAAGACCCGGCGTGCGTTGCACAAGGCCGGCGTGCGCACCGGCGAC
>JBDSWB010000170.1:0-8871 GCA_039926915.1 Ramlibacter sp.
GGGTTGAGCGCGCCCTGCAGGAAACCGCCCAGGTCGTTGGTCAGGTCATGGCTGCGCAGCAGGAAGGCGTCGCCCTTGTCGCGGTAGGCCACCAGGCCGAAGCACAGGTCGGGCTGGCTCGGCAGGCGCGCCATCTCGGCCGAAATGCTGCGCAATGTGGTCTTGAGCTTGTCGATCTCATCGGCCATGGAGCCGGTGGCGTCGACCAGGAACACCAGGTCCAAGCGCGCGCGCGCCTGGGCAGCCGTCGCGTTCAGCACCACTTCGACCGAACTCTTCTGCCCGCGGGTGAGGCGCGCGGCCGACTGCCTGCCGTCCTTGCGTACCGCGATGTCGTACTGGGAAGCGCGCGACGGGTCGAACGCATCGGGATGCAGCCACACTTTGCCGGCGGCGTCCGTCCGCGCCCACATGGCGTGGCCGCTGGCGGCGCGCACCGCGACTTCGGCATCGGCGATGCCGCGTCCGGCCGGGTCTTTGACCTCCAGCAGGTAGCGCTCGCGGATGTCGCGCGCGCGGTGCTCCGCTTTCGTGCGATTGCGAAACGCCAGGTAACCCGTGAAGTCGGCGTTGTCGTCGACCACACCGGCCGTGACCGAGCCGCTCGAAGGCGGCGGCTGGACCTGGGGTTGGGGTGCATAGGCCGGTGAGGCCGCCCTGCCACCGGCCTCCGCGCGCGCGGCTGGAGCCAGCGAAGTCGCGGGGGCGCCGGCATAGTCGTCCGAGGCCGACGACTTGGCCACTCGCTCCCGGCTCTCGCGCAGAAGGCGGGTCTGCTCCTCGGTGCGCCCGGGCACTTCACGGGTCTGGACCGGGCGAGCGCAGTGCGTGGCCGAAGGCGCCTGGAAGTTGGGCACCACCCGCACCGCTGGCACAGGCCCCGGCCCGGTCACCGGTTTGGGCTCGGGCCAGGTGCTGCCAGCCGGCGGCGAATGGGCGGTCGCGCTGCAGGCGACCAGCAGCAGTTGGACGATCAGCAGGGCAGTGAACCGCCGTGGGGGACTGTTCTTCATCAGGAACCTCCAGTGTTGTGGTGAAGGCTCATACGGGGGCAGCGCCGCGACGGGGTAATTTATTTGATGAGGCTTAACCCCGAAGCACGAAGTCGCCCGTAGCAGGTAATGTGAAAATCTGCGCATGGCCCCGGCCCAACCCGAAATGCCCGACGACCAGCTGATGCTTGCCTACGCCCGGGGCGACGCCGCCGCATTCGACGAGCTGTACGCGCGCCACGAGGGTGCGCTGTTCCGCTTCGTTCGGCGGCTGCTCGGGGCGTCGCTGGCGGCGCAGGCCGACGAAGTCTTCCAGGACACCTGGCTGCGCATCGTCGCCGCGCGGGCCAGTTTCTCGCCGCAGGGCGCGGCATGGCGGACCTGGGCCTTCACCATCGCCCACAACCTCGCGATGGACCGACTGCGGACCAGCGGCCGCGAAGTGGGGCTGGAGCCCAACGAGGAGGGCGAAGACCCACTGGAATGGATCGCCGGCAAGCTGGACTTGTCGCATCCGTCCAGCGAGGACATCGCTTTCTGGCGCGCCGCCGGCCGGCAGTTGCTGCACTGTCTGGACGAGTTGCCCGATGCGCAGCGCGCGGCGTTCCTGCTGCACCATGAAGACGGCGCCAGCGTCGAGGAGCTCGCGCGGCACCTGGGGCTGCAATTCGAAACCGCCAAGAGCCGCCTGCGCTACGCGTTGCAGAAACTGCGCGGCTGCATGGGCCGTTATCTGCAGGTGCTGGAGCAACCCTCATGACTGATTGGCGCGATGCACGCTTGCAGAAGGCGCTTGAACACGCTCCGGACGTGCAGTTGCGGCCCGGCGAGGCCACGCGGCGCGCGATCCTGGCGCGGGCCCGCGATGCGGTGACGCCACCCCCTGCCAAGCGGTGGTGGAAGGGACTCTGGCTGGATTCCGGCGGCGCGCGCATGCCCTGGAATGCCGCCCTGGCCACGGTCGTGGTCGCGACCCTGGTCACTGTGGTCTGGCACGACCGCGAAGTGCCTGATGCAAAGCCGGAGTCGGCGCAGGTCGACCGGCCGGCACCGGGCGGCGCGGGCCCGCGTCCGACCGGGCAATCGGCGCCAACGCCAACGCCGGCGGAGGCCGAACTTCCCGCGAGAAAGGCCGCCCCCGCCCAGCCGAAAGCTGCGCTCGCACCAGCACCAGCACCAGCACCAGCACCAGCACCAGCGGCGCCGACAGCGCCAGTACCCGAGTCCACGGCTGCGCCCGTGGCGCCCGTTTCTCCCGCAGAGCCAGCGCGCGAGCGAGCGGGTGGCGAGCTCGCCAAGAGCGCAGCCCAGGACAGCGCTCGTTCCGAGCGGGTTGACGCGATGCCGCGTCCAGCCACCGCCCCGGCGCTGGCAGGTGCGCCCGCCCCGGCTTCCGTGACGGCGCAAGCGCCAGCGCGAGCGTCGGCCGCCTTGCAGCGTCCGGCCCGGGCGGAGAGCAGCGCCACGCACCTGCGAATCAGTGGCATGGACCGCCGCGTCGAGGTTCCGCTCGATCGGCCGTCCCGCCTGGCGGATCAGCTCAAGGGCGCCATCGCTGCGGCGAGCGGCACGCAGCCGCTGGACGCGCCGCCCACGTCGCGCGTGGAATTGCTGCGCGACGGGGAGCCGTTGGGAACGCTGGAACTTGCAGGGGCCCAGGTGCGATGGACGCTCGCCGGTGGCGGCGCGCCCCGCACCGGCCGGCCCGACGACCTGCTGCTGCAGTCCCTGCGCGAAGAGCTGGAGCGCAGACTCTCGCGCTGAAGCTCTCTACTCGTGCCTGAATTCGGGCTTGCGCTTGTTGACGAAGGCGTCCATGCCTTCCTTCTGGTCGCCGGTGGCGAACAGCGCATGGAAGATGCGGCGCTCAAACATCACGCCGTCGGACAGCCCGCTTTCGAACGAGCGATTCACCGATTCCTTGGCCGCCATCACGGCGATGCGCGAGAGGTCGCTGATGGCGAGCGCTGCGCCCAGCGCCTCGTCCATCAGCTTGTCCAGCGGCACCACGCGGCTCACCACGCCCGCGCGCTCGGCCTCCGTGGCGTCCATCATGCGCGACGTGAGGATCATGTCCATCGCCTTGGACTTGCCGACCGCGCGCGGCAGGCGCTGGGTGCCGCCGGCGCCGGGGATGATGCCCAGCTTGATCTCCGGCTGGCCGAACTTCGCGTTGTCGGCGGCAATGATGAAATCGCACATCATCGCCAGCTCGCAGCCGCCGCCGAGCGCGAAGCCGCTCACGGCGGCGATGACCGGCTTGCGGATGGAGCGGATGGTTTCCCAGTTGCGCGTGATGTAGTCGCCCTTGTACACGTCAGCGAAGCCGTAGCTGGCCATCGCGCCGATGTCGGCGCCGGCAGCGAAGGCTTTCTCGCTGCCGGTGACGATGATGCAGCCGATGGCGTCGTCGGCGTCGAAGGCCTTGAGCGCGGCGCCGAGTTCGTCCATCAACTGGTTGCTCAGCGCGTTGAGCTGCTTGGGGCGGTTCAGCGTGATCACGCCGACTTTGCCGCCTTCGGTACGGACTTCGATTTGCTCGGGGGCCATGTGCGTTGCTCCTTCTTGAATTTTTCGACTATAACCAACGCCCTGATTAGCCGACCGATTGGTCGGCTAATGGTAGAGTAACGTCCTGCAGACTGCACCCGCCCCCACCATGGAGCACCGAATGACAGAACCCACCGTCCTGTACGAGACCCGCGGCGCGGTCGCATTGGTCACGTTGAACCGTCCGCAAGCGCTCAACAGTTTCACCCGCCAGATGCACCACGAGCTGTGGGCGGCGTTCGACAGGATCGAGGCCGACAAGTCGATCCGCGCATTGGTGATCACGGGTGCCGGGCGCGGCTTTTGCGCCGGCGCCGACCTCGCCGAATTCGATTTCGAACCCGGCCCGGATCTGGTCGCGCGCGCCGACCCCGGCCCGGTGATCGACCAGGCCTTCAACCCCACGGTCCGCAAGCTGCAGGCGCTGCGCGTCCCCACGGTGGCGGCCGTCAACGGCGTGGCTGCCGGCGCGGGCGCATCGCTGGCGATGACGTGCGACCTGGCCGTGGCCGCATCCAGCGCGAGTTTTATCCAGGCGTTCAGCAAGATCGGTCTCGTGCCCGACGCGGGCGGAACCTGGTTCCTGAGCAAGAAGCTGGGGCTGGCGCGGGCGATGGGTGCGGCGATGCTCGGCGACAAGCTCGGTGCGAAGGAGGCCAAGGAGTGGGGAATGATCTGGGACGTCGCGGCGGAGGGCGAAGACTGCGTCGAAGCCGCGATGAAGCTGGCGCAACGGCTCGCCGCGATGCCGACCAAGGCGCTGGTTGCCACGCGGCGGCTGCTGCGCGGCGCGGCGTCGCGCGACCTCGATGCGCAACTCGACGCGGAGCGCGACACGCAGTCGGCGTTGGGCAAGACCCACGACTACATCGAAGGCGTGATGGCTTTCCGCGAAAAGCGGCCCGCCAGCTTCAAGGGCGAATGACAATGCCCGATCAGCGAGCCCTTGCGATGAAGGTCGGCGAGGTAATGTTCGCGGGCGACCGCGCCAGCAAGGACTTCATGCAGATGGAGCTGGTGAGCTGCGAACCCGGACGGGCCGTGATGCGGATGAAAGTGCGCGAGCCCATGCTCAATGGCCACAACATCTGCCACGGCGGCCTGATCTTCACGCTGGCCGATTCGACTTTCGCATTCGCCTGCAACAGCCATAACCAGGTCACGGTCGCAGCCGGCTGCAGCATCGAGTTCCTGAAGCCGGGGCAACTGCACGATGTTTTGACTTGCGAGGGCGTGGAGCGCGTGCTGCAGGGCCGGCACGGCATTTACGACATGACCGTGACCAACCAGGGCGGCGAGGTGATCGCGCTGTTCCGTGGCAAGAGCACGCAGATCAAGGGCACGGTGCTGCCGGTCGTGGCCGGCCCGCAGCAGGAAGCGGCATGAAGTCGTTCCCCCTGGAGCCGATCGAGAAAGCCGGCATCGACGAGCTGCGGGGCCTCCAGCTGAAGCGCCTGAAGGCGACGCTGCGCCACGCTTACGACAATTCGCCGGTCTACCGCGCGAAGTTCGACGCGGCCGGCGTGCACCCGGGCGATTGCGCCTCGCTCGATGACCTGTCGAGATTCCCCTTCACCACCAAGAAGGACCTGCGCGACAGCTATCCTTTCGGCATGTTCGCCGTGCCGCGCGAGCAGTGCGCGCGCGTCCATGCCTCCAGCGGCACGACCGGCAAGCCCACCGTGGTTGGCTACACGCGCAACGACATCGACACCTGGTCCCATGTGATGGCCCGCAGCATTCGCGCGGCGGGCGCCCGGCCCGGCGAACTGGTGCACGTGAGCTACGGCTACGGCCTCTTCACGGGCGGGCTCGGCGCGCACTACGGGGCCGAGAAGCTGGGGTTGACGGTGGTGCCCTTCGGCGGCGGGCAAACCGAGCGCCAGGTCCAGCTGATCAACGACTTCCGGCCCGACATCATCATGGTCACGCCCAGCTACATGCTGGCCATCGCGGACGAATTCAACCGGCAGGGGCTGGACCCCGCGCAGTCGAGCCTGCGCCTGGGCATCTTCGGCGCCGAGCCCTGGACCAACGATATGCGCGCGGCGATCGAAGTTCGCATGGGCATGGACGCCGTCGACATCTACGGCCTGTCAGAAGTGATGGGGCCGGGCGTCGCCAACGAGTGCGTGGAGACCAAGGACGGCCCGACCATCTGGGAAGACCACTTCTACCCCGAAGTCATCGACCCGGAGACCGGGGCCGTGCGGCCCGACGGCGAATTCGGCGAGCTGGTCTTCACCAGCCTCACCAAGGAAGCGCTGCCCATCATCCGCTACCGCACGCGCGACCTCACCCGGCTGCTGCCCGGCACGGCACGAACCATGCGCCGCATGGAAAAGATCACCGGCCGCAGCGACGACATGATGATCCTGCGTGGCGTCAATGTCTTTCCCACCCAGATCGAGGAGCTGATCCTCAAGCGTCAGGAGCTGGCGCCGCACTACCAGTGCATCCTGGGAAAGGAAGGCCCGCTCGATTCGTTGACGGTGGCCGTGGAGACGCGGCCGGGTCTCTCGCCCGACAGTCTGGAAGCGCGCGGCGCCGCCAGACTGCTGGAGCATGAGATCAAGGTCTACGTGGGGACTTCAGTGCGCGTGGACCTGCGCGGCGAGGGCGGCATCGAGCGCAGCCTGGGCAAGGCCAAGCGCGTGGTGGACCAGCGGCCGCGCTGAGGAGAGGAGCCAATCGCTGACGGTCAGCGCTGTTCGATGCGGTCGACCAGCAGGTCGACCCAGGTCGCGTCGCCCATGCTGACCTTGATGCGCACCGGAAGGTATTGCAGGCTGGGCGCGAACCACATCTCAGCGATGATGTTGCCGCGCGAATTGGCGATCGGCCGGGGCTTCAGGTGGAACGCATCGATGGGACCGAGCTGGGGCGTCTGCAGCGTTTCACGCCCGACGATGTCGTAAGTCCACAGGTCGACGCCGCCGGGCCGTGCCATCCAGAAGCTCACGCTTCGGCCCACCGCGAGCGCCTCCTGGCCCGTCGCGAAGCGGTGCCCCAACTCGACGAACTGGCTGGCAGTGTCCTGCACGCCCGGCGGGCGCGGCACCGAGCGGCCGTCCGCCAGCACGATGGTGTCATTGCCCAGCCGGTTGTTGCGCGGGCCGTTGCGCCTCAGTTCCTCGTAGGCACGGGGATAGAGCCCCTGCGGCGTGACCTCGCCCTGGCTGGTCAGCACCAGAGAGGCCAGCAGCGTCACGTCGATGTCGACACGCGTTTCGTACTTGCTGCCCTGGCGCTGCCATTGAACGCGGGCGTTGCCATGTAACTCGCCGCTGCGAAACTGGCCGCCCAGGCGATAGCTCACGCGGGTGTCGGCGGGCCAATCAGCGGGAGGCGCCGAAGCCGGCGGCGTAGGCCCGATCGCGAAAACGGGGGCGGTCGGCCCGATTGCGAAAGCGGGGGACAGTCCCTCGGGCGCGGAGGCCGCGCTGGCCACGGGTTCGGGCGAACGGGCGGCTACGGGCGGCGCGGTGGGTGCGCTGGCTTCGGGCGAAGCGTCGGCGACCGCCTCGCTCGCAGCAGGCAGAGGCGCGGCGGCGACGGCGGGCTGGCTGCGCTGGACCGGTGTCGCGACGGAAGTGATTGCCGGGCGCTGCGGCTTCGCGGGTGCGGGCGGTGCGGTGGCGGCCGGGGGCGTGGCCGGCGCCTCGGGTTTCAGCAGGCGGGTGAACATCGGCGTGGAGAGCGGCTTCAATGCCGAGGTCAGCTCCAGGTAACGGCCCAGCCATTGCAGCGCCACCACGTGCAGCGCCAGCACGATGACCAGCAGCGCCAGCAACCGGTTGCGCGCGACGGGCTTCAGGGGTGTGCCGCCAGCCATGACTGAGCCCGCCCTGCATCGCGCAACACCAGGCGCCAGGTGGTGACGGACGCCGGCAGGTTCAGCTCCAGGCGCAACATCTTGCGATCGCGCGCCACCAGCACCGTGACTTTCTTGTGGCTGCCCGCGTAGAGCGGCAGCTCGTCGAGCTTGGTCATGCGCCACGCCGTGCCTGCCACTACGACGCCGATCCACTCGTCGTTGGCCGCCAGACCGGCCTTCTCTCCGGCGCCGCCGCGCAGCACGCTCTTGACCTGGATGCCCCCCGATTCGGTCACGCGCAGGCCCAGCCGCTGTTGCAACTGCGCCGGTTCCTCCAGCACCCCGACGCCGTGCGGCTTCAGCAGCTCTTCCAGCGGCAGTTCGTGCGTGCCATGGATCCAGGCGGCGATCTCGCGGTGAAAGGCGCGCCCGCCGAGTTCCTTGAGCACCTGGGCGAAGTCCGCCTCCGTCATCGGCCCTGCCTTGCAGCGCTGCCACAGCGCCCGCATGACGTCGTCGAGTGTGGTGTGCCCTTCGGCACGCAGGGTCAGGTCAAAGCACAGCGCGACCAGCGCGCCCTTCGTGTAGTAGCTCACCGTGGCATTGGCCGTGTTCTCGTCCTGCCGGTAGTGCTTCACCCAGGCGTCGAAGCTGGCCTGGGCCACCGACTGCACTTCGCGCCCGGGCGTCTGCAGCACCTGGTTGACCGTCTTGTTGAGCAGCTTGAGGTAAGTGGCGTCGTCGATCAGGCCGGCCCGGCGCAGCAGCAGGTCGTCGTAGTAGCTGGTGAAGCCTTCGAAGAACCACAGCAGCTGCGTGTAGTTTTCGCCGCCGTAGTCATAGTGCGTGAACTCCGCGGGCCGCAGGTGCTTGACGTTCCAGGTGTGGAAGTACTCGTGGCTGATCAGGCCCAGCAGCGTGACGTAGCCGTCGGTGGTGCGGGCTTCGCCCAGTCGCGGCAGGTCGCGCCGCGCGGCGATCAGCGCCGTGGAGTTGCGGTGTTCCAGCCCGCCGTAGCCGTCGTCGACCGCGTTGAGCATGAACAGGTAGCTCTTGTGCGGCGGGCGCTTGCCAGCGCGCCCCCCGCCCCGCGGTGTGTGCCAGAAGCGAATCTCGGCCTCGCAGATCTTGTGCACATCGGCCAGCAGGCGCGCGCTGTCGAAGGCTTCACTGGCCCCTGCGACCACCAGCCGGTGGGGCACGCCGCCGGCCTTGAATTCGCCGCTCCAGAACGTGCCCATTTCGACCGGGCAATCCGCCAGTTCGTCGTGGTCGGCCGCCAGGTAGGTGCCGAAGCCGCGTTTGCCGACCTTGTGCGCGGCGAGCCCGGTCGCCACTTCCCAGTGGGCGATCGCCTTGCCGGCCACTACTTCCACCGAATGGACCGAGTTCTCCTGGCCGTGCACCTTCAGGCACAGGCTGGTGCCGTTGAAAAAGCCGCGCTGCGTGTCCAGCCAGGCGGTGCGCACCGAGTTGTCGAAGGCGCAGACCTCGTAAGTCAGCACCAGCGGG
>JBDSWB010000171.1:0-32413 GCA_039926915.1 Ramlibacter sp.
GTCGGCTTCCCGCCCATGGCGGAGAACGAGAAGTCGATGTAGAACTTGCCCGCGCCCGAGTACTGCAGGAACGCGCCGAAGATGGTGAAGAGGATGATGAGCGAGGACGACACGTCGACCGCCACGCCGTAGATGCCTTCGAGCGTCATGTACAGGTGGCCGACCAGCCGGCCGACTTCGTAGCCCTTGTGGGTCCAGGGCGCGGGGAGGTAGGCGCCCAACAGGGCGTACAGGATGAATGAGCCCGTGACGGCCGGCATGATCCAGCCGGCGGTGCGCCGCATCGCCTCCAGCACCAGCGCGATCAGCGCCACGCCGAAGAAGATGTCCCAGGGCAGCGGCGTCGTGTTGCGGTCGGTGAAATCGTCGCCGCCCCCGATCACATAAACCACCACTGCGATCGAGAGCAGTGCCGCGATGCCGTCCCACCACATGATGCGATGGCGGAAACGCCGGGCGACCGGGAACAGCAGGAAGGTCAGGAACAGCACCATGCCCACGTGGACCGGTCGCAGGGTCTGGGTCGGGACGATGGCGTAGGCCGTGTACAGGTGAAACACGGACATCACGACGGCAATCACCGTGATCAGGCTGGCCCGCCAACCCACCAGCTTGTTGGCCGCGCCTTCTTCCTCCTCGATGAATTCCTGCGCTTTCGACAGCGCTTCTTCGCTTACCAGGGGTGCCGGTTCGGTCATTGAGAACGCTCAGTTGACCTTGATGCCCTTCTCGGCGAAATATTTCACCGCGCCCGGGTGGAAAGGCATGGGAGAGGCGGACGCCTTCTGGTTTTCAAGCTTGAAGTTCTCCGCTTCCTTGTGAACGGCGATCAGGTCCGCGCGCTTGTCGAAGATGGTCTTCACGATGCTGTACGCGGTCTTGTCGTCCATGCTGGCATTGGCCACCAGCAGATTCATCACCGTGGCCTGGTGGTTGTCGGTGTCCATGCCCTTGTACATGGACTTCGGGATCGTATCTTCGACGTACAAGTTGCCGTACTTCTGGTTCATCTTCGCCACGACTTCGGAGTGGTCGATCATCTTGATCCTGGTGCCCGGCGTGTTGGCCAGGTCGGTCACGGCTGCGGTGGGCAGGCCTCCGACCCAGAAGAACGCGTCGATCTTGTTGTCCTTCATGGCGTTGACCGATTCGGCTGCGCCCAGCCGCTCTCGCTTGACGTCCTTGTCCTTGTCGAGGCCGGCCGCTTCAAGAATGCGGAAGGCCATCACCTCGGTCGCGCTGCCAGGCGAGCCGGTGGAGATGTGCTTGCCCTTCAGGTCCGCCATCTTGTTGATGCCGCGTCCCTCGGCCGAAACAATGTGCATCCGGTTCGGATACAGGACCATCAGTGTGCGCACGGGAATCTTGTTGCCCTTGAACTTGTCCTCGCCCTTGAACGCGTCCAGGCCGGCGTCGGCCATGGTGAAGCCGACATAGGGCTTGTCGGTGCCGATGAGCTTGAGGTTGTCCACCGAGCCGCCGGTCACCTCGGCAGTGGCCTGCATGCCGGGCACGTACTTGGACAACACGGCCGCGAGACCGCCACCCATCGGGTAGTAGACCCCGCCCGTGCCACCGGTGGCGATCGAGATGTTCTGGGCGCTCGCCGCTGCCGCGAACGCCAGGGCTGAAAGCGCGACGGCAATGCGCATCAAGGAACCGGTCATCTGGTTGTCTCCTTTTGTGGATGTGGGCGAACGCGCGGTCGCGCATTCGCGGGGCCGACAGATGCTAGGCGAGCGGTCGACGCGCTGTCAATGCGCTTAAACGCTTGCTGCTTTTGTACTCGGCGAGCCGTGGCGCGGCCCCACGCGGGCCTGCACTTCACCATAATGGCTGGGTCAGGCAAGGCCCGCATTGGACACATCGACGACCACACCGCCAGCAACCGAGACGCAGGTCTACCTCGCGCGTCCCGACCTGCGCGTGGATTTCATCGAGGCCTATGGGCCGAAGACGTTTCTGCTGCTGTCGGCGCTCGGCTCGATGTTCCTGCTGCCGTTCTCGGTCAACAGCTTCCTGCAAGGGCGCAGCGTGCTGGCGGCGATGATCGCCCTGATCGTGCTCTGCCTTCTGACCAACGCGGGCGCGCTCTACCTGGGGCGCGCGAAGCCGCTGGCTCCCGCGTTCCTTTTCGGGGCCGCGCTCGTCGCGCTGCTGGCCGCGATGTACGACCTGGGCCTGCTCGGCATCCTGTGGGCCTATCCGGCCATTCTCCTGTTCCATTTCGCGCTGCCGCGGCGCGTCGCGAACGTCTTCAACATCGCGATCGTGTCGATGGCGGGGCTGTCGTCCTGGACGCATCTGGGGTCCGAAGTCACCGCGCGGGTCGTCGTCACGATGCTGCTGGCGGTGCTGTTCACCAACATCTTCTCCCTGGTCGCCGATGCACAGCATCGCAAGGAGGCGGAACAGCGGCAACGGCTGGACCTGCTGGTGCGCGGCACGAATGCGGGCACGCTGGAATGGGAAGCCGACGGCGCCGTGACGTACTCCCCGCGGCTGCGTGAGATGCTGGGGCGTTCCTATAAAGCGGACGCCAGCGGCTGGGATTTCTTCAATCTCGTGCACCTGGAAGACCGGGAACGGGTGGAGGCGCAGTTCCAGGCGCAAATGGGCAAGAAGAGCAAGCCCTACGTCGTGCGGCACCAGCCACCCGATGACTACCGGCTGCTGGACATCACAGGCGACCCGATCTGGGTCCACGCCGAAAGCATCACCGTCGCTGACGCCCGCGGCCGTACGCGCCGCTTAATCTGCACATTCATGGACATCACCGAGCGGGTGCAGGCGATGGAAGCCCTGCTGAGCAGCCATGAGAAGGTTCGCGCCCAGGCCGACCAGCTTGAGCGGCGGAACGAAGCCTTGCGCGAGGCGATGCGCCTGCGCGAAGAAGTGGAACGGATCGCGCGCCACGACTTGCGCACGCCGTTGTCCAGCATCGCCTCCGTGCCCGCACTCTTGCGGGAGCGCCGGCATTACGACGCGCAGGAGGAGGAACTGTTGGGGCTGGTGGAACGGTCGGCCCTGCGCGTGCTGAGCATGGTGAACCTCTCGCTGGACCTCTACAAGATGGAAGCGGGCACCTATGTCTTGCGCCCCCATGCGGTTGACCTGACGGGGCTTGTCCGGACGGTGGCCCGCGACATCCAGGCGCACGCGGACTCCAAGGGGGTGGCGCTGGATCTCCACCTGCCGGCCCAGCCCCTGCCCGCGAAGGGCGAGGAGCTGCTGTGCTATTCGCTGATCGCGAACGTGTTCAAGAACGCCCTGGAAGCGTCGCCGGACGGTGCGCGCGTGCGGGTCGACGTAGCGCCCGCGCGCTGGCAGGACGAGGACGCGGTGACGTTGCGCATCCACAACTTCGGGGCGGTCCCGGTTGCCGTGCGCGCCAAGTTCTTCGAGAAGTACGCGAGTCACGGAAAAGTCGGCGGCTCGGGCCTAGGCACTTATTCGGCGCGGCTCATGGCGCGAGTGCAAGGCGGTGAGTTGTGCATGGCGACCAGCGAAGCATCCGGGACCGTGCTGCAGACATGGCTGCCCGTGTGGCCTGCGGCGGCCGTGCCTCCGGTTGAGCAGCCGGGCGACCAGGACACAGTGGCGCAACCCGGACCGCGTCGGACATCGCCCGACGCCGGCGTGCTCCTGGTTGACGACGACGAATACAACATCATGGTGATGCGCGCCCTGCTGCCGCCGCCGCCGGAGCACATCCGCACTGCCGTCAATGGCCGAGCGGCTGTGGATAGCGTCAGGCGTGCCAGGCCCGATGTCATCTTCATGGACCTGCAGATGCCGGTGATGGACGGCCTGGAGGCCACCGCGACCATCCGGCGGTTGCAACGAGAGCGGGGTGAGCCCCCCAGCTTCATCGTGGCGTTTTCGGCGCACGACGATGCGACCACAAGGGAACAATGCCGGGAAGTGGGGTTCGACCACTACCTCGTCAAGCCGGCCTCGCGCAGTGAGGTGATGGCCGTCTTCGCGAGCGCGGGGCATGCGGCCGCGCGGCACGAGGCGACACCGCCGCCTGCCAGTCACGTCGTAGTCGTCGATGAAGACCTCGCGCCGCTGATCCCGGCTTTTCTTGAATCGCGCAAGGCGCTGGTTCGCGAGTTGGTCGCGGCGGCGGGGCAGGGCGAGCGCGACAGCGTGCGGCAATTGGCGCACAAGCTGGCCGGCAGCCTGGCCATGTACGGCTTCGAGCAGGCAGCTGCCCTGGCGCGCGGCATCGAAAAGGGTGCGGAAACAGGCGAGGCGGGCCGGCTGACCGAGCAGGGCAGCGAGTTGGCCGCGCTGCTGGACCTGACGCGGTTTGAGTCCAAGGCGCCGACATTCGGTTAGGCGGCCGCTTCCAGACCTTTGCTGAAGTGCTCCTGCATGCGGCGCACCGCGGCGGTGGCGTCGCGACGGGCCAGCGCCGTCATGATGGCGCGATGCTCCTTGAGCGACTCCTCAACGCGACCGGACTTCAACAACGAGTTGTGGCGGTTGAGCTTCATCACCTTGCGCAGGTCCGCGACCATCTGGTCACGCCAGCGGTTGCCGGCGATCGCCAGCAGCCGCATATGGAAGCGCTCGTTGATGGCGAAGAACTTGTCGCGGTTATTCACGGCGGCTTCGAGCTGCTTGTGCAGGCCCTGCAGCTCGGCAATCTGCGCGTCGCTCGCGCGCTCGGTCACGACGCCGGCGGCGTCGCTCTCCAGCAGGGAGAGCAGGTGATAGACGTCGCTCAGGTCCTTTTCCGAGACCTCGGTGACGTAGGCTCCCCGGCGCACCTTCATCGTCACCAGGCCTTCGGCAGCCAGCACCTTGAGCGCCTCGCGCAGCGGGGTGCGGCTGATGCCGCATTCTTCCGCGATCTTCAGTTCGTCGATCCAGGCACCAGGCTCGAGCTGGCGGCTGAAGATGCGCTGGCGAAGCAGCTCGGCAACCTCCTGGTAGAGGGCACGCGGGGAGAGCGAAACGGCTGCGGCCATGGCGACGATTCTATGGGAAATGAAATTCTTTATCAATAATTATAAATGATGTAAGATTCCGTGAGAGCGCGCACAGTTGCCTCGCGCACCGTTGCCCGTGAAACTTGCAAGCCGCACCACCGGAATCGACCCATGAGCCAGATCGACCCTGAATTCGCGCCATCCAATCTCGAAGCCTGGGCGCTTGCCGCTGGCAAGTCGGCGCCGGGCGGCGAGCTCGGGCGCCTCAACTGGGTCACGCCCGACGGCATCGAGGTCAAGCCCTTGTACACAGTGCGCGACATTTCCGGCCTGCCGTATACCGACACGTTGCCCGGCTTCGAGCCCTACCTGCGCGGTCCGCAAGCCACCATGTACGCGGCGCGCCCATGGACGATCCGCCAGTACGCGGGCTTCTCCACGGCCGAAGAGTCCAACGCCTTCTACCGCAAGGGGCTCGCGGGCGGCGGGCAGGGCGTGTCGGTGGCGTTCGATCTGGCGACGCACCGCGGCTACGACAGCGACCATCCGCGCGTGACCGGCGACGTGGGCAAGGCGGGCGTGGCGATCGATTCGGTCGAAGACATGAAGATCCTCTTCGAGGGCATTCCACTGGACAAGGTGTCGGTGTCGATGACGATGAACGGCGCGGTGCTGCCTGTGCTGGCGGGCTACATCGTAGCGGCCGAGGAGCAGGGCGTTTCGCAGGACAAGCTGTCCGGGACCATCCAGAACGACATCCTCAAGGAGTTCATGGTCCGCAACACCTACATCTACCCGCCCAAGCCTAGCATGCGCATCATCGGCGACATCATCGAGTACACGGCAAAGAACATGCCGAAGTTCAACTCGATCTCGATCTCCGGCTATCACATGCAGGAAGCGGGAGCCAATCAGGCGCTGGAAATGGCCTTCACGCTGGCGGATGGGCAGGAGTATGTGAGAACGGCGCTGGCCAAGGGACTGGACGTCGACGAGTTCGCCGGCCGCCTGTCGTTCTTCTGGGCGATCGGCATGAACTTCTACCTCGAAGTCGCCAAGATGCGCGCCGCGCGCCTGCTGTGGTGCCGGATCATGAAGGGCTTCAACGCGAAGAGCCCCAAGAGCCTGATGCTGCGTACCCACTGCCAGACCTCGGGCTGGTCGCTGACAGAGCAGGACCCGTACAACAACATCGTGCGCACGACCATCGAGGCGATGGCCGCCGTGTTCGGCGGCACGCAGTCGCTGCACACCAATTCGTTCGACGAGGCGATCGCGCTGCCCACCGAGTTCTCTTCGCGGATCGCGCGCAATACCCAGCTCATCATCCAGGAAGAAACGCACATCCCCAGCGTGATCGATCCCTGGGCCGGCAGCTACATGATGGAGAAGCTGACGCAGGACATGGCCGATGCGGCGTGGAAGATCATCGAAGAAGTGGACGCCATGGGCGGCATGGTGCGCGCCGTTGATTCCGGTTGGGCCAAGCTCAAGATCGAGGCGGCGGCCGCCGAGAAGCAGGCGCGCATCGATTCGGGCAAGGATGTGATCGTCGGCGTCAACAAGTACAGGCTGGCCAAGGAAGACCCGCTGGAATTCCGTGATGTCGACAATGTGATGGTGCGCGAGCAGCAGATCGCGCGCCTGAAGGAGATTCGGGCGAGGCGCGATGCCGTGAAGGTGCAGGGTGCGCTCGACGCGCTGACAGCCGCTGCGGAAAAGGGCGATGGCAACCTGCTCGATCTCACTGTCAAGGCGGTGCGCCTGCGCGCCACGGTGGGCGAGGTGTCCGACGCGCTGGAAAAGGTTTTTGGGCGCCATCGCGCCGATACGCAAAAGGTGACCGGTGTGTATGCAGCTGCCTATGACTCGGCCGAGGGCTGGGACAAACTCAAGTCGGAAATCGCCGCATTCGCCGATGAGCAGGGCCGCCGGCCGCGCGTGATGATCTCCAAGCTGGGCCAGGACGGGCACGACCGCGGGGCCAAGGTGGTGGCCACGGCCTTCGCTGACCTGGGTTTCGACGTGGACATGGGGCCGCTGTTCCAGACCCCCGAGGAATGCGCGCGCCAGGCCATCGAAAACGATGTGCACGCGGTCGGTGTCTCCACCCTCGCCGCCGGCCACAAGACGCTGGTGCCGGCGATCATCCAGGAGTTGAGAAAGCAGGGCGCCAACGACATCATCGTGTTCGTGGGCGGCGTGATCCCGCAACAGGACTACGAATTTCTCTACCACGCCGGCGTCAAGGGGATCTATGGCCCCGGCACCCCGATTCCCGCGAGCGCGAAGGACGTGCTCGAGCAGATTCGCAAGTCGCTGGCCACGAAATGACGGCCGGCCTCCTCGCCGCCAAGATCGCACTGGGGCCGTTGCTGCTGCCCCAGGCCAGCTGGCTGCGGCGCAAAGCGGTGCGACTGCCCGAGGCCGCGGGACCGCGCGAGGGGGTAGTGGGCGACGGCAATCCGGTATTGCGCCTGCTCGTGGTCGGCGACTCGTCGGCTGCCGGCGTGGGGCTGGCCCGGCAGACCCAGGCTTTGGCGCTGCCCCTGGCCGCGCGTTTGCACGAGCGGCTGGGCGTGGCCGTCGTCTGGCAGCTGGTCGCGCAGTCCGGCGTGAACACGCAGGAGGCGGTTGCGCTCTTGGACCGAGCCGAACTGGCGCCCGCCGATGTCGTGGTGACAGCGCTTGGCGTGAATGACGTGAGTTCGCAGATTTCTGCGGCGCGATTCACGCTGCTCACCGCGCAGCTCTGGTCCCTGTTGAAGGAACGCACGGGAGCCCGCTGGGCGGTCCTGTCGGGCCTGCCGCCCATGGGCTTGTTGACGGCGGTGCCGCAACCGCTGCGGTGGTACCTCGGTCGCTACGCGACGTGGCTTGACGCGGCAGCGCACCAATGGGCCGAAGAGCAGTGCATGGGCTTTTGCAGTTTGCGCTGGACATCCGACCCGACACTGCTCTCGCACGATGGGTTTCATCCCGGCGAACTCGTGTACCCGCAATGGGCCGACAGGCTGACCGACATCATCGTGAGCGGACGCGAATCATGGGCGGTCGGTCGATGAATCTCGCCGACGGTGTGCTGTCGTCCGGGGGTACGGCACAGCGCCGCGCAATCGCCAAAGCCATCACGCTGCTGGAGTCGACACGCGCCGACCATCGGCTGCAGGCCGACGAATTGCTGACGCAACTGTTGCCCCACACCGCCAGGTCGTTGCGAATCGGCATCAGCGGCGTGCCCGGCGTGGGCAAGAGCACGTTCATCGAAGCGCTGGGCCTGTACCTGATCGGCAAGGGCCACCGCATTGCTGTCCTGACCATCGATCCTTCGAGCACCGTGTCGGGTGGTTCCATCCTGGGCGACAAGACACGGATGGAACAGTTGTCTGTGCACGAGAGAGCGTACATCCGTCCCAGCCCTTCCAGCGGGACGCTGGGCGGCGTGGCGGAGAAAACCCGCGAGGCCATGTTGGTGTGTGAAGCTGCGGGTTACGACATCGTGATCGTGGAGACCGTGGGCGTCGGCCAGAGCGAAAGCGCGGTGGCCGGCATGACCGACATGTTCGTGCTGATGCAGCTGCCCAATGCGGGCGACGATTTGCAGGCGATCAAGAAGGGCGTAATGGAACTGGCCGACCTGGTGGTCATTAACAAGGCCGACCTGGACGCGGACGCGGCAACGCGGGCGCAAGCCCAGATTACCAGCGCACTGCGGCTTCTGGGGCAGCACGGGCATCCCGATCACGCCGATCACAACGCGCAGGCCGGGCACCCGAAAGTGATCCAGCTGAGCGCATTGCTGGGGCAGGGCGTGGACCGCTTCTGGGACGAGGTGGAAAGGTTCAGGGTACTGCAAGGCGCGAACGGCCAGCTCCAGGGGCGGCGGCAGCATCAATCGCTGTCCTGGATGTGGGAGCGGATCGATGCGCAATTGCGGCAGGGTTTCCGGGGCGATCCGCGGGTTCGCGTGTTGCTGCCCGAACTGATGAAACAGGTGGAGCAGGGCAAGCTGGCCTCATCGACTGCCGCGCGGCAATTGCTCGAGGCGCACAGACAGATGGATGCCGGATCCAGCCCGGCATGACGGAACGGGACGGAGAAACCAAATGCACGACATCCTCGACCAACTAGCAAGCAAGCGCGACGCTGCCCGCGTGGGCGGCGGTCCGAAGCGCATCGACGCTCAGCACCGCAAGGGCAAGCTGACGGCCCGCGAGCGGCTGGAACTGCTGCTGGACGAGGGCACGTTCGAGGAATGGGACATGTTCGTCGAGCACCGCTGCACCGACTTCGGTATGGCGGACAACAAGGTTCCCGGCGACGGCGTGGTGACCGGCTACGGCATGATCAATGGCCGGCTGGTGTTCGTCTTCAGCCAGGATTTCACTGTGTTCGGCGGCGCGCTGTCGGAGGCGCATGCCGAGAAGATCTGCAAGGTGATGGACCAGGCGATGAAAGTGGGCGCACCGGTGATCGGACTGAACGATTCAGGTGGCGCGCGCATCCAGGAAGGCGTGGCGTCGCTGGGCGGCTATGCCGATGTTTTCCAGCGCAACGTGATGGCGTCAGGCGTGATTCCCCAGATCAGCATGGTGATGGGCCCGTGCGCCGGCGGCGCCGTCTATTCGCCCGCCATGACCGACTTCATCTTCATGGTCAAGGACAGCTCCTACATGTTCGTGACCGGCCCCGAGGTCGTGAAGACCGTGACGCACGAGGAAGTGACGGCCGAGGAACTGGGCGGCGCAATTTCGCACACCACCCGCAGCGGCGTGGCCGACCTGGCCTTCGAAAATGACGTCGAGGCGATGCTGATGCTGCGCCGCCTGTACAACTACCTGCCACTGAACAACCGCGAGAAGGCGCCGGTTCGGCCGAGCCGGGACCCGGCCGAACGCATGGACCTGTCGCTGGACACCCTGGTGCCCGACAACGCGAACAAGCCCTACGACATGAAGGAGCTGATCGCGAAGACGGTGGACGACGGTGATTTCTTTGAATTGCAGCCGGAGTACGCCAGGAACATCCTCATCGGCTTTGGCCGGATGGAAGGGCAGACCGTGGGCATCGTCGCCAACCAGCCGCTGGTGCTGGCGGGCTGCCTGGACATCAAGAGCTCGATCAAGGCGGCGCGTTTTGTGCGGTTCTGCGATGCCTTCAACATCCCTGTTGTCACGTTCGTGGATGTGCCGGGCTTCATGCCGGGCACCAGCCAGGAATACGGCGGCATCATCAAGCACGGTGCCAAGCTGCTGTATGCCTACGCCGAGTGCACTGTGCCGAAGATCACCGTCATCACGCGCAAGGCGTACGGCGGCGCCTATGACGTGATGAGCTCGAAACACCTGCGAGGAGACGTCAACTTCGCCTGGCCCAACGCCGAGATCGCGGTGATGGGCGCCAAGGGCGCGGTGGAAATCATCTTCCGCGAGGACAAGGCGGACCCGGCCAAGCTGGCGGCGCGTGAAGCGGAGTACAAGGCGCGCTTCGCGAACCCGTTTGTCGCCGGCGCTCGCGGCTTCATCGACGACGTGATCCTGCCCCATGAAACCCGAAGGCGGATCTGCCGTTCGCTGATCATGTTGGCGGGCAAGAAACTCGAGAACCCGTGGCGCAAGCACGGGAACATCCCCCTCTGACTGCTCGAGAGACCACAACATGTTCACGAAAATCCTGATCGCCAACCGGGGCGAAATCGCGTGCCGCATCTTCAAGACCGCCCGCAAGATGGGCATCAAGACCGTCGCGGTCTATTCCGATGCGGACCGCGATGCGCGCCACGTCCAACTCGCCGACGAGGCGGTGCACATCGGCGCCGCGCCCAGCCGTGAGTCCTACCTGCAGGCCGACCGGATCATCGCAGCCTGCAAACAGACCGGTGCGCAGGCGGTTCATCCGGGCTATGGGTTCCTGTCGGAGAACGAGGTGTTTTCGCGCCGCGTGGAGAAGGAGAGCATCACGTTCATCGGGCCCAAGCACTATTCCATCGCGGCAATGGGCGACAAGATCGCGTCCAAGAAGCTGGCCAACGAGGCGAAGGTCAACACCATTCCAGGCTACAACGATGCGATTGAAACGGCGGAACAGGCCGTGGGCATCGCGCAGGGCATCGGCTACCCTGTGATGATCAAGGCTTCGGCGGGCGGCGGTGGCAAGGGCTTGCGGGTTGCGTTCAACGACAAGGACGCCTTCGAAGGATTCACTTCCTGCCGCAACGAGGCACGCAACAGCTTCGGCGACGACCGCGTCTTCATCGAGAAGTTCGTCGAGCAGCCGCGCCACATCGAGATCCAGGTGCTGGGTGACTCGCACGGCAATGTCATCTACCTGAACGAGCGGGAATGCTCGATCCAGCGGCGCCACCAGAAGGTGATCGAGGAAGCGCCGTCGCCCTTCATCAGCGACGCGACGCGCAAGGCCATGGGCGAGCAGGCGGTGGCGCTGGCGAAGGCCGTGAAGTACCAGAGCGCCGGCACGGTGGAGTTCGTGGTCGACAAGGACCAGAGCTTCTACTTCCTGGAGATGAACACCCGGCTGCAGGTCGAACACCCGGTCACCGAGTGCATCACCGGGCTGGACCTGGTGGAGCTGATGATCCGCGTGGCCGCCGGTGAAAGGCTGCCGATTGCGCAATCCGACGTGAAGCGCAACGGCTGGGCCATGGAATGCCGAATCAATGCCGAAGACCCGTTTCGCAGCTTCCTGCCCAGCACCGGCCGGCTGGTGCGGTTCCAGCCGCCCAGGGAAACGATGTGGGCCGGCGACACGGAACACCTGTTCGGCGTGCGGGTCGACACCGGCGTGCAGGACGGCGGCGAGATCCCGATGTACTACGACTCGATGATCGCCAAGCTCATCGTGCATGGCGAGGACCGGAACGACGCCATTGCGAAAATGCGCGAGGCCCTCAATGCTTTTGTGATCCGCGGCATCAGCAGCAACATCCCCTTCCAGGCCGCGCTGCTGGCGCACCCGCGCTTCGTCGCCGGCGACTTCAACACCGGATTCATTGCCGAGCAGTACGCCAAGGGCTTCCGGGCGGAAGACGTGCCGCACGAGGACGCTGACTTCCTGGTGGCGCTGGCGGCGTATGTGAATCGCAGAACCCTTCAGCGGGCGGCCGGCATCGGGGGGCAGTTGCCGGGTCACGAGTTCACCGTGGGCGAGGACTTCGTCGCAGTGCTGCTCGACGGCGAGGGAAAGCAGCGCAGGCAGGCAGCGACCGTCCGTGATTTCGAAGCCCGATCGGGGTCCAGTGCCGTCGAGACGGCGGGCAAGCGCTACGAGATCTGCAGCGGCAACTGGCACCTGGGCGGGGCGCGCATTCGCGGCACGGTCAATGGCAAGCCTTTCACCGCTCAGGTGGAACGGGGCGTCGGCAAGAACCCGCTGGCGGTACGCATCAGCCACAACGGAACCCGGCTCGACGCGATGATGCTCACGCCGCGAGCGGCCGAACTCCACGCGCTGATGCCCTACAAGGCGCCGCCCGACATGAGCCGCTACGTCCTGTCGCCGATGCCGGGGTTGCTGGTGGATGTGGCGGTGCAGCCGGGCCAGAGAGTCCAGGCCGGCGAGCGGGTGGCCGTGATTGAGGCCATGAAAATGGAAAACGTGTTGTTCGCCGCCGCCGACGGCGTGGTGGCGAAGGTGCTGGCCGCCAAGGGCGAGAGCCTGGTCGTGGACCAGCCCATCGTCGAGTTCGCCTAAAGATATGCACACCCCCGAAGCGGCCTGCGGCCGCCTCCCGCTCAAGGGGGCCGAGACCTGCGGCTCCAAGCCGACCTGCGTCGGTTTGGACAGGTCGAGGAATGGCTGCGTCTCGCAGCCATGCGGCCTGCAGGGCCCATCAGCGACCCGGCAAAGCCGGTTCCGCGGTGGCCCGCGAATGATATGAAACGCCGAGAGTTACTTCTAACGGGTGGCGCTCTCGGTGCTTTGGGTGGGTGCGCGGTTCCCTCAGGTCGACAACCGGTTTCGACACCGGCCGCGCCGGACTCGCCGCTGCGCAAGATCGGCTTCGCCTCCTGCATCGACCAGACCAGGCCGCAACCGATCTGGAACACTGTGGTCGCTGACCGGCCCGATCTGTTCCTGTTCGGGGGCGACAACGTGTATTGCGAGCTGCCGTACTCGCTGGCTCGGCTGCGCCGTGCTTATGCGCAGGCAGCCGAGTCGGAAGGGATGTCCAGGCTCCGGCGCAGCATTGCGCACATGGCCATCTGGGACGACCATGACTACGGCGTGAATGACGGCGGCGCCGAGTTTGCGTTCAAGGCCGAGTCGAAAGCGGAATTCCTGGACTTCTGGAAGGTCGCTGCCGACGATCCGCGCAGAAGCCGCGAGGGCCTGTACCACGCGCAGACCTACGGACCTGCGGGCCGGCAAGTCCAGATCATCATGCTCGACGGGCGGTGGTTCCGCTCGCCGTTGAAGGTCACCAATCAGCGCAATGCCCCAGGCAAGGAAAGGTACGTGCCCGACGCGGACCCCGCCAAGACCATGCTGGGCGAGGAGCAGTGGCGTTGGCTGGAGGCGCAGCTGCGCCAGCCCGCGCAGGTGCGCCTCATTGTCTCGGGCATCCAGGTCGTGACCGAGGGCCATGGCTGGGAGCGCTGGGGCAATTTCCCGCTGGAGCGCCAGCGCCTGTACCAGCTCATCGCACGCACGCAGGCGAAGGGTGTGGTTTTCCTGTCCGGCGACCGCCACATCGGCGCGCTCTACCGCGAAAGCCAGGGCACTCCCTATCCGTTGTACGAGCTGACTTCGAGCGGGATCACCCATCCCTGGCGCGATGCCTCGGAAGCCGGTCCCAACCGCTTGGGCGAGCTCTTCACCGAACTGCATTTCGGGACCGTTGAAATCGACTGGGCCGCCCAGGCCTTGCAATTGCGCATCAGGGACATCGGCGGCGTCGAGCGGCGCGGCCAACTCATCAACTTCAGCGACCTCAAGGCCAGCGCATGACCCCACGTCCCTTCAAGGTCCTCGGCATCCAGCAAATCGCCATCGGCGGGACCGACAAGCTGCGCCTGCAAAAACTCTGGGTCGACATGTTCGGACTGGAGGTGACCGGCACCTTCCGCAGCGAACGCGAGAATGTCGACGAGGACATCTGCACCATCGGCGCGGGGCCTTTCAAGGTCGAGGTGGATCTGATGCAGCCGCTCGACCCCGACGGCAAGCCGGCCGTGCACCAGACGCCGCTCAACCATATCGGCTTGTGGATTGACGACCTGCCGGTCGCCGTCGAGTGGCTGGGAGCGCAAGGCGTGCGCTTCGCGCCGGGCGGGATCCGCCGGGGCGCGTCGGGTTTCGACATCTGCTTTGTCCACCCCAAGGGCAGCGATGAGGCCCCGATCGGGGGTGAGGGCGTGCTGATCGAACTGGTCCAGGCGCCCCCTGAAGTGGTGAAGGCTTTCGCGCTGCTGCAACGAGACCGCTGACGCGAAACTGACTGCGCGGCGAGAAACGCTTCGGGGAATCCCCGACAGTCATTTGACCGAACGCAAGCGTAGACTGGTTCTCCGGGCCACAATGGCCTACTGACCCGCAGTTCCCACCGGAACGACGCGGGCCGCAAGGAGACAACTTTGCAGCGCACCGAAATCGCGAACCCGGCCTACTTCCACAAGGTCGTCGATTGCCAATGGGCGTGTCCCGCCCATACCCCCGTCCCCGAATACATCCGCCTGATCGCCCAGGGCCGCTACAGCGACGCCTACATGATCAACTGGGCCTCCAACGTTTTTCCCGGCATCCTTGGCCGCACCTGCGACCGTCCCTGCGAGCCCGCTTGTCGGCGTGGGCGGGTGGAGGAGAACAACGGGGCGCAGCCGGAACCGGTGGCGATCTGCCGCCTCAAGCGCGTCGCCGCCGACATGAAGGACGATGTGCGAGAACGCATGCCGAAGGTGGCCCAAAAGAACGGCAAGCGCGTGGCTTGCGTCGGCGCCGGCCCGGCTTCGCTCACCGTGGCGCGCGACCTCGCGCCGCTCGGCTACGACGTCACGATCTTCGACGGTGAAGCCAAGGCGGGCGGCTTCATGTGGACGCAGATCCCGCGCTTTCGCCTGCCCGAATCGGTCATTGACGAGGAAACCGGCTACATCCTGAACCTGGGCGTGAATTTCGTGAGCGGGCAGCGCGTCGACTCCATGAAGGCGCTGATGGCCCAAGGCTACGACGCGATCTTCGTCGGTTGCGGCGCCCCCCGTGGTCGCAACCTGGAAATTCCCGGGCGCGACGAAGCCGCTGCCAGCGTCCACATCGGCATCGACTGGCTGGCTTCGGTTTCGTTCGGGCACGTCACCAAGATCGGCAAGCGCGTGATCGTGCTGGGCGGCGGCAACACGGCGATGGATTGCTGCCGCTCGGCAAGGCGCCTGGGCGGCGACGACGTGAAAGTCATCGTGCGCAGCGGCTTCGATGAAATGAAGGCGTCGCCCTGGGAGAAGGAAGATGCGATGCACGAGGGCATCCCCATCCTCAACTTCCACGTGCCGAAGGCGTTTGTCCACGAAGGCGGCAAGCTCAAGGGCATGACCTTCGAGATCGTCAAGGCGGAGTACGACGCCAAGGGCCGGCGCAAACTGCTCCCCACCGGCGAGCCCGACGCGTTCTTCGAATGCGACGAGGTGCTGGTCGCAGTTGGGCAGGAGAACGCATTCCCCTGGATCGAGCGTGATTGCGGTATCGACTTCGACGAATGGGGCCTGCCCCAGCTGGACAAGGAAAGCTTCCAGTCCAGCGTGCCCAACGTGTTCTTCGGCGGCGATTCAGCTTTCGGCCCCAAGAACATCATCACGGCCGTGGCGCACGGCCACGAGGCCGCGGTTTCGATCGACCGCATGCTGCACGGCGAGGAGATCTACGTCCGTCCGGCGCCGATGACCAACCTGATGTCGCAGAAGATGGGCATCCACGAGTGGAGTTACGACAACGACACCAGCAACGACTTGCGCTACAAGGTGCCCTGGGCCAATGCCGCAAAGGCGCTGGCCAGCATCAAGGTCGAGGTCGAGCTGGGGTTCGATGTGGCCACCGCGGTGAAGGAAGCCGCTCGCTGCCTGAACTGCGACGTGCAGACGGTCTTCACCGAAAGCGCCTGCATCGAATGCGACGCCTGCGTGGACATCTGCCCGATGGACTGCATCACGTTCACCCAAAACGGCGACGAACCCGACCTGCGCGAACGGCTGCAAGCGCCCGCGCTCAATCTGGCGCAGGACCTGTATGTCTCCGACGGCCTGAAGACCGGGCGCGTGATGGTGAAGGACGAGGACGTCTGCCTGCACTGCGGGTTGTGTGCGGAGCGCTGCCCCACCGGCGCGTGGGACATGCAGAAATTCCTGTTGAAGATGACGCCCGCGGGGCCGGCGTGCCGGGACCGCCCCGCCTCAGCACCGCGGCAGGAGACGACAGCATGAACAAGATCGAAGCCGTAAACGACTTCGTCATCAAGTTCGCCAACGTGAACGGCTCCGGTTCGGCCAGCGCCAACGAGCTGTTCGCGAAGGCGATCCTGCGCATGGGCGTGCCGGTGAGCCCGCGCAACATCTTCCCCAGCAACATCCAGGGCCTGCCGACCTGGTACGAGGTGCGGGTCAGCGAAAAGGGCTACCTGGGCCGGCGAGGTGGCATCGACATGATGGTCGCGATGAACCCCCAGACCTGGGATGCGGATGTCGCCGAGCTCGAGCCGGGCGGCTACATCTTCTACGACAGCACGCGGCCGCTGCCGCCCTCGAAGTTCAGGCCCGACATCCACGTGATCGGCATGCCGCTCACCGAAATCTGCAACGCCGTCTACAGTGACCCGCGCCAGCGCCAGCTTTTCAAGAACATCGTCTACGTCGGGGCGCTGTCGGTGCTGCTGGAGATCGAGCCCGAAGTGATCGAGAAGCTCTTCGGCGAGCAGTACAAGGGCAAGGAAAAGCTGCTGGCGTCGAACGTGCAAGCCTTGCACCTGGGTCGCGACTTTGCGAAGGAGCACCTGCAGACACCACTCGGGATTCGCGTGCGGCGCAGCGACAAGGTGGGCGACCAGATCTTCGTGGACGGCAATAGCGCCGCGGCACTGGGGTGCGTCTACGGCGGCGCCACTGTCGCGGCCTGGTACCCGATCACGCCGTCTTCATCGGTGGCCGAAGCTTTCCAGAAGTATTGCGCCAAGTTCCGTGTGGACGCGGCCACGGGCCAGAACCTCTACGCCATCGTTCAGGCCGAAGACGAGATCGCGTCCATCGGCATGGTGGTCGGTGCCGGATGGAACGGGGCGCGGGCGTTCACCGCGACGTCCGGTCCCGGCGTTTCGTTGATGACGGAGTTCATCGGGCTCGCGTATTTCGCCGAAATCCCGGTAACGATCATCAACGTCCAGCGCGGCGGGCCTTCCACCGGCATGCCCACGCGCACCCAGCAGGCCGACATCCTCTCCTGCGCCTATGCCTCCCACGGCGACACCAAGCATGTGCTGCTGTTCCCCGAAGATCCGCACGAGTGCTTCGAACATGCGGCCAGTGCGCTCGACCTGGCCGATCGGCTGCAGACCCCCGTGTTCCTGATGACCGACCTGGACATCGGCATGAACCAGCGCCTGTCCCGGCCGTTCGCCTGGGACGACGCGCGGGACCTGGATCGTGGCAAGGTGATGACCGCCGAGGAGCTGGAGGCCGGCAAGGATTTCGGCCGCTACAAGGACGTGGACGGCGACGGCATTCCGTGGCGCACCCTGCCGGGCACGCATCCGACCAAGGGCAGCTATTTCACACGCGGCACCACCCGCGACCCCTATGCGCGCTATTCGGAACGCGGCCCGGACTACATGTACAACGTGGAGCGGCTGCTGAAGAAGTTCAAGACGGCGGCGACACTGGTGCCGCAGCCTGTCATCCGCACCGCGCCGCGCAAGACACGGCTGGGCGTCATCTATTTCGGCTCCACCAGCCCCTCGATGCACGAGGCGCTGGATGTGCTGAACCAGTCGGGCATCCACCTGGACGCGATGCGCCTTCGCGCCTTCCCGTTTCCGGACAGCGTTTCACAGTTCATCGCCGACCACGATGAAGTGTTCGTGGTGGAACAGAACCGCGATGCGCAGCTGCGCAGCCTGCTGGTCAACGAACTTGATGTCGACCCGGGACGCCTCACGCGCGTGCTGCACTTCGATGGCACCCCGATCACCGCCCGGTTCATCATCCGCGCGATCACCGAGCGCGTGCATGCCGAAGTGGTTGCGCCCAAGCGCAGGACCCGCGAAAAAGCCTGAAAGACCGAAATTCATGACCTATATCGCCAAGCCGCGGCTGCACCACCCCACGCTGGAAGCCAACAAGGTCGGCTACACGCGGCGCGACTACGAAGGCAAGGTGTCGACGCTGTGCGCCGGCTGCGGGCACGACTCGATCTCGGCTGCGATCATCCAGGCCTGCTGGGAGCTGGACATCCAGCCGCACCGCATCGCGAAGCTTTCCGGCATCGGGTGCAGCTCCAAGACGCCCGACTATTTCCTCGGCGCCTCGCACGGCTTCAACACGGTGCATGGCCGCATGCCTTCGGTGCTGACGGGCGCCAACCTCGCCAACCGGGACCTGCTGTACCTCGGCGTCTCGGGCGACGGCGATTCGGCGTCGATCGGCCTGGGCCAGTTTGCCCACGCGATGCGGCGTGGCGTCCGCATGGCCTACATCGTGGAGAACAACGGCGTCTACGGCCTCACCAAGGGGCAGTTTTCCGCCACGGCGGACCAGGGCTCGCGCAGCAAGAAAGGCGTCACCAACAGCGACAGCCCGGTGGACCTGGTCGCGATGGCGCTGCAGCTCGGTGCGACTTACGTGGGTCGGAGCTTCTCGGGCAACAAGGAGCAACTTGTGCCGCTCATCAAGGGGGCAATGGCGCACGGCGGCGCCGCGTTCATCGACGTGATCAGCCCTTGCGTCGCCTTCAACAACCATCCGGGCAGCACCAAGAGCTACGACTACGTGCGCGAGCACAACGAGGCCGTGAGCCGCATCGACTTCATCACCGAGCGCGAAGAGATCGTGGCCCACTCCGCGCCGGGCGAGGTCGTTGATGTTCAGCAGCACGACGGCTCCTTGCTGCGGCTGCGCAGCCTGCACGCCGACTACGACCCCACCGACCGCTATTCAGCAATGAGTTACATGCAGAAGCACCAGGCCCTGGGCGAAGTTGTCACCGGACTGCTGTATGTCGACCCACTGGCAACCGACCTGCATACGTCAATGAATACCAGCGTTGCCCCGCTCAACGGGCTCGGCGTGGCCGAACTTTGCCCGGGCACCAAATCGCTCGAAAAGATCAACGCTTCGCTCAGGTAAGCCGATACCGGCGCGAAACTTGCCTATAGTGGAAAACGAAAGGGATTTGCCATGGCTGAACGCACAGTTTTCCAGTCCATCTCTGCAAAGCATGTAGTCAGCCTGGGGGCGCGCGCCAGCGTGCGCGAGGCCGCTGGGGTGATGACTCGTGCCAACTGCGGCAGTGTCCTGATCATGGAACCACCAAACACCTTGCTGGGGATTGTCACCGAGCGGGACCTGATGACCCGCGTGCTGGCCAAGGCGCTCGACCCGGAGAAGACCACGGTGCGCGAGATAATGACCCCGCGCCCGATCTGCGTGCCGCCCGAGATGAAGGTTTCGGATGCCGTGGTGATCATGCTCGAGAAAGGGTTCCGGCACCTGCCCATCGTCGGGCCCGCATCCAAGATCCTGGGCGTTTTTTCGGCAAGGGACGCCATGCCCCGCGAAATCGGCAACGCCATGGGCATGGCCGAGTTCAACGAACAGGTGAACGACGCACTGGGTTAGGGCGGCCAGCTCAGCGGGCGCGCCGTGCACGCGCACGGGCCAGCGCGGCCTCGATCACCGCACGTTTCCGGTCGGCTTCTGCGCCTTCGGCCCCTTGCGTGTGCGCCGGCAGGTCGGCTGGCTTTGCCAGGGCCTTTTGCTCCAGCCGCGCCTGGTGTTCCACAGCGTCCCGTGCCAGCCGCGTCGTGCGCGACTGGTAGCGGTGCAATGCCTGGTCCGCTTCCGCCTGCGACCACGAATGCCAACCCGTTTTTTCCCCGGTGACGTTCTCCAGGCTGATGCAGTCGACGGGGCACACGGGAATGCACAATTCACAGCCGGTGCAGTAGGGCTCCACCACGGTGTGCATGAGCTTGTGGGCGCCAAGGATGGCGTCTGTGGGGCAGGCCTTGATGCACAGAGTGCAGCCGATGCACCAGGCTTCGTCGATCACCGCGATGGTGCGCGGCACTTCGGTCCCATTGGCGGGGTTCAGGGGACTGCTGGCTTTTTGGGTGATTGCCGCCAGGCGGGCGATGCCTTCAGCGCCGCCCGGAGGGCACTGGTTGATATCGGCATCGCCCTCGGCAATGGCTTGCGCGTAACCGGCGCAATCCGGATACCCGCAACGCGTGCATTGGGTCTGGGGCAGGGCGGCGTGCAGCCGCGCGGCCAGCGCGTTCACCTCAGGCGGCGACCCTGCTGCGCGCCGGGGCGGGTGCAGACTTCACGGCACGGCGCTTTGCCGGTGAGGCAGCCTTCGCGCCTTCGTTGTGCTGGAGGATGAAGTCGCGCACCTGCGGGTAGACGACGTCGCGCCAGCGGCGGCCACTGAAGATGCCGTAGTGGCCGGCACCCTTGACTTCCAGGTGCTTCTGGCGCGCCTTGGGCACGCCGCTGCAGAGGGCATGCGCCGCCTCTGTCTGGCCGGACCCGGAGATGTCGTCCAGCTCGCCTTCGATGGTGAAGTGCGCCGTGGTCTTGATGTCTTCGGGGTGGACACGCTCAAGGTCGCCATTTTCGGCGATCACGTCCCAGGTGCCGTTGACCAGCGCGAACTCCTGGAACACCACCCGGATCGTCTCCAGGTAGTAGTCGGCGTCCATGTCCAGCACTGCGTTGTATTCGTCGTAGAACTTGCGGTGGGCTTCGGTGCTCGCGTCGTCGCCCTTGATCAGGTTCTTGAAGTAATCGTAGTGGTTCGACAGGTGCCGGTCCGGGTTCATGGCGACGAAGCCCGTGTGCTGCATGAAGCCCGGGTACACCCGGCGGCCGGTGCCCGCGAAGTTGGTGGGCACCCGGTAGATCACGTTGTTCTCGAACCACTCGTAGCTCTTGTTCATGGCCAGGTTATTCACTGCGGTCGGCGACTTGCGCGCGTCGATGGGGCCACCCATCATGGTCATCGTGAGCGGCGTCGTCTCGCCCCGCGTGGCCATCAGCGACACGGCGGCCAGCACCGGCACGGTGGGCTGGCAGACACTGATGACGTGGCAATTGCCGTAGACGTCCTGCAGGTGGCGGATGAATTCCTGCACATAATTGACGTAATCGTCCAGATGGAACTCGCCTTTTTCCAGCGGGACCGTGCGTGCGTTCTTCCAGTCCGTGATGTAGACCTTGTGGTCCTTCAGCATGGTGCGAACGGTGTCGCGAAGCAGGGTCGCGTAGTGTCCCGACAGGGGCGCCACGATCAGCACTGCCGGCTGGCCCTTCAGACGCGTCAACGTCGCCGGGTCGTCGGTAAAGCGCTTGAATCGGCGCAATTCGCAGAAGGGCTTGTCGATTTCCACGCGCTCGTGGATGGCGACCTGCGTGCCGTCGACGTCGACGGTGGTGAGGCCGAACACCGGTTTCTCGTAGTCTTTCCACAGCCTGTACATCAGGTCATAGCTGGCAGACACTCGCTGGGCGAGCGGGTTTTGGCCGAAAGGCGACAGCGGATTGCTGTACAGCTTGGAGGCCGCTTGCGCAAAATCTGCGAACGGTTCCATCATGGATCGCTGGGCTTCGTAGATCTGGTAGAGCATGGGTTTCCCGTCTGTGTTGCAGTGCAATATAGCACTCAGTAACAACCGATGGTTGGGGTAGAACCATCATTCGGCATGCAGGGAACTTTCGCGTCTTGTCGGGCCCAATTATGGTTATAAGAGTGAACTTTCTCATATGCAAAGGCGCGATTTGGTCGGCGCAGCCGGCGGTTTTGCCGTGACTGGAGGATTGTTGATGAGCGAAAGTACGGAAGCGGCGGCGCCGGGCCAGTTTGCCGCGCTTAAAAAGTCGGATCGGATGCCGGTGTTGTTTCTGGGGCACGGCAGCCCGATGAACGCCATCGAGGACAACGAATACCGGCGCAGCTGGCAGGCGCTCGGCAAGGAATTCGGCACCCGCCTGCCGCAACCGCAACTGATTCTCTGCATCTCCGCCCACTGGCTCACCACCGGCTGGTGGCTGACGGGCATGGACCAGCCCAAGACCATTCACAACTTCGGCGGCTTCCCGCAGGCACTGTTCGATCAGCAGTACCCGGCGCCGGGCGCGCCAGCGGTGGCGCAGGAAATCAGCCGCGGCATTTTCAAGCCTGCCGTGGGCCTGGACGGCAGCGAGTGGGGTTTCGACCACGGCACCTGGTCGGTGCTCAAGCCGATGTTCCCGAATGCCGACATTCCAGTGATTCAGCTCAGCATGGACTATTCGCGGCCGCCTGCGGAGCACTTCGCACTTGGTCGGCAGCTCAAGGGGCTGCGCGATCACGGCGTGTTGATTGTCGGCAGCGGCAACATCGTCCACAACCTTCGGGCGACGCGCCGCGACGCGGCGCCGAACCAGGCCTATGACTGGGCCGTCGAGTTCGACAAGGCGATCGCCGCGCAGATGGAGAAGGGCGACCTGGCCGGGCTGGCCGACTTCCAGAAACTGGGTTCGGTGGCCCAGATGGCGCATCCCACCTATGACCACTACTTACCGCTTTTGCATGCCGCCGGTGCTGCCGACCCGCTGGAGCCACTCCGCTTTTTCAACGCCAACTACCAGGCGGCTTCGATCTCGATGCGGTCAGTCGTCTGGGGCTGACCCCTGTTTACAGCACCTTGGCGATCGATGCGCAGACGTAGTCGATGTTATTGCTGTTGAGCGCGGCCACGCACATTCGACCGGTGTCGGTGCCGTACACGCCGAACTCATTGCGCAGGCGCACCATCTGGTCCTTGGTGAGGCCGGAGTAGCTGAACATGCCGATCTGCTGCGTGATGAAGCTCATGTCCTGCTTCACGCCGGCGGCCTTGAGCCTTTCGACCAGGGCGGTGCGCATCTGCTTGATGCGGACGCGCATGTCGCCCAGCTCCTTTTCCCACATCGTTCGCAATTCGGGCGTGTTGAGCACCATGGCGCAGACCATGCCGCCGTGGATGGGCGGGTTGCTGTAGTTGGTGCGGATCATGACCTTCAGAAGCGACAGCACGCGGCCGGCCTCTTCCTGGTCCTGGCACAGCACGGAGAGGGCGCCCACGCGCTCGCCGTACAGGCTGAAGCTCTTGGAGAAGGACGTCGACACGAAGAAGTTCTGGCCGGAAGCGACGAACTTGCCAACCACCGCGCCGTCCTCCGCAATGCCATAGCCGAAGCCCTGATAGGCCATGTCCAGGAACGGCACCAGCTTGCGGGCCTTGACGGTGGCGATCACCTGGTCCCATTGTTGGGGCGTGATGTCGTAGCCGGTGGGGTTGTGGCAGCAGGCATGCAGCACGACGATGGTGCCGTCGGGGGCCGCGCCCAGCGCCGCGAGCATCCCGTCGAAGTCGATCCCGCGCTTTGCCGCGTTGTAGTAGGGGTACGACTCGACTGTGAACCCGGCCTGACTGAACAGGGCGCGGTGGTTCTCCCAACTCGGATCGCTGATCAGGACCTTCGCGCCGGGATTGAGCTTCTTCAGGAAGTCGGCGCCGATCTTCAGGCCGCCGGTGCCACCCAGTGCCTGCACGGTGGCCACGCGGCCGGACTTGACGGGATCGCTTTCAGCCCCAAATACCAGACGCTTGACAGCGGCGTCATAGGCGGCGATGCCGTCGATCGGCAGGTAGCCGCGCGCCTTCGGGTCGTCCATCATCTGCCTTTCCGCGGCCTTCACGCACTCCAGCAAGGGCAGTTTGCCGTTGTCGTCGTAGTACACCCCCACGCCCAGGTTGACCTTGTTGGGATTGGCATCGACGTTGAACTGCTCGTTGAGGCCCAGGATCGGGTCGCGCGGGGCCATTTCGACGGCGGTGAACAGAGACATGGGCATCCTTGAAGTTTGTCAGTAACAGTGGGTTGAACACGCGGCGTAGGTGCTGCGGGGGCCGGGGTTGCTGTACGCTGTCCGGTTGCCTCAATTTTAATGCCCCGCCGGCGGGGCCAGCCCATTGCATGCCATGACCCAGATTGCAGAAGTCATCGAAGAGCAGAAAAAAGGCGAGTTCATCAGTTTTCCTGATTCGCCGTTCGAGCTTTTCCTGCCCTATCCACCGGCCGGGGACCAGCCCGCGGCCATCGACAAACTGGTGGAAGGGGTGCGCGACGGCGAGGTCTACCAGACGCTGCTGGGCGTCACCGGTTCCGGGAAGACCTTCACCATGGCCAACGTCATTGCCCGGCTGGGCCGGCCGGCGATCGTGTTCGCCCCGAACAAGACACTGGCGGCGCAGCTTTACAGCGAATTCCGGGAGTTCTTTCCGAAGAACGCCATTGAGTACTTCGTCAGCTATTACGACTACTACCAGCCAGAGGCGTACGTTCCGCAGCGGGACCTGTTCATCGAGAAGGACAGCTCGATCAACGAACACATCGAGCAGATGCGCCTGTCGGCCACCAAGAGCGTGCTGGAGCGGCGCGACACGGTGATCGTGGCCACTGTGAGCGCGATCTACGGCATCGGCGCGCCGGAGGACTACACCCAGATGCGTTTCATTACCCGGGTAGGGGACAAGATCGGGCAGCGGGACATCATCAGCCGGCTGATCCGCATGCAGTACAACCGCAACGAACAGGACTTCGCCCGTGGCACGTTCCGGGTGAGGGGCGACACCATCGACATCTTCCCGGCGGAACACAGCGAGCTGGCCATCCGCGTCGAGCTGTTCGACGACGAGATCGAGTCGCTGCAGCTGTTCGACCCGCTCACCGGCCGCATCCGGCAGAAGGTGCCGCGCTTCACGGTCTACCCGTCCAGCCACTACGTGACCCCGCGCGAGAAGGTCATGACGGCGGTAGAGACCATCAAGCTCGAGCTGGACCAGCGGATCAAGGAGTTCGTCGCGGATGGCAAGCTGGTCGAGGCGCAACGTATCGAGCAGCGCACCCGGTTCGACCTGGAAATGCTGAGCGAAATCGGCCACTGCAAGGGCATCGAGAACTACACGCGCCACCTGAGCGGCGCCCCCCCCGGGGCCCCGCCGTCGACCCTGACGGACTACTTGCCGAAGGACGCGCTGATGTTCCTGGACGAAAGCCATCAGATGATTGGGCAGCTTGGCGCCATGTACAACGGCGACCGGGCGCGCAAGACCACGCTGGTGGAATATGGCTTCCGGCTGCCGTCGGCGCTGGACAACCGGCCGCTGAAGTTCGAGGAATTCGAGACGCGAATGCGGCAGGTGGTGTTCGTTTCGGCCACGCCGGCCGCTTACGAGAACGAGCACGCGGGCCAGGTGGTGGAGCAGCTGGTGCGGCCGACCGGCCTGGTCGACCCGCAGGTCGAGGTGCGGCCCGCCACCCACCAGGTCGACGATGTGCTGCAGGAAATCCGCCTGCGCGTGGAAAAGAACGAGCGCGTCCTGATCACCACGCTGACCAAGCGGATGGCCGAGCAGCTCACCGACTACCTCGCCGACAACGGCGTCAAGGTCCGGTACCTGCACAGCGACATCGACACAGTGGAGCGGGTGGAAATCCTGCGCGACCTTCGGTTGGGCGCATTCGACGTGCTGGTCGGCATCAATCTGTTGCGCGAGGGTCTGGACATCCCCGAGGTGTCGCTGGTGGCCATCCTGGACGCCGACAAGGAAGGCTTTTTGCGCTCCGAGCGATCGCTGATCCAAACCATCGGCCGCGCCGCGCGCCACATCAGCGGGCGCGCCATCCTCTATGCCGACCACATGACCGAGTCGATGCGAAAGGCGATCGGCGAGACCGAGCGCCGCCGCGCCAGGCAGGTCATCCATAACGAGTTGCATGGCATCACGCCGCGCAGCATCGTCAAACAGGTGCGCGACCTGATCGATGGTGTGTACAGCGAAAAGGCCAGCAAGGAAATGGAGAAACAGGAGCTGCAACGCGCCATGACGCAGGACATGTCCGAAAAGGACGTGGCCCGCGAGATCAAGCGCCTGGAAAAGCAGATGCTGGAGCACGCCCGCAACCTGGAGTTCGAGAAGGCGGCGCGCGTGCGCGACCAGCTGGCGTTGCTGAAGGAACAGGCATTCGGCGCCGTGGTCCACGACCAAGTCGTGGTCCCCATCGAGGCGGGTAAAAAAGGCTGACAGGGCGGTTTCGATCACCGGCTTCTTCGGATGGCAAGTGCTGAGCGCCGGCGCCTGGGGTGGGCATTAGAATTTCCTGCCCTTGAAAGAACTCGATTGCAAAGTGAACCGGTAGACGCACACGGCCAGGAACTCGCCAGCGGCGAGCGCTTCGCCTTCGGCAAGAACTGGGCGCGATTCCTTTCGCTGATGTCGGAAGAGCGCATCGCCGATGCGGTCAGCAGCCTGCAGCACATGCTCGAAATCGAAGACCTGCAGGGGCGCACCTTCCTGGACATCGGCAGCGGGAGCGGCCTGTTTTCGCTGGCCGCGCGGCGCCTCGGCGCCACCGTTCATTCGTTCGACTACGACCCACAGTCGGTCGCTTGCACCGCCGAACTCCGGCGCCGGTATTTTCCGGGCGACCTGTCCTGGAAAGTGGAGCGCGGCTCGGCGCTCGACGAAAGTTATGTGGCGTCGCTGGGCAAGTTCGATGTGGTCTATTCCTGGGGTGTTCTGCACCACACGGGGTCGATGTGGCGGGCGCTCGATATCGCGGAACACGCGGTAGCTCCCGCCGGCACGCTGTTCGTTTCGCTGTACAACCAGCAGGGCCTCGCCAGCCGGTACTGGACCTTCGTCAAGCGCATGTACAACGAGCATCCCGTGACACGGCCGGTGTGGATCACGCTTCACAGCATCTACCCCACCTTGCCGAGCCTGCTGCTCAAGCTGATGCGAGGCCAGAAGTACCCGCGCGGCATGAACCCCTGGGTCGACTTGCTGGACTGGCTGGGTGGCTACCCGTTCGAGGTCGCGCGGCCGGCCGAAGTGACCGGCTTTTACGAGAAGCGGGGTTTTCGGCTGCTCAAGCTGAAAGACGTGGGACGCAGGATGGGTTGCAACGAGTTCGTGTTGCGGCGAGTGTGAGGCCCGTGACTACCCGCGTCTCCGTGCTCATGGTTTGCATGGGCAACCTCTGCCGGAGCCCGACAGCCGAGGGCGTGCTGCGACACCTGGTGCGGGATGCCGGGTTGGAAGCCTCGGTCCGCGTCGATTCAGCCGGAACGGTCGACTACCACGTCGGCTCTCCACCAGACCAGCGCAGCCGCCGTCACGCTCTGCAACACGGCTATGACCTGTCGGACTTGCGTGCGCGGCAAGTGGAGCAGGCCGACTTTGAGCAGTTCGACCTCATTTTGGCGATGGATTGGGAGAACCTTCAGGAACTTCAGGACCAATGCCCCGAGCAGCACCTCCACAAGCTCTGGCGGCTGATGGAGTTCGCCCCGCCAGGCCTGGGCGACGTTGTGGTCGACCCGTATAACGGCGGGGCGGACGGTTTTGATACTGTCCTGGACCACGTTGAGCTGGCTTGCAGGGGTTTGCTCATCCATTTGCGCCGGATGCTGGAACTACCGGGCTGATTCCAGGCTCTATACCCGACAGAATTAATGGGTTTCTGGTATACTTGACCGAATCAGTCAGGAACAGGCCGGAAAGCCCGAGAAAGTCAAGACCGCGCAGGGCGCGAGGTTGGCGAGGGCCGGTAGAAAAGCCGGAAAAGACGGGTGGAAAACGCGCTGCGGAACGCAGGTTTCCGGGGCAATTGACCGAATAGCCAAGCATAAGGAGCTTGCCATGCGACTCACTACCAAAGGCCGTTTTGCGGTCACCGCGATGATCGACTTGGCGCTGCGCCAGAACAACGGCCCCGTCACGCTGGCGGCCATCAGTCAGCGCCAGCAGATTTCGCTTTCCTACCTGGAACAGCTGTTCGGGAAACTGCGCCGGCACGAGCTGGTCGAGTCCACTCGCGGCCCCGGCGGCGGCTACACCCTGGGCCGCAAGGCTGCGGAAATCACGGTAGCCGACATCATCGTCTCCGTCGACGAGCCGATCGACGCCACGCAGTGCGGCGGCAAGGAAAACTGCCAGAGCGATGGCGGCCGCTGCATGACGCACGAGCTGTGGGCCGCGCTGAACCAGCGCATGGTCGAGTTCCTGGACTCGGTCACTCTGCAGAAACTGGTGGATGACCAGCTGGCCAAGGGCATGCAAATCGAGGACAAGCCCGCAGTCAAGCGCGCCATCTCGGCCCAGCCCGTGGTCAAGCCGATCCGGGTGAATGCCCCGAACTCGGTGTTTGCGCTCGGCAACTTGTACGCGAAGTCCTAGTTCTTCGCCTGGTTTGCGAATTCGCAAGCGAGGCGTCATTCCCGCAAACCAATCCGATAACCAATTTCCACGAATCGCCCGCAGCAAGAAGCCTGACATGGACACGACCCCGCATTTCCCGATTTACCTGGATTACGGCGCCACCACGCCGGTCGATCCGCGCGTTGTGGACGCCATGATTCCCTGGCTGAGCGAGCATTTCGGCAATCCGGCGTCACGCAGCCATGCCTGGGGTTGGGAAGCGGAAGAGGCCGTGGAGAAGGCCCGCCAGCAGGTGGCCGACCTGATCGGCGCCGACCCGCGCGAGATCGTCTGGACGTCCGGCGCCACCGAGTCGGATAACCTGGCGCTCAAAGGCGCGGCGCATTTCTACAAGAGCCGCGGCAAGCACCTCATCACTGTCAAGACCGAGCACAAGGCCGTCCTGGACACAATGCGCGAGCTCGAACGCCAGGGCTTCGAGGTGTCCTATCTTGAAGTGAAGGAAGACGGACTGCTCGACTTCGACGTGCTGAAGGCCGCCATGCGGCCCGACACCATCCTCGTGAGCGTCATGTTCGTCAACAACGAGATCGGTGTCGTGCAGGACATCCCGGCCATCGGCGCCTTGTGCCGCGAGAAGGGCGTCATCTTCCACGTGGATGCGGCCCAAGCCACCGGCAAGGTCGAGATCGACGTCAAGAAACTGCCGATCGACCTCATGAGCCTGGCCTCACACAAGACCTACGGCCCCAAGGGCATCGGCGCGCTTTATGTCTGCCGCAAGCCACGCGTGCGGCTGGAAGCCCAGATGCACGGCGGGGGCCATGAGCGCGGAATGCGCTCGGGCACGCTGCCTACACACCAGATCGTCGGCATGGGCGAGGCCTTCCGTATCGCAAAGGCCGAAATGGGCCAGGACAACGCCAAGGCGCACGCACTGCAGCAGCGGCTGCTCGATGGCCTGAAGGACGTGGAACAGGTCTTCATCAACGGCCATCTCGAGAAGCGCGTGCCACAGAACCTGAACATCAGTTTCAACTTGGTCGAAGGTGAATCACTGATCATGGGTATCAAGGGCCTGGCGGTGTCGTCGGGTTCGGCCTGCACCTCGGCATCCCTGGAGCCCAGCTACGTGCTGCGCGCTCTCGGCCGCAGCGACGAACTGGCGCACAGCAGCCTGCGCATGACGATCGGCCGCTTCACGACCGAAGAAGAAATCGACTACGCCGTCGGCACGATCCGGCAGAACGTCGCGCGCCTGCGCGATTTGAGCCCGCTGTGGGAGATGTACCAGGACGGCATCGACATCTCGACCATCCAATGGACCGCGCACTGAGTCACTTGAGAATTCCAGAATTGCAGATTTACAGAGGTACCCGAAATGGCCTATTCCGAAAAAGTCGTTGACCACTACGAAAACCCGCGCAACGTCGGCTCCTTCGACAAGGGCGACGAAACCGTCGGCACCGGCATGGTGGGCGCGCCCGCCTGCGGCGACGTGATGAAGCTTCAGATCAAGGTGAACCCGCTCACCGGCGTCATCGAGGACGCACGCTTCAAGACCTACGGCTGCGGCTCGGCCATCGCTTCCAGCTCGCTTGTGACCGAGTGGGTCAAGGGCAAGACGCTGGACCAGGCGGCGGCGCTGAAGAACAGCCAGATCGCCGAGGAACTGGCGCTGCCACCGGTGAAGATCCACTGCTCCATCCTGGCCGAAGACGCCATCAAGGCGGCCGTGGAAGACTACAAGAAGAAGCACACCCACTGATCGTTCGGCAGCAATGGCAATCTCCCTGACAGAAGCAGCAGCCCGCCACGTCACCCGTTACCTCGGTAAGCGCGGTAAAGGCGTGGGCGTGAGGCTGGGCGTGAAGACCACCGGCTGTTCCGGCCTGGCGTACAAGCTGGAATACGTGGACGAAATCGCGCCCGAAGACGTTGTCTTCGAAGACCACGGCGTGAAGGTGCTGATTGATCCCAAGAGCCTGGCGTACATCGATGGCACCCAGCTGGATTTCGTGCGCGAGGGCCTGAACGAAGGCTTCAAATTCAACAATCCCAACGAGCGCGACCGTTGCGGTTGCGGGGAAAGTTTTCGCGTCTAATGCCGCGCTGATCATCCATGAGGCCGCCTTCACACCTGTGCTGGCGGTTTTTTATCGGCAACATGAACCTCAACCTGCAATCCAGCGACTTCGAGCTGTTCGGCCTGACCGAACGGTTCGAACAGGACCGCGCGGCGATTGACGCGCGCTGGAAGGAACTGCAGCGCGAGGCGCACCCGGACCGGTTCGCCGCGCAGGCCCACGCGGCGCAGCGCGTGGCGATGCAATGGTCGGTCCGTATCAACGAGGCCTATCAGCGCCTGAAAGATCCGCTCAGGCGTGCAGCCTATCTTTGCGAGTTGCGCGGCGCGCCGATTGACGCCGAAAACAACACCACGATGCCCGCCGACTTCCTGGTGGAACAGATGGAATGGCGCGAGGCGCTGGACGAGGCGCGTACGCAGGCCGACCTCGACACGCTGGAAACCGAACTGGACCGCAGCCGCAGCGTGGCCTTGCAACGCATAGAACGACTGCTCGACGGGCAAGGCGACGCCGCGGCGGCGTCGCAGCAGGTCAGGGCCCTGATGTTCATTGAGCGCTTCGGCCGCGATGTCGAAGCCCGGGTGGACCGACTGGAACAATAAGCATCGGCACGCCCCTGCGTCCGTTTCAATCGAATCACTGATGGCCCTTCTACAGATATCCGAACCCGGCCAGTCGCCCGATCCTCACCAGCGGCGGATCGCGGTCGGCATCGACCTGGGCACCACCCATTCACTGGTCGCGGCGGTTCGCAATGGCGTGGCGGAGTGCCTGCCGGACGAGCAGGGCCGGGTGCTGCTGCCGTCGGTCGTGCGCTACCTCGAAGGGGGCGGCCGACAGATCGGCTTCGATGCCCAGGCGGCGCAGGCCGACGATCCTGAAAACGCGATCGCCTCGGTGAAGCGATTCATGGGCCGGGGCCTGGCCGACATCTCGAGCCGGGAGAAATTGCCCTACCGATTTCTGGACAAGCCGGGGATGGTGGCGCTGGAGACGCGGCTCGGCGAGAAGTCGCCCGTGGAAATCAGCGCCGAAATTCTCGCGACACTGCGGTATCGGGCCGAGGATTCCTTCAACGACGACCTGTACGGCGCCGTGATCACGGTTCCTGCTTACTTCGACGAAGCACAGCGCCAGGCCACCAAGGATGCTGCCCGGCTGGCCGGCATCAATGTCCTTCGGCTGATCAATGAGCCCACCGCTGCGGCGATTGCCTACGGCCTGGACAATGCCAGCGAGGGCGTCTACGCCATTTATGACCTGGGTGGCGGCACCTTCGACATCTCGATCCTGCGCCTGACGCAAGGCGTGTTCGAGGTCATCTCCACGGGCGGTGACTCCGCCCTGGGCGGCGACGACTACGACCGCGCGCTTGCCGACTGGATGCTCCAGAAGGCGGGACTCCAGGCGGCGAGCGCCGGCGACAAGGCGGCGATCAAGATAGCGGCACGCGCGGCCAAGGAGCAGCTCTCGACCGATGACAGCGTCCGGGCGAAAATCCGCGCTGGGTCGGGCAACGCCGAAGTGCCGATTTCGCGATCCGATTTCGAATCGCTGTGCGCCGAGCTGACAGCGCGCACCATCACTGCCGTGCGCAAGGCGCTGCGTGACGCACGGCTGACCCGTGACGAAGTAAACGGAGTCGTGCTGGTCGGCGGATCGACCCGGATGCCCCAGATCCGGCGCGCGGTAGCGGAGTTTTTCGGCCGCGAGCCGCTCACTAACCTGAACCCGGATGAAGTGGTGGCGCTCGGTGCCGCGGTCCAGGCCAATCAGCTGGCGGGCAACAACAACGCCGGCGACTTGTTGCTGCTCGACGTGATTCCGCTGTCACTGGGCATCGAGACGATGGGCGGGCTGGTGGAGCGAATCGTGCCGCGCAACGAGACCATTCCCACCGCCAAGGCGCAGGACTTCAC
>JBDSWB010000172.1:0-22212 GCA_039926915.1 Ramlibacter sp.
GGGCCGTGTGCATCCATCCCACGGCGGCGGCCGTCGCTGTCTTGCTGTCTTTGGGTTGGCCCGGGGCGGACGTCATGAGGTGCCTTTTGCTTTGCGGGGAAACCCGAGTGGCGCATTGTAGAATCACGAGGTTTTGCGCCCAATAAACCGATGCCTCCGAATATGAAGTTGCCCGCCTCCCTGCTGTTGGCTGCCTTCCTGGCAGTGCCCGCCCTGTCCGCTTTCGCCGCTGGCGAACAGCCCGCTCATGCGGGGGCCCCCACCACTGCGACGGCGCCCGCCAAGCCGGACCTGGCACAGGGCGAGGCCAAGTTCACCGCCGTATGCGCCGCCTGCCATGGCGCGGACGGCAACTCCGGCATTCCGGCCAACCCCAAGCTGGCGCGCCAGCATCCGGAATACCTGTTGAAGCAATTGCAGGAATTCAAGAACGGCAAGCGGCCCAATCCCATCATGCAGGGCTTTGCGTCGCAGCTATCGGACACCGACATGAAGAACATCGCCTTCTGGGCTGGCTCGCAGAAGGCCAAGCCCGGCTTCGCGAAGGACAAGGAACTGGTGGCCATGGGCGAGCGCATCTACCGTGGCGGCATCGCTGACCGCCAGGTGGCCGCCTGTGCGGGCTGCCACAGCCCGAACGGGGCCGGAGTGCCGGCCCAATACCCGCGCCTGTCGGGCCAGCATGCCGACTACACGACCGCCCAGCTCACCGCCTTCCGCGACGGCGGCCGCAAGAACAGCCTGCAGATGTCCCAGATCGCCGCCAAGCTCAATGACCGCGAGATCCGGGCTGTCGGCGACTACATCGCCGGCCTTCAGTAGCAGCGCATTCCCCCCGCCGACTTAAAAATATCGGCCCGCTACGGCGTGCCCGCTGCGTAGGACCAAACCTACTGGCGACCCCGTTCACCACCTACGCTCTGAAGTAGTGTCGGCTTACAAAGGTAATGCGGGCGACAACGACCAACAGGTACGCGGCGCTTGGTCAGGTCGCGATGCGCGGCTCGTCGATCGGCTCGACCGTTGGACCGCATCCATCCACCGATCCACGGAGTCCGGCATGCCAAATATCCTTTCTGCATTGAATTCCAGCGGCCCGAATTCATTGAGATACGCGAGTTCTCTTGTCTTGTTCGCCGCGCTGGCCGGGTGTTCCGGCGGCAATGACAACGTTGCTGATACCGGCTCCGACGGTCCAATATCGACCGAGGTCCCCATGATCCACCAGGCCGGCGACCCCGCCTTGGGCAAAGCGGTGTTCCGGTCCGAGACCTTTGGCAACGAAGGCTTCTGGACCGACGCCGCGCGGCTGCCACAAGGCATCATCGCGGCCGGCGTCACGCCCATCAAGGCCTTGCAACTGGGATTGAGCGTCGATGTCGAAGCGCTCGACAGCGCCACACTGGCGGCGATCGCGGCAGAGTTGAAAACCGATTTGTCTCCCGCCAAAGCACCCCTGCTCAACGACCCGGCCACCACCGTGAAGCTGATCAACGCCAACGCGGTCATCGGCGTCGTCACCAAGGCCAATACTGCTGGTGTCATGGACATCACCAAGGGTTCCAAGATGGGCGTCACCTGCGCCCTGTGCCATACCGTCACGGACGGGTCGGCGTTCAACATGGCCAATGGCGGCTCCATCGGCAAGCGTCTGGATGGCCGGGCCAATCACTTCCTGAACTTCGGCGCTATTTTGGCTACGGCGCAAAACTCCCGAGCCTATTACCCAGTGTTGCAGCTCGCGTTGGAGGCCAATGGCGGCAAGACGCTGGGACGGGCGCCCACCGGACTGACCCCCTTGTCGACCGAGGCGGAAGTCGATGCCTACCTCAATAACCCGGCCTTCTACCCGGTGGGAACCTTCGACGACACGCCCGACGGCAATGGCGATCCGATGCACACCTCGGCGCTGTTCCGCACTGACCTGGCTGCCTCCTGGGGAACTGAGGGCGCCATCGGACGGCTGGACAACTTCGGCAACTTGGTCTACACCGCGCTGCTAGATCCCACCAACCTCACGACCGCCGGGGGCCGGGCCTTCCTGGTCAAACTGGGCGGCGCTGCTGCCGGCAATGAAATTGTCGACGGCTACATCAAGGTGCTGGCCGCCACTGGCGTAACCGGGTACCCGTATCTGCAAGCTGCGGCCAGTCCGCTGGCCGGCACGGAAGACGCCCCGTTGGGCATTCGCGTGGACAACACAAAGCTGATCGCCATGAATGGCTACCTGAACAGCCTGCAGGCTCCGGCCGGAATTGTTGCCGACGCCAACGCCGTTTCACGGGCGCGTGTGGTGTTCCGCAACAACTGCACCGCCTGCCACAACGTCGACCAGGGCAAGCCGGTTCCGGCCTTCATCGTGCCGATGAAGACCATTTTCCCCGGTGACAATCCGGTGGTGCTGCTGGCCAGCCGCGCGCCCCCGCTGAACCCGATCCTGAATACGGCGGAGAGCATTTTTGACGACAAGATGGCCGTGGTCAACGCGAGCATCCGCGGGGGCATTCGCGGCACCGCCATGCCCCTGCTGCTGGACCTGGCGCGAAAGCCCAACTTCCTGCACGACAACTCCGTGCCCAGCATGGACAACCTGCTCAATCCGAGCCGGGGCGCCACGGCGCCGCATCCGTTCTATCTGGCCGATTCACTTCAACGGGCGGACATGGTGGAGTTGCTGCGCAGTCTGGACACCAACAGCCGATAGGCCCAAAGGAATCTGCGGTGCGAACCGATTCGCCCCGCAGCGCGGGGTCGGCCGCCCGGGGATGATACGCGCGGCGCCCTGGCAAGGCGCGCTGGTGCGGCGCGAGCAGCTCGAGGTCCGGGCGCGCTGAGCGCCCGAGACGGCTTCCCATCCATTTGCTGATACGCTCAATAATTTTCGATGTCCGCGGCCACTCAAGGCTTTCGTATCTGGGCCGGATCGAAGGCCATGCAGTCCGCGATCGAGTTGCTGTCATCGATGCGGTTCTCCGTGGGCTGGCGGTGACCACCTTCGCCTTCCTTAGCGTGAACAAATTACTTCCGGCACTTCACAGCTGCGGCACACTCTAGCGCGGCATTGAATCCTTGTAAGGACTCGCTGCGTATCCAGACCAACGGCAGATAACAAGGAATTACCCATGCTGATCAAGTGCCTTCGCGATGGTTTCAACCACCCGGTTCCAAGCGATATCACCTCACAGGCGATGTACCGGCAGCGGCGAGACCTCATGAAGCTGATGGCCTCCGGCGTGGCAGGGGCGGCGATTGCGGCCTGGGCTTCGCGCGATGCGCTCGCGCAGTCGCAGCGCCCCGGCAAGCTGGCCGCTCTGGCGGGCGTGAAGTCCACGGTGCCCGGCGCGATGACCATGGAGAAGGCGACAGAGTACAAGGATGCCACCTCCTACAACAATTTCTACGAGTTCGGCACCGACAAGGCCGACCCGGCCAAGAACGCGCACACCCTCAAGGCCAGCCCGTGGACAGTGGAAGTGGATGGGCTCGTCAAGAAGCCGGCCAAATACCAACTGGAAGACTTGCTGAAGCTGGGCGCACAGGAAGAGCGGGTCTACCGCCTGCGCTGCGTCGAGGGCTGGTCCATGGTGATTCCCTGGGTGGGCTACTCGATGTCGAAGCTGATCGAGAAGGTGGAGCCGCTCGGCAACGCCAAATTTGTCGAATTCATCTCGCAGGCAGACCCCAAGACCATGCCCTTCGTGGGCTCGCGCGTGCTCGACTGGCCCTATGTCGAAGGCCTGCGACTGGACGAAGCCATGCACCCCCTGACGCTACTTGCGTTCGGCATGTACGGCGAGGTGCTGCCCAACCAGAACGGCGCGCCGGTCCGGCTGGTGACGCCTTGGAAATACGGGTTCAAGAGCGGTAAGAGCCTGGTGCGGATCCGTTTCACCGACCGCGAACCCAAGACCGCATGGAACAAGGCCGCGGCCAACGAATACGGTTTCTACTCGAACGTCAATCCCGAGGTCGACCATCCCCGTTGGAGCCAGGCCACCGAGCGTCGCATTGGTGAAGACGGCCTGTTCGCCAAGAAACGCAAGACACTGGTGTTTAACGGCTACGAGCCCCAGGTGGGCCAGCTGTACGCCGGGATGGACCTGAAGAAGAACTTTTGATGGCGGCAGTGCAAGGTGCGCGGCGCAGCGCCATCGGCCCGATGCTGCTGCATCCTCTAGCCAAACCAGTGCTGTTCGTCCTGGCCCTGCTGCCATTCACTTGGCTGTTCTACGGTGCCGCCGCCAACCAGCTTGGGGCGAACCCGGCCGAACACCTGATCCGAGCCACCGGCGACTGGACGCTGCGGTTTCTCTGCATCACGCTGGCGGTCACGCCCTTGCGCGTGATGCTCGGCATCCCGGCGCTGGCTCGCTTCCGGCGCATGTTGGGGCTGTTCGTCTACTTCTACGTCGTCGTGCACCTGCTCTCGTACAGCTGGTTCGACATGGGTTTCGACTTCGCCGACATCGCGAAGGACATCGCGAAGCGGCCGTTCATCCTGGTCGGCTTCACGGCGTTCATGTTGTTGACGCCGCTGGCGGCGACCTCCTTCAATCGTGCGGTCAAATTCCTGGGCGCGAAGCGCTGGCAGACGCTGCACCGTCTCGTCTACGTGATCGGCGGGCTGGGTATCCTGCATTTCTTCTGGATGCGCGCAGGCAAGAACAATTTCGGCGAGGTGGCTGTCTACGCGACGATCCTCGCCGCCCTGCTGGGGTGGCGGTTGTACCAGGCCGTGGTCAGGAAACGATCCGCTCGCAACGCATCTGGTCCGTCGCGGTTTCCCGCTCGCGGATGACGTCGTTGCGGCGCCCGTCCACCATCACTTCAGCTGCCCGGCCGCGGGCGTTGTAGTTGCTGGCCATGCTCATGCAGTAGGCACCGGCGGACATCACCGCCAGCAGGTCGCCCGTGCGCACGTGCAGAGATCGGTCGCGGCCGATCCAGTCGCCGCTCTCGCACACCGGCCCGACCACGTCATAGGTCTGCGCGGTCCCGTCCGTCGGCTTCACCGGCACGATGGCGTGGAAGGCCTGGTACAGGGCGGGGCGCGGCAGATCGTTCATCGCCGCGTCGATGACGCAGAAATTCTTGCCCTCGCCGGGCTTGAGGTAAAGCACCTCGGCCACGCACACTCCCGCATTGCCGACCAGCGAGCGCCCGGGCTCGATCATGAATTGCCGATCACCGAAACCGCGGGCGTCGAGCCTGGCGAACAGCTTGGCCCACAACGCATCGGCGGCGGGAGGTTGGTCCCCGTTGTAGGAGATTCCGAGTCCGCCGCCGAAATCGATGTGTGCCAACGGGATGCCCGCCGCTTCGATGGATTCCACCAAGTCGAGGATGCGGTCCATCGCATCCAGGTAGGGCGCCACGTCGGTGATCTGTGAGCCGATGTGGCAGTCGATGCCTACGACATTCAAGCCGGGCAGCGCGGCCGCGCGCTGGTAGGCCGCAAGCGTCAGGGCATGGGCAACGCCGAACTTGTTGTCCTTCAGGCCGGTGGAGATATACGGATGGGTTTTCGGATCGACATCGGGGTTCACGCGAATGCTGACCGGTGCGATTTTGCCCATCGTCATGGACACTTCGCTCAAGACTTCCAGCTCGGCTTCGCTTTCCACGTTGAAGCAGCCGATGCCCACTTGCAGCGCACGGCGCATTTCGGCGCGTGTCTTTCCGACGCCGGAAAAGATGATGTCCCGGCCCGTGCCGCCGGCCGCGAGGACGCGCTCGAGTTCACCGCCGGAAACGATGTCGAACCCGCAGCCGGCCTGGGCGAAAACTTGCAAAATGCCGAGGGAAGAGTTGGCCTTCATGGCATAACAGATCTTTGCCCTTCGCCCTGCGAAGCCCCGCTGGTATGCAGCGAGTGCCGCCAGCATGGCGGCCTTGGAGTACACGAACAGCGGCGTTCCATGCCGGTTCGCCAACTCGCGCAGGGGCACCTCCTCGGCGCAGAGTTCGCCTTGGCGGTATCCGAAATGGGGCTGGCCCGGCAGTGCGATTTGGGTCATGGCGTGGGGATCGGATTGGCGGTGGGGCTCACCGGCGACGCCGAAGAAGCGGAGGAGGGGACCAGCACCTGAGGCAGGGTCGCCCTGGAAGCCGCAGCCTCGCCTGCAGGAAGGAAAAGCCGGCCTTTCTGGCCGCAGCCGGAAAGGGCTGCGACCACGCCGACGGCAAGGACAAGCCGGCCGGCGCGGGCGCTGACTAGAATTTGCAAAGCATCCATCATGGTGAAATTGTAATGACCGACCCCGAATTCATGGACCGAGCCGAAGCGCTCTTGCGGCGCATCGAGGATTCGTGCGACCGGATCAACGACGAAACTGAGGCCGACATCGACAATCAGCGCGTCGGCGGCATGGTCACGCTGAGCTTTCCCAACGGCAGCCAGATCATCGTCAACCTACAGAAACCTCTGCATGAAGTGTGGATGGCGGCGAAGGCTGGCGGCTTCCATTACCGGTTCGACGGGGCACAGTGGATGGACACCAAGGGCAACGGAGAGTTCTTCTCGAACCTGGCCCGCTACGCCGGCGAACAGGCCGGCGAGCCGCTTGCATTTGCCTGAAATGCCCCCTGGCGCTCAGTTCCTGAACAGATCCAGGATGCTGCGTCGCTCGTCGGAAGGCGACGTCGGGGGACGGCTCGGCGGCAAACCATCCGAGTTCATCAGGCTCTTGTCTTCGGGAGCCCGCGGAACGGCCGGCACCGCCGACGAGGTCTCGGCCGCGGAAGTCCCTCCGAGGTTGCTGACGCCGCCGCCACGCGCGTATTCCTCGTAATACCACTCGCCGCCGACATTGACCACGCCTGCCGGAGCGGATGGCTCCATCACGGGAACGCCCTTGAGCGCGGTCTCCATGAAATTGATCCACACCGGAAGGCTCAGGCCGCCCCCGGTCTCGCGGTCGCCCAGCGAGCGCGGCGTGTCGTAGCCCATCCAGACGATGGCCGTGAGTGTCGGCTGGTAACCGGCGAACCAGGTGTCGATGGAGTCGTTGGTGGTGCCGGTCTTGCCGTACAGGTCCACGCGCTTGAGCGTTGCCTGGGCCTTTGCGGCCGTGCCGGCTCGCGCGACTTCCTGCAGCAGGCGGCTCATGATGAAAGCGTTGCGCGCATCCACCGCGCGGACCGATTCGTTGGGCAGGGGCGGCTGGCTCTCGACGATTGCCTTGCCTCGCTGGTCGCTGATCTTGGTGATCAGCCAGGGGTTGATGCGATAGCCCCCATTGGCGAAGACCGAATAAGCCGTCGCCATCTGCATGGGCGTGACCGAGCCCGCGCCCAACGCCATGGTGAGGTAGGCCGGGTGCTTTTCCGCGTCGAAGCCGAACCGCGTGATCCAGTCCTGGGCGTTGTGGGTGCCGACCGCCTGCAGCACGCGGATCGACACCATGTTCTTGGACTTCGCGAGCGCGGTGTGAAGGGGCATCGGCCCCTCGAACTTGCCGTCGTAGTTCTTGGGTTCCCAGGGTTGGCCCCCGGTCACCCCGGCGTCGAAGAACAGGGGTGCGTCGTTCACCACAGTGGAAGGTGTGAAGCCTTTTTCCAGCGCCGCGGAATAAATGAAAGGCTTGAACGACGAGCCCGGCTGGCGCCAGGCCTGGGTCACATGATTGAACTTGTTCTTGTTGAAGTCGAATCCACCGACCATGGCGTGGATCGCCCCGTCGCGCGGGTCCAGCGCGACGAACGCGCCCTCGACCTCCGGCAACTGGGTGATTTCCCAGGTGCTCTTGGGAGTTTTGGCCACGCGGATCACGGCGCCGCGCCGAATCTTGATCTTGGGCGGCGCCTTGTCGGACAGGCCCGATTGGGCTGGCCGCAGCCCCTCGCCCGTGATATCGACCTGCTCCCCATTCAGCCGCACGGCCAGGATGCGCTTCGGATTGGCCTCAAGAACCACTGCCGACATCACGTCGCCGTTGTCCGGGTGCTCGGCCAGGGCGTCGTCGATTGCGTCTTCAAGTTCCTTGGCGTTCGCCGGCAAGTCGATGAATTCCTCGGGCCCCCGGTAGATCTGGCGGCGCTCGTAGTCCATGATGCCCTTGCGCAGCGCCTTGTACGCGACATCCTGCTGGGCCGCATTCACGGTGGTGTACACATTGAGGCCTCGCGTATAAGCCTCGTCCCCATACTGCGCGTAGACCAGCTGGCGGACGGTTTCGGCCACGTACTCCGCGTGGACGCGGGCGTTGTCGTTGCCGCTGCGAATGCTCAGTTGCTGCTTTTTGGCGGTTTCGGCTTCCTCGGCGGTGATGAAGCCGTTCTCCTGCATGCGCTCGATGATGTACAGCTGGCGCGAGCGGGCGCGGGTCGGGTTGGTGATGGGGTTGTTGGCCGAGGGCGACTTGGGCAGGCCGGCCAGCATGGCGGCCTCGGCGATGGTCAGGTCTTTCATGGGCTTGCCGAAATAGGCGTCGGCCGCCGCAGCGAAGCCGTAGGCCCGGTTGCCAAGGAAGATCTGGTTCATGTAGATCTCGAGGATCTGGTCCTTGGTCAGCAGGTGCTCCAGCTTGAACGTCAACAGGACTTCATACAGCTTGCGGGTGAATGTCTTTTCGGAGGACAAGTAGACGTTCCGGGCCACCTGCATCGTGATGGTCGACGCGCCCTGGCTCTTGACCCGGCCCAGGTTGGCCAACGTGGCGCGCAGCAAGCCGCGATAGTCCACCCCGAAGTGGGAATAAAAGCGCGAATCCTCGATGGCCAGGACCGCGTCTTTCATGACCTTGGGGATATCCCGGATGGGCGTGAGGTTGCGCCGCTCTTCCCCAAACTCGCCAATCAGCACGCCCTCAGCCGAATACACCCGCAACGGCAACTTCGGCCGGTAGTCGGACAGGTCCGAGATATCGGGAAGGTTCGGATAGGCGACCGCCAGCGCGACGGCGACGATGATTGCTATCGAAGCAAAGCCGGCCAGCAGCAGGCCGGAAGTCCAGAGGACGATTTTCAGCAGCATGCGCTGCCAGGCCGGCCGGGGGGGGCGCGCTCGGGACGGTGACACGGCCGGCTCGTCGTCCGGGTAAGGATCAGAAGGCATTAGATATCCACGTAACGTCCCAGCGGACCATTATAAAAACCGCCACGCGCCGCGAACCGTCGTTCCAGACAGATCAAAACTCATCCGCCGGTTGCCCCGGCAACCTCGGGTTGACCAGTATGGCAGGTTCCTTCGTCGGTTTTTGGCAACGGTTCAGGCACCTCAAAACGGAAAATCTCTTTGCGTGACAAGGATGTTACTGCTAGCATTGAAGTGAAATCTTAAGTTTGTTACGCCTCGAAATGCGGTGTTTCAGGAGACTGAATTGATCTCTCTGGGGTCGTTTTTTAATAGCCAGCCGGCGCCACTGCTGGGCTTGGACATCAGTTCATCCAGCGTCAAGCTGGTAGAGCTCGGGCGTGACAAAGCGGGCAACCTGGTGCTGGAACGCTGCGCCATCGAGCCATTGGAGCGCGGTTGGATCACCGACGGCAACGTCGAGAAGTTCGACGAGGTCGCCGACGCGATGCGTAGGGTGGTCAAGAAGAGTGGCACCCGGACCAAGAATGTCGCCATGGCCCTGCCGCCATCCGCCGTCATCACCAAGAAGATCATCCTGCCTGGCGGCCTGTCCGACCAGGACCTGGAAGCGCAGGTCGAGGCCGAAGCGAACCAGTACATTCCGTTCTCGCTGGATGAGGTGAGCCTGGACTTCTGTGTGGTCGGGCCCAGTACGACGTCGGCTGGTGACGTCGAAGTCCTGATCGCAGCTTCCCGCAAGGAAAAAGTGCAGGACCGCCAAGGTCTGGCCGAAGCCGCTGGCCTGAAGCCGGTGATCATCGACGTCGAGTCGTATTCCTCCCGTCTGGCCGCCGGCCGCCTGATACAGGCATTGCCCAACAAGGGCGTGGACACGATGGTCGCACTGTTCGAAGTCGGCGCCTTCACCACCAGCATGCAGGTGATCCGCAACGACGAAGTGCTCTACGACCGGGACCAGGCATTCGGGGGCGCCCAGCTCACCCAGCTGATCGTGCGCCAGTACGGCTTTTCGCCGGAAGAGGCAGAAAGCAAGAAGCGCAACGGCGACCTTCCTGAAGACTATGACTCTGGCGTGCTCAAGCCGTTTGTCGAGAGCATGGCCCAGGAAGTCGCCCGGGCGTTGCAGTTCTTCTTTACGAGTACCCCCCACAACCGCGTCGATTACGTGATGCTGGCGGGCGGGTCGGCCGCGCTGCCCGGCCTGACCGACGTGGTGACGATGCAGACATCGTTTCCCTGCAACCTGGCAAACCCGTTCGAGGGAATGCACGTCGGCGATGGAGTTCGGGAGAAGAAGATGCGCCGCGAGGCGCCTTCTTACCTGACCTCCTGCGGCTTGGCCATGCGGAGGTTTCTGCAGTGATCCTCATCAACCTGCTTCCCCATCGCGAGGCAGCGCGCAAGCGCCGGCGCGAAGTCTTCTATGGCGCGCTTGGTATGTCGGCCTTGGCCGGCGTCGTCGTTGCCGGCGGCATCTATCTCTGGTACGCGGCCCAGATCTCCGGCCAGCAGGAAAAGAACCAGACCCTGCAGGTCGAGATCAAGAAGCTCGAAGCGCAGATCAAGGACATTGCGACCTTGCAGGCCGAGATTACCGCCCTGCGAGCCCGGCAGCAGGCCGTTGAAGATCTCCAGGCGGACCGCAACATGCCGGTTCACTTGCTCAACGAACTGGTCCGGCAGCTTCCCGATGGCGTTTATGTTACCAACCTGAAGCAGGAAAACCAGGTGGTTTCGATCCAGGGCGTGGCGCAATCGAATGAACGCGTGTCCGAGCTCCTGCGCAACCTGGGTAGCGCCAGTCCCTGGCTGACCAAGCCGGAGCTGGTGGAAATCACGTCGGCCGTGGTGAACCTCAGCCCGCGCGACCAGCGCCGCGTCTCAAACTTCACGATGCGGGTGCGGCTGCTACGCGCCAGTGAGGCGCTGAAAGCCGCGAACGCTGCCAGCGGTGGGTCCGCGCCCCTTGGCGCTGCCCCCACTCCCCTCGGACGTGCCTCTGCCACCGCCAAGATCTGATCGCCATGGCCACAACCACTCCGGAAACCAAGTCCAACTTCGCGGCAATGCAGCAGTCCCTGATGGGGCAGTTCCGCGGACTCAATGCCAACGATCCATCGTCCTGGCCCCTCCTGCCGCGCGTTGCGCTGTGCCTGGCGCTGATCGTCGGCATCGTGGTCGCGCTGTGGTTCGCCTGGCTAAGCGGCTCCGACGACGAACTGCAGGCGGAACAGAAAAAGGAAGTCGCCCTCCGGGAGGACTACAAGGCCAAGCTGGCGCAGGCGGTCAACCTCGACGCGCTGAGGAAACAGCGCGAGCAGGTCCAGCAATACGTGACGCAGCTTGAAAAGCAGCTGCCCAGCAAGGCCGAAATGGACGCGCTGCTTTCCGACATCAACCAGGCGGGCCTGGGCCGCAGCCTGAGCTTCGACCTGTTCCGGCCGGGCTCGGTGGGCGTCAAGGAGTACTACGCCGAATTGCCGATTGCCCTGAAGGTGACGGGTCGGTTCCACGACATGGGATCGTTCGCCGCCGACATCGCCAACCTGTCACGAATCGTCACGCTGAACAACCTCGTCGTCACCCCCATCAAGGACGGTGCACTGGCGATGGAAGCCACCGCCAAGACATTCCGGTACCTCGACGCGGAGGAAGTCGCAGCGCAGCGCAAGGCAGTGCCCGCGCCCAAACCGGCAGGCGCGGCGCCGCCGGTTCCCGCAGCGAGGGCCAAACCATGACACGGAACGCCGCGCTCACCTCTGTTTCGCTGGCCCTGATGCTCGCGGGCTGCGGATCGTCGGGCCAGGAAGAGTTGCAGGGATGGATGAGCCAGCAGCGCGCCCAGACCAAGCCCAAGATCCAGCCCATTCCCGAACCCAAGAAGTTCACCCCCCAGATATACACCCAGCAAGCGGCCACCGATCCGTTCAGCAACCAGAAGCTCACACAGGCCTTGAAGCGGGAATCGTCGCAATCGACGTCCAACGCGGCGCTTGTCGCACCGGAACTGGCGCGCCGCAAGGAGCCGCTGGAAAGTTTCCCGCTTGACGCCATGAAGATGGTAGGCAGTATGTCCAAAGCGGGCAAACCGGTTGCGCTGGTACGCGTAGACAACCTGCTCTATCAGGTGAGCCCGGGCAATTACCTGGGCCAGAACTTTGGAAAGATCATGAAGGTCGGCGAGGCGGAATTGGTCCTGCGCGAAATCGTGCAGGACGCAGCCGGGGAATGGATCGAGCGGACAGCCACATTGCAACTGCAAGAGAGGTCAAAATGAACTACAACCGAATCAGCTGGCGAAAGGCATGGGCCGTCGCGAGCCTCCTTGTCGCGGCCGGCTGGACAGTCTCGGCGCATGCGCAGGTGGTCGAATCGGTCAGCAGCTCAATACAGGGCGGGGTAGAAGTCGTCCGTGTCGACTTTTCGCAGCCTCTCCAGGCCGTCCCGGCCGGTTTCGCCATCCAGGCGCCCGCCCGCATCGCGCTCGATGTGCCCGGCGCCACCAACGGATTGGGCCGCACTACGGTCGACATCAACCAGGGCAACGTCCGTTCGGTCAACGTTGTGCAGGCCGGTGACCGCACCCGTTTGGTCCTTAACCTGAAGGCCGCTGCTTCCTACAAAGCCCAGTTGCAGGGCAAGTCCTTGCTGGTCGTGCTCGACCCTGGTGGCATTGCCGGCCCCGCGACCACCGTCGCGCCGGTCTTTGCCGAAAGCCGCAACCTCGAAAACCAGCCCATCAAGGACCTGGACTTCCGCCGTGGTACCGACAGTTCAGGCCGCATCGTGGTGGACTTGCCCAGCAACCAGGTGGGCGTCGACATTCGCCAGCAGGGCCAGAACCTGGTGGTGGAATTCCTGAAGTCGTCGCTGCCCGAAGGTTTGCGCCGCCGCCTCGACGTCGCAGATTTCGGCACGCCCGTCCAGACGGTCACTACGTTCCAGGTCGGCGACCGCGTGCGCATCGTCATCGAGCCTCGCGGCGCTTGGGAGCACAGCGCATACCAGAGCGACAATCAGTTCGTGGTCGAGGTTCGCCAGCTGAAGATTGACCCGACCAAGCTCACGCAAGGCCCCGGGTTCGCGGGCGAGAAACTCTCCCTGAATTTCCAGAATATCGAGGTGCGGTCGCTGCTGCAGGTCATCGCCGACTTCACCAACTTCAACATCGTGACGTCGGACTCCGTGACGGGTGCCGTGACACTCCGGTTGAAGGATGTCCCTTGGGACCAGGCGCTCGACATCGTGCTGCAGGCCAAGGGCCTGGGTATGCGCAAGACCGGCAATGTACTGTGGATCGCGCCCAAAGATGAAATCGCCGCCAAGGAAAAACTGGACCTGGAATCGCGTGTCGCGATCCAGAGCCTGGAGCCCGTGCGCACCCAGTCGTTCCAGCTGAATTACACCAAGGCGGCGGACATCGCCGCGCAGATCACGGCGGGCACCGGCGCCGCGCGGATACTGAGCACGCGTGGTAGCGTGATCGCGGAGCCGCGTACCAACCAGCTGTTCGTGACCGATATCACGTCGCGCCTCGAACAGGTGCAGTCGCTCATCGCGAAGCTGGATATCGCGGTGCGTCAGGTCCTGATCGAAGCTCGGATCGTTGAAGCCTCCGACACCTTTGGCAAGTCGCTCGGTGTCCGGCTCGGCGGAAGCGACCTGCGCGGCGTGCGCGGCGGAGACCCGGGCTATTCGGTCGGCGGTGGCAACCGCATCGCATTGGGCGGCACTTACAACGCGGTTTCGGGTACCACCGGCGAAACCAGTACCTCGCTGGACACGGTGAATACCACCTTCGTGAACCTGCCCGCCGTGGGCCAGGGCGGCTTCACGCCATCGAGCTTCGCGATCTCCCTTTTCAGCGCGGCGGCCAATCGCTTTCTGAACCTGGAACTGTCTGCGCTGGAGGCCGATGGCAAGGGCAAGCTGGTATCCAGCCCGCGCATCGTCACCGCTGACCAGACCAAGGCCATGATCGAGCAGGGCACTGAATTCCCGTACCAGCAGGCGACCTCCAGTGGCGCGACGGCTGTGGCATTCCGCCGCGCGACACTGAAGCTGGAAGTCACTCCGCAGATTACGCCGGAAGGAAACATCATCCTGGACCTGGACATCAACAAGGACAGTCGCGGCGAAACCACAGCGGCGGGCATTGCTATCAATACCAAGCACATTAAAACGCAGGTGTTGGTTGAAAACGGTGGAACCGTGGTGATCGGCGGTATCTTCGAACTGACGGAAACAGAGAACGAAGCGAAGGTCCCGTTCCTGGGCGACCTCCCCGCGATCGGCAACCTGTTCAAGAGCCGGCAGCGCAGCTCCAACAAGCAGGAGATGCTGGTGTTCATCACGCCGAAGATGATCGCGGACCGGGCCTCTGCGCGTTGAGTCACAACATTAGGACGAGGACCTTAGAGCCATGAAGTACTTTTTGAGAATCTTGGGAAGCCTGCTGATGGCCGTCTTGATGACGGCTTGCGGCGGAGGCGGCGGGAGCCCGGGGACCGTGACGGTCGGGGGCGGCAGCAGTTCGCTGCCGGGGGGAACCGCGACGTTGGCTGTCACCGACTTCGCGCTGTTCACCGACAAGACGACAGTCAACAACAACGGCACGGACAAGGCTCAGCTGACGGTGATGGCCGTGGACTCCAACCGCAACGTGGTGCCTGGCGCGGCAGTGACAGTCACCACTGACCAGAACGGTATCTTCAGTCCCAGCGCGGGCAACCTGACAGGCACTGATGGTTCCTACGTGGGCACTGTCAGTATCGGTGGGGACAAGTCGGACCGTGAGATCACGCTGGCTGTCACCATCAACGGCACCACCAAGAAGACGGCCGTCCGGGTCCAGGGCAGCCGATTGACGCTGCAGGCCGTACCGTCATCGCCGGCCCCCGGCCAGACCGTGCTACTGACCGCCACCTTGGTAGACTCATCTGCCAAACCTGTGCCCGGCGTTCCGATCACCATGAGCGGGAACGCGTCGAACCTCCAGAACCAGGTCGTCGTCACGAACCTGCTGGGCGTCGCAACCAAAACCTTCGTGGCGCCATCGGCTCCCGGCATCTATACCCTCACAGCCAATGGCAACGGCGTGAGTGCGGGCGACTACCAACTCCAGGTGTTCAGCACCTCCATTCCTGTGGCCGTGATCCCCCCAGGTGCTGCGCCTTCGATGTCGATCTCGCCCAACGTGCTCGCCATCAACTCGCCGGGGTCCACCGCCAACAAGGCCACGGTCAGGTTCCTGTTCGTCGATCCCCAGAACGTGCCTGTCCAGAATGTCCGGGTGAAGTTTATTGACGTCACGACAGGCCTCCCGACTGTCGGCTCGTCGGTCACCAGCGGCGGCAACACGCTCTACACGGATGCGTCGGGCACCGCGACCACGCAGTACATCTCCGGCCAGAACCTCAGTCCCACCAATGGGGTAACGATCCGGGCTTGCTACTCGCCAGTCGACTTCGTGTCGAGTACGGATTGCCCGGCTTTCGTTAATGCGACAGTGACCATCGCAGGCCAGGCACTGTCAGTTTCCGTCGGCGACGACAACCTGCTGCAGACTGGCCCTGGCACCTACATCAAGCGATTCGCCGTGACGGTGGCGGATTCGGCCGGAAAGCCGGTGGCGAATGCACCAGTGGATATCTCGGTCGACCTGACGCATTACCGCAAGGGCCCATTTACCGGAACGGCCTCCTACGACCTGTCTGTGGTCCCCCTGGACCCGAATGTGTCCTTCCCCTCGACCACGACTGAACCTGTCACTGTAGTGGTGACGACCACGGGCACGGGCACGGCCACCCAAACGGTCACGACCATTGTTTCCGTGCCGGTGTGGTGTGCGAACGAGGACAGGAACCGCAACGGCAACGTCGACCCCGGCGAGAACATCAACAACAGCGTCGACAGCAACGGGCAGCCGACGCTGGAGCCGCGCAAGAGCGACTTGCTGATCAGCTACGACAAGCCCACGGTCACCACAACCGATGCCAATGGCATCCTGGTCATCAAGACCGAGTACTCGCAGCGGTTCGCTACCTGGCTCGCGTACAAGGTGCGCGTCACGGCGAATGTTTCGGGCTCTCAGGGGCTGGCCGAACGCCTGTTCGTAACCAACTTCATTGAAGGTGATGACAAGAACGGGTCGTTCCTGACGGCGCCTTACGGTGTCCACTCATGCGTCAGCCCCAACTGACGACGCGCCGGCGCGGGTGAGGCTGGCTCTCGTCGGCCTGCCCGGCTCAGGAAAGTCCACCGTCGGACGCCGCCTGGCGCGACGGCTGGACGTTTCTTTTTCCGACTCGGACCATGTGATCGAGCAGCGCATCGGCTGCCGGATCCGTGACTTTTTCGAGCACGAGGGGGAAGCCGCATTCCGCGACGTGGAAGAAGAGGCGATCAGCGACCTGGTGTCGCAGGACGTCGGCGTGATCGCCACCGGTGGAGGCGCGGTGTTGCGGCCGGCCAACCGTTCCCGCCTGCGCGCAGCCCGGCACGTCATCTATCTGCGCTCCACGCCCGAGGAAATCTTCAAGAGGCTTCGACACGACAGCCACCGGCCCCTGCTGCAGGTGGCCGACCCGCTGGGGAGGATGCGCAGCCTGTACCAGGAGCGCGATCCGCTCTATCGTGAGACTTCGCACTTCATCATTGAAACGGGCCGCCCCTCAGTGGCCATCCTGGTCAACAAGATCATGATGCAGCTGGAGCTCTCTGGCGCCCTGGCGCAGCGCCCTTAAACTTGCGGCCATGCCAGCCGCAGCCTCGCCTTCCATTCTGCATCGGGTTCCGATCTCCCTGGGCGCCCGCAGTTATCCCATTGTCATCGGCACCCATCTGGTCGGTGACCCGTTCTTAGGGGCTCAGGTTCAGGCTTCGGCCCAAGCCCTGATCGTCACCAACCCTATCGTCGCGCCGCTGTACGGGGCGACCCTGGCGAGCGCGCTGGATGCTCGCCACAAGGCGGTCCACGTCGTCGAGCTGCCCGATGGGGAAGAACACAAGACCTGGCAGACGCTGAACCTGATTTTCGACGCCCTGCTCCGCCATGGCTGCGACCGCAAGACAGTGCTCTATGCGCTGGGCGGCGGGGTCGTGGGCGACATGACCGGATTCGCGGCGGCGAGTTACATGCGGGGTGTGCCGTACGTCCAGGTCCCGACCACCTTGCTGGCGCAGGTCGATTCGTCGGTGGGCGGCAAGACTGCCATCAACCATCCGCTCGGCAAGAACATGATCGGCGCCTTCTACCAGCCGCAACTGGTGGTGTGCGACCTGTCGACCCTCGCGAGCCTGCCCGCCCGCGAATTCAGCGCGGGGCTCGCGGAAGTGATCAAGTACGGGCCGATTGCCGATACGTCATTCCTCGAATGGCTCGAGGAGAACATCGACGCCTTGATCGCCCGGGACACCGGTGCCATCGCCCATGCGGTCAAGCGCAGTTGCGAGATCAAGGCCTGGGTGGTCAGCCAGGACGAGCGCGAAGCGGGGCTGCGCGCCATCCTCAATTTCGGTCACACGTTCGGCCATGCCATCGAGACCGGGATGGGCTACGGGCAGTGGCTGCACGGCGAAGCCGTGGGCTGTGGCATGGTGATGGCCCTTGAACTATCCCGGCGGCTGGGGCTGGTCGAGGCGGCTTTCGTCCGGCGCGTGACGACTTTGCTGGGCGCAGCCGGGTTGCCCATCGTCGGGCCCGCGCTGGGAGCCGACCGCTTCCTGGAGCTCATGCGGGTCGACAAGAAGGCCGAAGCCGGCGAGATCAATTTCGTTCTGGTCGACAAGCCGGGCCACGCCGTGGTGAGGCAAGCGCCCGACGCGCTGGTTCGCGAAGTCATCGACCAATGCTGCCGCGGCAGCTGACATGACGCTCGCCCGCTACGCCTGCGATCCGGTGGCGTCGCGTGGCCGCCGCCACGCCGAGCCACCGGCGCCGACGCGCACCGAATACCAGCGCGACCGCGACCGCATCGTGCACTCCACCGCCTTTCGGCGGCTGGTGTACAAGACGCAAGTCTTCCTCAACCACGAGGGCGACCTGTTTCGCACGCGCATGACCCATTCGCTCGAGGTCGCCCAGCTGGCCCGGTCTGTCTCCCGGTCCCTGCAGCTCAACGAGGATCTGGTGGAAGCGATCGCGTTGGCTCATGACCTGGGGCACACTCCTTTCGGCCACGCGGGGCAGGACGCGCTCGATGACTGCATGAAGGGGAGGGGAGGCTTCGAACACAACCTGCAGAGCTTGCGTGTGGTGGATGAACTCGAGGAACGCTACCCGGGTTTCAACGGCCTGAACCTCACATTCGAAACTCGCGAGGGCATCCTCAAGCATTGCTCGCGCGTCAATGCCCAGAGGATCGAGGCCGCGGAACCGGGAGGCGTTGCGCACCGTTTTCTCGACCGCAGCCAACCCGGCCTGGAGGCGCAGTTGTGCAACCTGGCCGACGAGATCGCCTACAACGCGCACGACATCGACGACGGCGTTCGATCCGGCCTGATCACGCTCGAACAGCTGGGTGAGGTTGATCTGTTCGACCAATATCGCGCCCAGGCTTTGACGGAATATCCGCAGCTGCAGGGCCGCAGGCTGCTCTACGAATCGATCCGCCGCATGCTCAGCGCCCAGGTCTACGACGTGATCGATACCACGCGCGTCCGGTTGGAGTCCGTGTCGCCTGCAGATGCCGACGCGGCGCGCCGGTCCCAGGCGCTGGTCGCTTTCAGCGATGGCATGCGCGCCGGCTCCGCGGCGCTCAAGAAATTCCTGATGCACAACCTGTACCGGCATCCGCAGGTGATGGCAACGACGGAACAGGCCAGGCAGGTGGTGCGCGAACTCTTCGCCGCTTACCTCGACCAGCCCGCCCAGATGCCCGCGGATTTCGCGGCCAAGCCCGATGCCGCGAGATCGGTAACCGATTACATCGCGTGCATGACGGACCGGTTTGCAGTGCGTGAGCATGAGCGCCTGACCGGCCGCAAGCTGCTGGCCTGACGATGCGCCGCGTCGATGCCGCATGGCTGGTGGTGCTGGGGGGGATCAGCGCGGCGCTGCACGTCGGAAAGCTGCCGCCGGCTTTGCCCGTGCTGGGTGACGCGTTGGGCGTGACGTTGCTGCAGGCAGGATTCCTGCTCTCGCTCGTGCAGTTGGCCGGGATGGGCCTGGGACTGCTGGTCGGGCTTGCGGCAGACGGCCTGGGGCTCAAGCGCACCATGGTGGGCGGCCTGCTGATCCTGTCGGCAGCCAGCCTGCTTGGCGGTTGGGCCCGCGAGCCGTCCATGTTGATGGCGCTGCGCGCTGTCGAGGGGCTGGGCTTCCTGCTGGCCTCGATGCCCGCGCCCGGTCTCATCCGCCGCTCGGTCGAGCCGCGCCGAATGAACACCATGCTCGGGCTATGGGGCGCCTACATGCCGCTGGGCACGGCGTTGGCACTCCTGACCGGCCCTTCGGTGATCGCCGTGGGGGGCTGGCCCTCTTGGTGGTGGTTGCTCGCCGCGCAGTCGGCGGTGATGGCTGCCTGGCTGTGGCTCGGTCTGCCCCCCGACACGAAGGCGCGGTCCCATGATCGGTCCAGCGGCTCGATGCAGCGCTTGCTCGACACGCTTGCTTCTGCGGGGCCTTGGCTTGTGGCGCTCAGCTTTGCCGTGTACTCGGCCCAGTGGCTGGCCGTGATCGGTTTCCTGCCGTCGATGTACGCGCAGGCGGGGGTGGCGGCCAGTGTGGCCAGCGTCGCCACAGCGCTCGCGGCGGCTGTGAACATGGTCGGCAACATCGCCTCGGGCCGGCTCCTGCAACGGGGCGTGCGGCCGCAGCGGCTGCTGTATGCCGGGTTCACCGCCATGGGGCTGGGCGCTGTGATCGCTTTCGCACCGCTCTGGGAGGGCGCGGGGGCCGAGCTTGCCCCAGGCCTGCGCTATCTCGCCGTCCTCATGTTCTCGATGGTTGGCGGCCTGATACCCGGCACGCTGTTCTCTCTTGCCGTGCAGCTGGCGCCCGGGGAGCGGACTGTTTCGACCACCGTGGGCTGGATGCAGCAGTGGTCGGCAATGGGGCAATTTGCCGGTCCTCCGCTGGTGGCGATGGTGGCAACCCGGGCCGGCGGCTGGCAATGGAGCTGGGTGGTCACCGCTGCCTGCGCGATGGCGGGCCTCGTCCTTGCCTTCATGACCGGCGCGCTGCTGCGGCGCGCCGCCACCCGAACGTAAAATTGACGCCGTGAGCTTCCTCAACCAACTCAAAACGCAGGCCAGGGCATTGCAGACTCAGCAGGGCCAGACCCAGCTGAACCTCGAGGAGAACACCAACCAGACCGAACTCGCTTGCCGGATGGCGCTGCCGTACCTGGAGGACCTGGCGCGGCACCTCAACGTGATTTCACCGGCGGCGCCCGCATTCTCACTGGACGGCAAGACGCCCTGGCCGGCCATGAAGCTCGTGGATTTCCGCTTCGACGCCCGCAAGAAGTTGCTGCGTAACCGCGAGGTGTTCGACTACCTCGCCATCGGCTGGCGGGTGCTGCCGCAGGTTGGCCAGCCGGTGGGCGGCGTCGTATCGGTCAATTTTCCGCCGGACCTGCAACGCGTTGAATCGCGGCTGGCCATGGGGCCGGTGAAGAACGAACGCAAGGAAATCAGGCACCTGGAGAAGAACACCTTGCAGGCGATCGAGTTCGAGTACCTGACCGAAACGCGCGGCAACGTGTACGTGACGCCGGACCATGACAAGGCTGAACTCGCTTTCCGGCTGCTCAATGTCAGTGGGTTCGGGATAGTCAACACCACCTGGCCGGCCGGCAGGATCAAGACCGAAGTGCTGGACGAGCTGGCCAAGCTGATCGTGTCCGAGCCGAACCGGTTTGTCTGAAGCATGAACGCGCCCTCCGAATCGGTCGTTCAGGACATGCGCCGCTGGCTGGAACGCGCCGTCATCGGCCTGAATCTGTGCCCATTCGCAAAGGCAGTCCACGGGAAGAACCAGGTGCACTACGCAGTAAGCGCGGCCACCGGGCCGAAGGAACTGCTCGCTGACTTGTCGGGAGAACTCGATGCCCTGCGCGCGCTGGATCCCGCCGCCAGGGAGACGACTCTTCTGATGGCGCCGCTTTGCCTTGCCGATTTCCTGGATTTCAACGACTTCGTCGCGCAGGCCGATCGCGTGATTCGAAAGCGCCGGCTGGAAGGTGTGATCCAGCTGGCGAGCTTCCACCCTCAATACCAGTTCGCGGGCACGCAGGCCGACGACATCACCAACTGCACCAATCGTGCGCCGTACCCCACGCTGCACTTGTTGCGGGAGGCCAGCATCGAGCGCGCCGTCGCGGCGTTTCCGCAAGCCGAGGCGATCTACGAAGCCAACATGGACAGGCTTCGGACTTTGGGCGAGCAGGGTTGGGCCTCACTCGACGTGGGACGGTCGGCATGAAGAGCGAACAGCAGCTCGAGCTTCGGCCGGGCCAGTCGGTTGAGTTGCTGAAAGAACTGCACATCCTGACGCGCGAAGGGCGCATCAACCAGGATTCGCGACGCAAGCTCAAGCAGGTCTGCCACCTGTACCAGTTCATCGAAGCCCTGCTGCTCGAACTGCAGGACGCACCCGAGGGGCCCACGCTGGCAGACCACGGCGCAGGGAAGTCTTACCTGGGGTTCATCTTGTATGACCTTTACTTCAGGGAGCGTGGCAAGGGCTACATCTACGGCGTCGAGACCCGGCCGGAATTGGTGGAGCGGTCCGCTGCGCTCGCCGCGCGGCTTGGCTTCGACCGGATGTCGTTCCTGAACCTGAGCGCGGCCGAGGCTGCCGATGCGTCGGCGCTGCCGGCGTGTATCGACATCGTGACGGCCTTGCATGCCTGCGACACCGCCACCGACGACGCGATCGCGTTCGGCCTGCGCAAGGACGCGCGCTTCATGGTGCTCGTCCCTTGCTGCCAGGCCGAGATCGCCGGGTGCTTGCGGCAGGACAAGGCCGCCGCGCTGTCGCGCACTCCGCTCGCCGAGCTTTGGCGTCATCCATTGCACACGCGCGAAATGGGTAGTCAGCTGACCAATGTCCTGCGTTGCCTCTACCTGGAAGCACGGGGCTACCAGGTGATGGTGACCGAGCTGGTGGGGTGGGAGCACAGCCTCAAGAACGACTTGATCGTGGCCCGCCGCGGCGGCCATAAAAAGCG
>JBDSWB010000173.1:0-5968 GCA_039926915.1 Ramlibacter sp.
CACGATTCCCACGATCCTGACCTGGACGCGCATCGTCGCCATTCCACTGATCGTTGGGGTGTTCTACCTGGGGCTGAACCACTCCCTGCAGAACCTGATCGCCACCGTGATGTTCGTGGTGTTCGCGTTGACCGACTGGCTGGACGGCTACCTGGCGCGAAAGCTCAACCAGACATCCTCCTTTGGCGCCTTCCTCGACCCGGTGGCCGACAAGTTTCTTGTTTGCGCCTCGCTGTTGGTGCTGGTGCACTTGCAGCGCGCCGATGTGTTCGTTGCGTTGATCATCATCGGCCGGGAAATCGCGATCTCGGCGCTGCGTGAATGGATGGCGCAGATCGGCGCTTCGAAGAGCGTGGCGGTCCACATGCTCGGCAAGGTGAAGACCACGGTGCAGATGATCGCCATCCCGTTTCTCCTGTTCGACGGCACGCTTTTCGGCCTTATTGACACCGCTCTCTGGGGCACCGGGCTGATCTGGATCTCGGCCATCCTCACCGTCTGGTCCATGGCTTACTACTTGCAAAAAGCCTTGCCCGAAATCCGCAAGCGGGTGCGATAGGTCATGGCGGCAGATTCGCAGCGGGACGCGCTGCTGAGGGCCATGCCCGTCGTCTTCGTGTTGATCTGGAGCACAGGATTCATCGTCGCGCGCTTCGGCATGCCGCACGCGCCGCCCATGAAGTTCCTTGCCGTGCGGTACATCCTGTCGGTTGCCTGCTTCGCGATCTGGGCTCTTGCGGCGCGAGTGGCGATGCCCGCCGACCGGCAGCAGGTCGGGCACCTCGCGATCACGGGAGTGCTGATGCATGCGGGCTACCTGGGCGGGGTCTGGGCCGCGGTCAAGCTGGGCATGGGCGCGAGTCTGGTCGCGTTGCTCGTGGGCCTGCAGCCGGTGCTGACGGCCGTTTGGGTCTCCTCGCGTGGCGGCGCCGTCGCGGCGCGCCAGTGGGCGGGCCTGGCCCTGGGATTCGCCGGGCTGGCGCTGGTGGTCTGGCAGAAGCTGGGCGTCGGCGAAATCCACGGCGTCAATTTGCTGCTGGCGGCGGGCGCGCTGCTGAGCATCACGGTCGGCACGCTGTACCAGAAACGCTTCGTGGCGCCCTGCGACGTTCGCACCGCCAGCCTGGTGCAGCTTTGCGCGGCCTTTGTGGTCACGGCGCCGCTCGCGTTGCTGGAACCCGAGGCCATGCGTTGGAACGGCCAACTGATCGGCGCAATGGCGTGGTCGGTGCTCGCGCTGACGTTGGGCGGCAGTTCGCTGCTCTATCTGCTGATCCAGCGCGGCGCAGCCACCGCAGTGACCAGCCTGCTTTATCTGGTGCCGCCCTGCACGGCCGTGATGGCCTGGCTGCTCTTCGGCGAGGCGATCACGGTCTTCACCATCGCAGGCATGGCGCTCACGGCTCTGGGCGTGAGCCTGGTGGTGCGCTCACCTTCGAGGGCACGCGTCACCGCGATGCCAGAATGAGCCCATGCTGGAGTCGTTCCAAACATTCGAGGTCAGCCGCGGCGGCGTCCGCCTGCACGCGCGACGGGCCGGGCAGGGGGAGCCGCTGCTTCTCCTGCACGGCCATCCGCAGTCCCACGTCATGTGGCACCGCATCGCTCCCCGCCTGGCTGACAAGTTCTGCGTTGTGATGATGGATTTGCGCGGTTACGGAGACTCCGATCGACCCGCCGCGGGGGAGGGAAGTGGCGCCTACTCCCGCCGTGAAATGGCGCTGGATGCTGTTGCCGTCATGGACAGCCAGGGCTTCCCGCGATTCCAGGTGCTCGCCCATGACCGCGGCGCGCGTGTCGCGCACCGCCTGGCCGCCGATCATCCGGATGCCGTCGATCGAATGCTGCTGCTCGACATAGCGCCCACCCTGGCCATGTACGAAGGCACTTCGCTGGCTTTCGCGCAGGCGTACTGGCACTGGTTCTTTCTGGTCCAGCCGCCGCCGTTGCCCGAGGGGCTGATCGAATCCGACCCTGTGCGTTACCTTCGCAGCGTCATGGGCAGTCGCCACGCGGGCCTCTCGGCTTTTGCGCCGGAAGCCCTCGCCGAGTACGAGCGTTGCATCCGGATTGACGGCAGTGCGCGAGGCATCTGTTCCGATTACCGGGCGAGTGCGGGTATTGACCTCGACCATGACCGTGCCGACGTCGCCGCCGGGCGCAGGTTTGCGCAGGCGGTCCATGTCCTGTGGGGCGAGCACGGCATTGTGGGCCGTTGTTTCGACGTCCTTGCACTGTGGCGCGCGAGGGCCACCCGGGTGACGGGTCGCGGCCTGCCTTGCGGGCACTACATCGCCGAAGAGGCGCCAGCGCTTCTGCTGGACGAAGCTTTCCAATTTTTCAGGAGTTGATCGATGAGCAGGAAACGCATTGCAGTGGTCGCCGGCGACGGCATTGGCAAGGAAGTGATGCCCGAGGGCATCCGCGTCATGGAGGCGGCTGCGACGAAGTTCGGCATCGACCTCGCGTTCGACCACTTTGACTTTTCGAGCTGGGACTACTGCGAGAAGCACGGCAAGATGCTGCCGGACGACTGGAAGGACCAGATCGGCGGCCATGACGCGATCTACTTCGGAGCTGTCGGCTGGCCTGAAAAAATTGCCGACCACGTGTCGCTGTGGGGGTCGTTGCTTCTGTTCCGACGCGAATTCGACCAGTATGTGAACCTGCGGCCCGCGCGCCTGATGCCCGGCATCATTGCGCCGGTTGTGAGGCGCGACGGCAGCGCGCGGCAGCCCGGCGAGATCGACATGTACATCGTGCGCGAGAACACCGAGGGCGAATATTCCAGCATCGGCGGGCGCATGTACCCCGGCACTGAGCGCGAGATTGTCATGCAGGAGACAGTGATGTCGCGCATCGGCGTGGACCGGGTCCTGAAGTTCGCGTTTGAGCTGGCGCAATCGCGTCCCAAGAAGCACCTGACCTCCGCCACCAAGTCGAACGGCATTGCCATCACGATGCCGTACTGGGACGAGCGCGTAGCGGAAATGGCCAAGGGCTATCCCGGCGTGAACGTCGACAAATTCCACATCGACATTCTGAGCGCGCATTTTGTCCAGCGGCCCGACTTCTTCGACGTCGTCGTGGCCAGCAACCTTTTCGGCGACATCCTGAGCGACCTCGGCCCGGCCTGCACCGGAACCATCGGCATCGCGCCCAGCGCCAACCTCAACCCCGACCGCAAATTTCCTTCGCTGTTCGAGCCGGTGCATGGCTCTGCACCCGACATCGCGGGCCGCAACATCGCCAACCCGATCGGCCAGATCTGGTGCGGCGCGATGATGCTGCAGTTCCTCGGTTATCCGCAGGCGCACGACGCGGTGCTGGCGGCGATCGAGAGGGTGCTCCAGCCGGACAGCGGCGCACCAAGAACGCATGACATCGGCGGCACGGCGAGCACCAGAGATCTCGGCCGCGCCATCGCGACGGCGGTGTAACGAAGCGCGTGCATTCCTGCACGTGGAAATTTGCGCAGTGCCGCACGAAAATCGGCTTGCAACCCGCATGGAATCTGGTCAAAACCGACTAGAATCCGCCTCCGCGCTGTTGTAAAGCCGCCCGTCGTATTGACACGGTTTGGGTCCGTGGCTCTAATCGGTCGGTGGCTTGAAGCCGCGAAAGAAGTCTCCCGCATCCATGCTTTGACGTGCCGGACGGCCGGATGGATGGATGAGGAGACAATAAATTTTCGACGAGACATTTCTGACTAACTATTTCTCTCTGTGAGGGGCCCCTTGTGAACAAGACCGAATTGATTGAGCACATCGCAAAGCATGCCGACATCTCCAAGGCCGCCGCCACCCGGGCGCTGGAATCGATGATCGGCGCCGTCAAGACCACGCTGAAAAAAGGCGGCTCGGTCTCGCTCGTAGGATTCGGCACTTTCGCCGTAGGTAAACGGGCGGCCCGCAGCGGCCGCAACCCCCGTACCGGCGCAGCGATTAAAATCAAAGCCGCCAAGGTTCCCAAGTTCCGTCCCGGCAAGGCGCTGAAGGATGCGCTGAACTGAGCGGCCGCAATACGGTGGGGTGCTTAGCTCAGCTGGTAGAGCGGCGCCCTTACAAGGCGTAGGTCGGCGGTTCGAACCCGTCAGCACCCACCAAACGAATCGAAGGCGAACTGATGTTCGCCTTTTGTTTTTTCTTATCGAGTCCGAGCATGTTTGATTTCGTTCGCAAGCACACCAAGGTCATGCAGCTGGTGCTGTTCCTGCTGATCTTCCCTTCATTCGTGTTGGTAGGGATCAACGGGTACACCCGCTTTTCAGAAAAGGGCAACGCCGTCGCCAAAGTCGACGGCCACGAGATCGCGCAGGGCGACTGGGACGCCGCGCACAAGCAGGAAGTCGATCGCGTGAGGCAGCAGGCGCCCACGATCGATCCCAAGGTGCTGGATTCGCCCGCGGCTCGTTATGGCACGCTGGAGCGTATGGTGCGCGACCGCGTGTTGACTGCCGCCGCGGCGCAGTCCAAGCTGGCGACCAGCGACCAGCGCCTGGCGCGCGAGCTGCAGCAGAACCAGGCGATCGCATCCCTGCGCGGACCGGACGGCAAGCTGGACATGGTGCGATATCGCCAGCTTGTAGGCGCGCAGGGCATGTCGCCTGAAATGTTCGAAGCCAATGTCCGCTCCGACCTGTCGTCCAGGCAGGTCCTCGCGGGCGTTGGCGGCACCAGCTTCGCCACTCCCGCCCAGGCCAAGCTGGCGCTCGACGCATTCCTCCAGAAGCGTGAGATCCAGGTGGCGCGTTTCTCCACCGGCGACTTCGCGAGCCGCGTTACGCCGAACGATGCCGAGATCGAGTCCTACTACAAGGCCAATCCGACTCTGTTCCAGGCCCCGGAGCAGGCCAGCATCGAGTACCTGGTGCTCGACCTCGAATCGATGAAGAAGGGCGTCTCCGTCAACGAACAGGACCTGAAGACCTACTTCGAGCAGAACTTCGCCAAGATCGCCGGACAGGAAGAGCGCAGGGCCAGCCACATCCTGATCGCATCGGCCAAAGATGCGCCGGCCGCCGATCGCGCCAAGGCCAAGGCCCGGGCCGAGGAGCTACAGGCGTCGGTCAAGAAGTCGCCGGACACCTTCGCGGATGTCGCGAAGAAGAATTCCGCCGACCCGGGCTCCGCGGCCAACGGCGGGGACCTGGATTTTTTCACGCGCGGCGCGATGACCAAGCCTTTCGAAGATTCGGCGTTCGCGTTGAAGAAGGGCGAAACCAGCGGCGTCGTGGAAACCGAATTCGGCTACCACATCATCAAGCTCACCGACATCAAGGTGCCCAAGCAACGCACCTTCGAGGAAATGAAGCCCGAGTTGGAGGCCGAGTTGAAGAAGCAGCAGGCCCAGAAGAAATTCGCGGAGTCCGCCGAGGCTTTCACCAACAGCGTCTACGAGCAGGCCGACAGCCTCAAGCCCGCGGCTGACCGTCTCAAGCTTGAAATCAGGACCGCGAGCAACGTCACGCGCCAGCCGCCCGCCGGTGCCCCGGCGGCGCTTGCCAGCCCGAAATTCCTGGGCGCGCTGTTCTCACCGGATTCGATCGGGAAGAAGCGCAACACCGAGGCCATCGAAGTCGCGCCGAATACGCTGGTTTCCGGGCGCATTGCCCAATATACGCCGGCGCGGACGCTGCCGCTGGACCAGGTCAGGGGCCAGGTGCGGGATCGCGTGGTGGCGATGCGCGCGGCCGAACTCGCGAAGAAAGAAGGAGCCGCAAAGGTGGCGGCCTGGAAGGCCAGCCCGGCTGCGGCGAGCCTGCCGGCGGCCGTCGCCGTTTCGCGCCAGGAATCGCAGCAACAGCCTTCCGCCGTCATCGAAGCCGCGATGCGCGCCGATCCCTCGGCACTGCCCGCATTCGTGGGCGTCGACCTGGGCGAGCAGGGCTATGCGGTGGTGAAGGTCAACAAGATTCTGCCCCGCGAGGCGTCCGCGGATGCAGTCGCCAAGCAGGAGCGGCTGCAAT
>JBDSWB010000174.1:0-31302 GCA_039926915.1 Ramlibacter sp.
ATGCGCTGACCGCACCGGACGAGGCGCGCCTGACCAACCTGCAAGCGCAGTTCGCCACAGCCCAGCAAGCGGCCGAAACCGCCGATGCGCGACTGCATGAATTGCAGGAGCAGTTGCCGCAACTGGATGACGATCGCCGGGGCAGGCAGCAATCGGTCAATACGGAAAGCCACAGGCAGGCCGACCTGTCCGCGCGCATGGAAGCGCTGAAGGCACTGCAGGAAAAAGTCAAGACCGACGGCAAGCTCAAGCCCTGGCTCGCCAGGCACGGCCTGGATGGCCTGCAGGGCTTGTGGAGCCGTATCCACATCGAGCAGGGATGGGAAAGCGCGCTGGAAGGCGCCTTGCGCGAGCGGATGAATTCGCTCGAAGTGTCGCGCCTGGACATGGTGCGGTCGTTCGCGGGCGATGCGCCCCCGGCCAAGCTGGCGTTCTACAGCCCGCCGCAAGCCGCCGTGCCGGAAGACGCCGCGGCGCTGCCGCGCCTGGCGGACTTGCTGCGCCTGAACGATGCGGGCCAGAAGGCGCTGCTGGCCGACTGGCTGCACGGCTGCTACACGGCGCCCAGCTTCGAGGACGCGCTGGCGCAGCGCGACAAGCTCAAGCCCGGCGAAGTGATCTACGTGACGAGCGGCCATGCCGTGACCGCGCACAGCGTCAGCTTCTATGCGCAGGATTCAGAACAGGCCGGCCTGCTGGCGCGCCAGCAGGAGATCGAGAACCTGGACAAGCAGCTGCGTGCCCAGGTCCACATTGCCGAGGAAGCCCGCTCGGCCCTGGTTCGCGCGGAGGCTGCGTACACCGACGGATCGCAGCGGCTGGAGTCGGCGCGCCGCGAGTTGGCCGAGACCCAGGACCGCGCGCATGAGCTGCAGGTCGAGACGCTGCGCCTGACCCAGATCGCCGAGCAGACGCGCGAGCGCAGCAACCAGATCGCCGGCGATCTGGCCGAGGTCGACGCACTGCTCGGGGAACTGCAGGAACGCCGCCTCACGGCCGAAGGCCGCTTCGAGGAACTGGACATGCAACTGGCCGACAGCCAGGAGCGCCACGCCCAGCTCGACGAACGGGTGATCGATGCCGGGCGCAAGCTGGCCGAGTGCCGCGAACAGCAGCGCAGCCTGGAGCGCCTGTCCCAGGAAGCGCAGTTCACGCAGCGCTCGGTGCAAGCCCGCAAAGCCGAACTGCAGCGCGCGATCGAAACCTCAGTCCAGCAGGCCGAAGGCATCGCAGCCGAGGAAGGGCGGGCCCGGGAAGAGCTGGAGCGCCTGACCGACGTGGCGGCGCAGGCCGGCCTGCAGAACGCGCTGGCCCTCAAGCTGGAGCGGGAGCAGGCACTGGGCGCCAGGCGAAGCGAATACGACGACCTCACGGCCAAGCTGCGCGCCAGTGACGAGCGCCGCCTGCAACTCGAACGCGAACTGGACCCGCTGCGCCAGCGCATCACCGATTTTCAGCTGAAGGAGCAGGCCGCCCGGCTCGGCTTCGAGCAGTACAGCCAGTTGCTCGCCGACGCGCAGGCCGACCTCGAGGCGGTGGCGAAGTCAATCGAGGACGGCAAGGTGAAGCTGTCCGGCCTGCAGGGCGACATCGAGCGGCTGCACCGCGAAATCGCCGCGCTGGGTGCAGTGAACCTGGCGGCGCTGGAAGAGCTCACGACAGCCCGTGAACGCAAACAGTTTCTCGATGCCCAGTCGGCCGACCTCAATGAAGCCATCGACACGCTGGAGGACGCCATCCGTAAGATCGACGGCGAGACCCGCGAGCTGCTGGCCGGCACCTTCAACACAGTCAACGAGCACTTCGGCAAGATGTTTCCGGAACTCTTCGGCGGCGGCAATGCGCGGCTGGTGATGACCGGCGACGAAATCCTGGACTCGGGCGTGCAGGTGATGGCTCAGCCGCCCGGCAAGAAGAACCAGACGATCCACCTGCTCTCCGGCGGCGAGAAGGCGCTCACCGCGATCGCCCTGGTGTTCGCGATTTTCCAGCTGAATCCGGCACCGTTCTGCCTGCTGGACGAGGTCGACGCGCCGCTGGACGACGCGAACACGGAGCGCTACGCCAAGCTGGTGACCACCATGAGCCGCGAAACCCAATTCCTCTTCATCAGCCACAACAAGATCGCGATGGAAATGGCCGAACAGCTGATCGGCGTCACGATGCAGGAGCAGGGTGTCTCGCGCGTCGTGGCGGTGGACATGGAGTCGGCCGTTTCGATGGCCGAAGCCGCTTGATCACCGCGAGCGTGGAGGTGCGATGAGCAGTTTCACGATCGGGCTCGCGCTGATTGGCGGGCTGGTGTTGGCCCTGCTGGTTGCCTACAACGCATGGACAACCCGCCGGAACACGCCCCGCCAGCCGGATGCCGTGGCGCAAATCGACATCCCGCTGGATGGCGAGCGGCCCGAACCGGTGTTCGATTTCAGCCTGGCGCCGCCGCTGCAGGCGATGGAAAAAAAGCCTGGGCTGGACGCGCTGATCGACGTGCTCACCCCGATCGCCCTGGAAGGGCCGGTGTCAGGCGACGCGGCGATGGCGGCCATGCCGACCACCCGCCGCGCCGGCAGCAAGCCCTTCGCCATCGAGGGCTACAACGACTTCATCCAGGAGTGGGAAATGCCCCAGCCCGGGCAACGCTACAGCGCTTTCCAGGCCGGCGTCCAGCTGGCCAACCGCACCGGCGCGCTCAACGAGATCGAGTACTCCGAGTTCGTGGTCAAAGTCCAGGCCTTCGCCGATGCCGTCAACGGCGCGCCCGAGTTCCCGGAAATGCTGGACGAAGTGGCCCGAGCCCGCGAACTGGACCAGTTCGCCAGCGCCCATGACGCGCAGATCGGCTTCACGTTGAAAGCCAGGAATGCGGCATGGAGTCCGGGCTACGTCCAGCAGAATGCCTCACGCCTGGGCTTCGTGGCCGGCGTGATTCCCGGCCGCATGGTGCTTCCTGCGGGCAACCCGGGGGGGCCGCCGGCGCTCGGCCTGTCGTTCGACACCCAGGCCGCGATGGCGGAGGATCCCACGCAATCCGCACTGCGCTCACTCACGTTGAGCCTGGACGTGCCGCAGGTACACCGCAGCGAGCAGCCTTTTGTGCGCATGCGCGACGCGGCCATTGCACTGGCGGCGTCGATGGACGGCATCATCACCGACGACAACGGGGATGTGATCCGCGCCGAAGGGCTGGACGTGATCGGCGCCGACCTCGAGAAGCTGTACGACACGCTGGACGCGCGCGATCTGTCCGCGGGTTCGCCGCAGGCGCGGCGCCTCTTCTCCTAGGGATCGCCGAGCCGGCCATGCCTGCCTCCGCGAACTTCCAGGAACGCGCAGACGCGCTTCGCGAACTCCTGCACCACCACGCCCACCGCTATTACTTCCTGGACGAGCCGGACATCCCGGATGCCGAGTACGACAGGCTGTTCCGCGAACTTCAGGCACTGGAAGAGCGCCATCCCGAGCTGCTCACGCCCGATTCGCCGACCCAGCGTGTGGGCGGCAAGGTGCTGGACGGCTTCGCGAAGGTTCGGCACAAGGTGCCGATGCTGTCGATCCGCACCGAGACCGACATCGAGGGCAGCGGCGCGCGCAACTTCGACGCGCGGGTCCGGCGCGAACTGGGGCTGGACGAAGCCGCCCCGCCGATCGAATACGTGGCCGAACTCAAATTCGACGGGCTGGCGATCAACCTGCGGTACGAAAACGGCGTGCTGGTCCAGGCCGCGACCCGCGGCGATGGCGAAATCGGCGAAGACGTCACGCAGAACATCCGCACCATCGGGCAAATTCCGTTGCGCCTGCCCAAAGACGCGCCGGCGGTGCTGGAGGTGCGGGGTGAGGTCTATATGCGCCGCGATGGTTTCGAGAGTCTCAATGAGCTTCAACGCGAAAAGATCGCGAAAGGCGCGAAGGGCGAGAAGACCTTCGTCAACCCGCGCAACGCCGCGGCCGGCGCGGTGCGCCAGCTCGACCCCGCCGTCGCCCGCCAACGGCCATTGAGCTTTTTCGCCTACGGCTGGGGCGAAGTGACGCCGGCCGTGCAAGACGGTCCCGAATTTGCCACCCATTTCGAAGCTCTGCTGACGCTCAAATCCTGGGGCCTGCCGGTCTCGCCGCGCACGCAGCCCGCAACCGGCGCGGATGACCTGATCGCCTACCACCAGGCGGTCGGCGAGGAGCGCCACAGCTTGCCCTTCGACATCGACGGCGTGGTCTACAAAGTCAACAGCCTGTCGCTGCAGCGCCAGCTGGGCTTCGTTTCGCGCGAACCGCGGTGGGCCGTGGCGCACAAGTACCCGGCTCAGGAGCAGCTGACGACTGTGGAAGGCATCGAAGTGCAGGTCGGGCGAACCGGAAAGCTGACGCCGGTGGCAAAGCTGGCTCCCGTGTTCGTCGGTGGCGTGACGGTGACCAATGCCACCCTGCACAATGAGGATGAGGCACGCCGCAAGGACGTGCGGGTAGGCGATACAGTGATCGTGCGGCGCGCGGGCGACGTGATTCCCGAAGTCGTGGCCGTCGTGCCGGAGAAGAGAAAGCACGACGCGCCGCAATTCACGATGCCGAGGTTCTGCCCGGTGTGCGGATCGGAGGCCGTGCGGGAAGAGGGGGAAGCCGACTACCGCTGCACCGGCGGCCTCTTCTGCGGCGCCCAGCGCAAGCAGGCGATCCTGCATTTCGGGCAGCGCCGCGCCCTGGACATCGAGGGCCTCGGCGAAAAGCTGGTCGACCAGATGGTGGACGGCAACGTCATCAAGACGCTACCCGATCTGTACCGCCTGGGCCTGGTCGCGCTGGCCAGCCTCGACCGCATGGCCGACAAGTCAGCACAGAACGTGCTGGCCGCACTCGAGCAATCGAAGCACACGACGTTACCGCGCTTCCTCTTCGGCCTGGGCATCCGGCATGTGGGCGAAGCGACCGCGAAGGACCTCGCGCGCCACTTCGGCAAACTCGACACGATCATGGATGCCGACGTGGCGCAGCTGCTCGAAGTGACAGACGTAGGCCCGGTGGTGGCGCAGAGCATTTGCATGTTCTTCCAGCAGCCGCACAATCGCGAAGTCGTGGAGCAGCTGCGCGCCTGTGGCGTCACCTGGGAGGAGGGCGAGGCTGCGGTCCGCGCGCCCAGGCCGCTCGCCGGCAAGACGGTGGTTCTGACCGGCACGCTGCCTACGCTGTCGCGCGACGAGGCGAAGCACCTGCTTGAGGCCGCAGGCGCGAAGGTGGCCGGCTCGGTCAGCAAAAAAACCGACTATGTGGTGGCCGGCGCCGAGGCGGGCAGCAAACTGGACAAGGCGCGGGAGCTGGGGCTGACGGTGCTCGATGAAGGTGGATTGAAGGAGTTGTTGCATGGCCGTTCGTGAAATCCTGAAGATGGGCGACGCGCGCCTCTTGCGCGTTGCCCAGCCCGTCGCTGAATACGACACCGACAATATTCACCTGCTCGTTCGCGACATGTTTGAGACCATGCATTCGGTCAATGGCGCGGGCCTGGCGGCGCCACAAATCGGCGTCGACCTTCAGTTGGTGATCTTCGGCGCCGATGCGCCCAACCCGCGCTATCCCGACGCACCCCTGGTGCCGCGCACCGTGCTGCTGAACCCGGTGATCACGCCCCTCGGCGACGAGGAGGAAGAGGGCTGGGAAGGGTGCCTGTCGGTGCCCGGGCTGCGCGGCGTGGTGCCGCGCTGGTCCCGCATTCGCTACACCGGGTTCGACCCCTGCGGTGACCCGATCGATCGTGAGGTGGAGGGCTTCCATGCACGGGTGGTGCAGCACGAATGCGACCACCTGATCGGCAAGCTGTACCCGATGCGCATCCGGGACTTCACGAAATTCGGCTTCACCGAGGTGCTGTTTCCTGGCCTCGATGCCGAAGACGACTGATCTGTCCCGCCCCCATGGCGCTGCCCCTTTCCGCCGGGTACGAAGTCAAGATCGAAACGATCCGCGGCACGGGCGAGGATCTGCAGCTGAGATCCCTGCTCGACCGCCAGCAGTACCACGACCCGGCCGGTGAAGCCGGGCGCGCCGGCATCTCGTCGGCACAGTGGTCGCTGTTCGGGATGCTCTGGCCGTCGGGTCGCGTCCTGGCCCAGGCCATGCTCACTTTTGAACTCGCAGGCAAGCGCATCCTGGAGATGGGCTGCGGCCTCGGACTGGCCAGCCTGGTGGTGCACCGGCGCGGCGGCGACGTGACTGCCAGTGACTGCCATCCCCTGGCGGCGGCGTTCCTGCTGGAAAACCTGCGCCTGAACCACCTGCCCCCGATGAAGTACGAAACGTGCGACTGGTCACGCCACAACCCCGGCCTGGGCGTCTTTGACCTGATCATCGGCAGCGACCTGCTGTATGACCGCGAGCAGCCGGAGGCACTCTCGCAGTTCATCGACCGGCACTCGGCCGCCACCGTGGAGGTGCTGATCGTCGATCCCGACCGCGAGAATCATTCGCGCTTCCGGCGCAGGATGGCCGTGCTGGGGTATGAACATTCGGAAGAGCGGATCACGGCGCTGCCAGGCGGCTGCGTGCCTTACAAGGGACGGCTGCACAACTACCGCCGACCAGCGTTCGTCGATTGAGCCGACCGGGTCAAGCGGCCCCCAGCGCTTCCAGCAATTCGGTCTCGATCTCGATCTGCCTGCGGTTCTGCTGCAGTTCGGCACCGTCGATCAGGAATGTGTCTTCCACCCGTTCGCCGAGCGTGGACACCTTGGCGAGCTGCAGGTTGATCTTGTGGCGGGCCAGCACCCGGGCCACCGAATAGAGCAGGCCGACGCGGTCGCTGGCGGAGATGCTGAGCAGCCAGCGCTGGGCCTTCTCGTCGGGCGCCAGGTGGACGCGGGGGGCGATCGGAAAGCTCCTGACCCGCCGGGACACGCGGCCGCGGCTCGGCGCCGGCAGCGGGCCGGCCTTCTGCAGCGTGTGCTGCAGCTCCGACTCGACCATGCTGATCAGTTCGCGGTTGTGCTCGGGCAGCATCGAACTCACCACCTGGAAGGTGTCGAGCGCAAAGCCGTTGTTGGCCGTGTGCACCTTGGCGTCCAGGATGCTGAATCCTGCCTGGTCGAAATAGCCGCAGATGCGGGCGAACAGGTCCGGCAGGTCAGGCGTGTAGACCACAACCTGCAGTCCTTCGCCGACCGGCGACAGGCGGGCGCGCACGATAGTCCGGGCGGGCGCCCCCCCGACGGCCGCGTCCACCCGGTTGACCACGTGGCGAGACAGGTGCCGCGTGTGCCAGGCGATGTCGCCCGCGTCGTGGCGCATGAAGTAACCCACGTCCAGCGTGTCCCACAGCTTCTTGTGCGACTCGAACGGCTGCGCGCTCAACGCAAGCTGCACCAGCGCTTCGCGCTTGCACGCCTCGATCTCGGCATCGCGGTCCGGAGCGCGCCCGCCGAGCACCCTCAAGGTGTAGCGGTAGAGGTCTTCCAGCAGCTTGCCCTTCCAGGCGTTCCAGACCTTGGGACTGGTGCCCCTGATGTCGGCGACCGTAAGCAGGTACAGCGCCGTGAGGTAGCGCTCGTTGCCCACCCGCGCGGCGAAGGCCGAGACGATGTCCGGGTTGCTCAGGTCTTCCTTCTGCGCGATCCGGCTCATGGTCAGGTGTTCCTTCACCAGGAACTCGACCAGCTTGCAGTCCTCCGGCTCGATGTCGTGCTGCCGGCAGAAGTGGCGCACATCGCGCGCGCCCAGCTCGGAATGGTCGCCGCCCCGGCCCTTGGCGATGTCGTGGAAAAGGGCCGCCACGTACAGGATGTAGGGCTTGTCCCAGCCCGCGGCCAGTTGCGAGCAGAACGGATATTCGTGCGCGTGCTCCGCGATGAAAAAGCGGCGCACATTGCGCAGCACCATCAGGATGTGCTGGTCCACCGTGTAGACATGGAACAGGTCGTGCTGCATCTGCCCGACGATGCGGCGGAACACCCACAGGTAGCGGCCCAGCACCGACGTCTGGTTCATCAGCCGCATCGCGTGGGTGATGCCTTCGGGCTCCATCAGCATGGCCCGGAAGGTGGCGTGGTTGACGGGGTCGCTGCGGAACTTGCCGTCCATCACCTGGCGCGCGTTGTACAGCGCGCGCAGCGTGCGTGCGGAAAGGCCCTTCACGCCCACCGTGCGCTGGTAGATCAGGAAGGTCTCCAGGATCGCGTGGGGGTGCTTGAGGTACAGGTCGTCGCTCGCCACCTCGATCGTGCCCGCCTTGTTGGAGAAGCGCTCGTTGATCGGCTGCGGCTCATGGCCGCTCGGATTCAGGCGCTCCTCGATGTTCAGAAGCAGAACCTGGTTGAGCTGGGTGACGGCCTTGGCGGCCCAGTAGAAGCGCTTCATCAGCGCTTCACTGGAGCGGCCCACCACCCGGCCGGACTCGTTGATTTCGGTCTGGTAGCCGAAGGACTCGGCCACGGCGGTCTGCAGGTCGAAAACGAGGCGATCTTCCCGCCGGTGCGCGATCAGGTGCAGGCGCGCGCGAATCAGGCTCAACAAGGCCTCGTTGCGCTTGATCTGGCGCGCTTCGAAGGCGGTCGCCAGTCCCTTGCGCGCGAGCTCGTCCCAGCTCTTGCCGAGCCCCGCCGCCCGGGCCACCCAGAGGATCACCTGCAGGTCGCGCAGGCCGCCGGGCGACTCCTTGCAGTTGGGCTCCAGGGAGTAGGGCGTGTTCTCGAACTTGGTGTGTCGCTGGCGCATCTCCAGTGTCTTGGCGATGAAGAAGGCCTTGGGATCGAGTGCGGCCTTGAAGCGCTGCTGGAAAGCTGCGAAGAGTTTTGCGTCGCCCGTGACCAGGCGCGACTCCAGCAGCGAGGTCTGCACGGTGACGTCACTCGCGGCCTGGGCCAGGCACTCGGAAAGGGTGCGCACGCTCGAGCCGATCTCCAGTCCGGCGTCCCAGCAGTTGCCGATGAAGACCTCGACCCTGCGCTTGAGCTCCGGGTCGGCGTCGGCCGAAGTGCCGTCGGGCATCAGCACCACGACATCGACGTCGGAGTGTGGGAACAACTCGCCGCGCCCGAATCCACCCGCCGCGAGCAGCGCGAAGCCGGGCGGCAGCCCGGCGGCCTGCCAGAGGGTGATCAGGGTGGCGTCGGCCTCGTGCGACAGGCCCTGCAGCAGGCTGCGGATGCCGCGCGTGGAGGCGCCACGGGTTTCCAGCGAGGCCAGCAGCGCGGTCTTGCGGGCCCGGTAGGCTTCCCGGATCGCCTGGAGTTCGGTCATGGCTGGCGGGTGACGCAGGCGCCTCGCCCCGGCGCGGTCATGCGTTCGCGAAGGGCGGTGGGGCCGCGCTGCCCGGAGACAGCGTCAGCACTTCGTAACCGGATTCGGTCACCAGCACGGTGTGCTCCCACTGCGCCGAAAGCGAATGGTCCTTGGTGACGATGGTCCAGCCGTCGCTGCCCAGTTCCTTCACGTCCTTGCGACCGGCATTGATCATCGGTTCAATGGTGAATGTCATGCCCGGCTTGAGCTCTTCCAGGGTACCCGGCTTGCCATAGTGCAGCACCTGCGGCTCCTCATGGAAGTTGCGCCCGATGCCGTGGCCGCAGAACTCACGCACCACCGAGAAGCCATTGCTTTCAGCAAATTTCTGGATCGCAAAGCCGATGTCCCCGAGGTGGACGCCAGGCTTGACGTTCACGATCCCGTGCCACATGGCTTCATAGGTCAGGTTGACCAGCCGCTTGGCGGCGATGGAGACTTCGCCCACCATGAACATGCGGCTGGTGTCGCCGAACCAGCCGTCCTTGATGACGGTGACGTCGACGTTCACGATGTCGCCCTTCTTCAGGGGTTTGTCGTTGGGAATACCGTGGCACACCACGTGGTTCACCGAGGTGCACAGCGAGGCGGGGTAAGGCGGGTAGCCGGCGGGCTGATAGCCCAGGGTGGCGGAGGTGGTGCCCTGCTTTTTCATGCACTCGGCCGCAAGCCGGTCGATTTCCCTGGTGGTGATGCCCGGCTTGATGTGCGGCGTGAGGGAGTCCAGCACTTCGGAAGCGAGTTTCCCCGCCACCTTCATGCCCTGGACGCCTTCGGCGTCTTTGTACGTGATGCTCATGACGCGATTATCCCAGAGGGCGAAATTCCCTGCCCTTAAAATACCGGGTTACTACGGAGTGTCCCACTCAGCGGCCCCCGGCCGCCGGATTCCCGACCCACACAGGCTTCACAGTGCCCCTGCAAATCACCGAATTCGAGGGTGGAAATGCCCTCAGCGAGTTCAGATCCCAGCAACTCCTACCCCGCCTGCAGGCAGTCCACGACAAGGTCAGCGGCCTCTGCGCGCGGTACGTGCACCTCGTCGGCGCCGACCACGCCCCCGGCGCGGCCGAAAAAGAGCGCCTGGCCGCGCTGTTGACCTATGGCGACCCATACCGAGAGCCGGTCAACGGTTCCCTGATCGTCGTCACGCCGCGTTTCGGCACCGTGTCGCCCTGGGCCTCCAAGGCCACCGACATCGCCCACAACTGCGGAATCGCGCTCAAGCGCGTGGAGCGCATCACCGAATTCCGCATCAGCCTGAAGCCGGGTCTGCTCGGGAGGGCCTTGCTGGAACCGGCGCAACGCCAGGCGCTCGCGGCCCTGCTGCACGACCGCATGACCGAAAGCGTCATGTTCGACCGCGCGGCGGCCCGCGGCCTGTTCAGCGAAGTCGAGCCGGCGGCGATGGAATACGTGGATGTGTTGGCCGGTGGCCGCGGCGCGTTGGAGAAGGCGAACATCCAGTTCGGGCTGGCCCTGGCCGAGGACGAGATCGAGTACCTGGTCGAAGCGTTCAGGGCGCTGGGTCGCAATCCGAGCGATGTCGAACTGATGATGTTCGCGCAGGCCAACAGCGAGCACTGCCGCCACAAGATCTTCAATGCGGCCTTCACCATCGACGGCGTGGCGCAGGACAGCAGCATGTTCGGCATGATCCGCAACACGCACAAACTCAGCCCGCAACACACCGTGGTGGCTTATTCGGACAACGCTTCGGTGATGGAGGGCGGCCCGGTGGAGCGATTCGTCGCGCGCTCGGGGGCGCAGTCGCACTATCGGAAAGAAGAAGTCGTCCATCATGTGCTGATGAAGGTGGAGACGCACAACCACCCGACGGCCATCTCGCCGTTTCCCGGCGCTTCCACCGGTGCCGGCGGCGAAATCCGTGATGAAGGCGCGACCGGGCGAGGCTCCAGACCCAAGGCCGGACTGACGGGCTTCACCGTTTCCAAACTGTGGGGCGGCAGCTTCGGCAAGCCCGAGCACATCGCGAGCCCGCTGCAGATCATGACGGAAGGTCCGTTGGGTGGCGCAGCCTTCAACAACGAGTTCGGCCGCCCCAACCTGCTGGGCTACTTCCGCGAGTACGAACAGGAGGTCGGCGGCGTCATGCGGGGCTACCACAAGCCGATCATGATCGCAGGCGGGCTGGGCACCATCGACGCCGGTTTGACGCAGAAGATCGCGTTCCCGGCCGGCACATTGCTGATCCAGCTGGGCGGGCCGGGCATGCGCATCGGCATGGGCGGCGGCGCGGCCAGCTCGATGGCCACCGGAGCTAACGCGGCGGAGCTGGATTTCGATTCGGTGCAGCGCGGCAATCCGGAAATCGAGCGACGCGCCCAGGAAGTCATCAACCATTGCGCGGCCGAAGGCAGCGCCAACCCCATCCTGGCGATCCACGATGTCGGCGCCGGGGGCCTGTCCAATGCCTTTCCGGAATTGACCAATGACGCCAGCCGTGGCGCGCGGTTCGACCTGCGCAAGGTGCCGCTGGAAGAGTCGGGCCTGGCGCCCAGGGAAATCTGGTGCAACGAGAGCCAGGAGCGTTACGTGCTCGCGATCGCGCCGCAGTCGCTCGACCAGTTCAGGCGCTTCTGCGAACGGGAGCGCTGCCCGTTCGCCGTCGTCGGCGTGGCGACAGAGGACAGACAGCTGGTGGTTGAGGACGAAGGAGCAGCTTCTCCGGTGGACATGCCGATGAACGTGCTGCTCGGCAAGCCGCCCAAGATGCATCGCGACGTCAAGTCGGTGACGCGCGACTTTGCGCCTGTCGACCTGACGGGCGTGGGCCTGCAGGACGCGGCGATCCAGGTGCTCAGCCACCCGACGGTGGCTTCGAAGCGGTTTCTCATCACCATCGGCGACCGCACCGTGGGCGGGTTGTCGCATCGCGACCAGATGGTCGGCCCCTGGCAGGTGCCGGTGGCCGACTGCGCAGTGACTCTGGCCGACTACCGGGGCTTTGCCGGCGAGGCGATGAGCATGGGAGAGCGCACGCCACTGGCCGCCATCGACGCGCCCGCGTCGGGGCGCATGGCCGTGGCCGAGGCCATCACCAACCTGCTGGCCGCGCCGATCGAACTGCCCCGCGTCAAGCTGTCGGCGAACTGGATGGCTGCCTGCGGGGAAGAGGGCGAAGATGCCGCGTTGTACGAGACCGTGCGTGCCGTGGGCATGGAACTCTGCCCGGCGTTGGGTGTTTCCATTCCCGTGGGCAAGGACAGCCTGTCGATGCGCACGCAGTGGAGCGATGGAAGCACCCGGAAGAAGGTCACTTCGCCGGTCAGCCTGATCGTCAGTGCGTTCGCATCGCTGGTCGATGTGCGTGGCACGCTGACTCCGCAGCTCGACGCCACGCAGGACACGACGCTGGTGCTGGTTGACCTGGGGCGCGGTCGCAACCGCATGGGCGGAAGCATCCTGGCGCAGGTGCTGGGCCAGGTCGGCAACGAAGTGCCGGACCTGCACGAGCCCCGGGACCTGGTGAACGTGGTCAACGCGGTCAATGCCTTGCGCGTCCAGGGCAAGATCCTGGCCTACCACGACCGCAGCGACGGTGGGCTGTTTGCCGCGGCCTGCGAGATGGCCTTCGCCGGGCATGTCGGCGTCTCGCTGAACGTGGACATGCTGGTCACCGAAGGCGACGGCATCTCGGACAGCCGCGCGGAGTACGGCGACGCCAAGAACTGGGCGGCGCAGGTCGGTCCGCGCCGCGAGGAACTCACGCTCAAGGCGCTCTTCAACGAGGAAATCGGCGTGCTGCTTCAGGTGCGTACCGCCGAACGCAACGACGTGATGCAGATACTTCGCGCACACGGCCTCTCAAAGCACAGCCACTCCGTCGGCACGACACGCCCGTCGTCATCGACCCTCGATGGCGGCAAGGGCGAGGTACAGGTCTGGCGCGACACCAAGGCCGTGTTCGCGGGCAAGGTCGCGGACCTGCACCAGGTCTGGGACGCGGTGAGCTGGAAGATCTGCCAGCAACGCGACAACCCGTCCTGTGCCGATGCCGAGCACGCGGCGGCTGGGGACCCGGCTGACCCGGGCCTGCAGGTCGCGCCTGCGTTCGACCCGCGCGAGAACGTTGCGGCGCCCTACCTGAACCTGGCGCGGCCTCGCGTTGCGGTATTGCGAGAGCAGGGCGTCAATTCGCATGTGGAAATGGCCTACACATTCACCGAGGCCGGCTTCGACGCCTACGACATCCACATGACGGATCTGCAGGCCGGCCGGGCGCAGCTTCAGGACTTCAAGGGCTTCGTCGCCTGCGGCGGCTTCAGTTATGGCGACACGCTGGGCGCCGGCATCGGCTGGGCCCGCAGCATCACCTTCAATGCGCCATTGGCCGACCAGTTCCGGGGCTTCTTCGAGCGTGAAGACACTTTCGCGCTGGGCGTGTGCAACGGCTGCCAGATGCTGGCCGAACTGGCCGACATCATCCCCGGCGCGCAGGCCTGGCCCCGCTTCACGACCAACCGCAGCGAGCGCTACGAGGCTCGCCTGTCGCAAGTGGAAGTGCTGGAGTCACCCAGCCTGTTCTTCGCGGGCATGGCCGGCAGCCGCCTGCCGATCGCGGTGGCACACGGTGAGGGCTACGCCAATTTCTCGCGCCGCGGCGATCCCGCCAAGGTGATCCCGGCAATGCGTTTCACCGACAACCACGGCCACGCCACGGAGGCTTATCCCTTCAACCCGAACGGCAGTCCTGGGGGCCTCACGGCAGTGACCACGGCGGATGGGCGCTTCACGGCCATGATGCCGCACCCGGAGCGGGTGTTCCGGAATGTTCAGATGAGCTGGACTGCGGGCGACAAGAGCGAGTTCAGCCCGTGGATGCGGATATGGCGCAATGCGCGGAAGTGGGTGGGGTAAGCACCTGTGCGGCTGTCCCTGAAGGCCAGGATTGGATTGCCGAAGTTGATGGCGGCGCAGCCTGCGAGGAAATACACCAGCGCGATCGCCGAGGCCAACAAAATTCCCAGCGTCACCCATCTGCCCACCGTTGAATCGGGGACTTGCCCCGGAGACAGGCCGCCAGGGGTGGCCCGCACATGGGCCTGCAGTTCGATCGCCTCCCTGGCTTCCTTCAGGCCGAGGCCGGCCTGCTGGCGCAGCAACCCGATCGCCTCCAGCTTGTTGCCCTTTTGCATCGCATCCGCCACGCTCGGCGGAATCGTGCCCGGGGCCGTTGCGGCCGCTCGGGGAGGGGGCGGCTTGGACCCCGCCGCGCCGCGCTGGTGAGCTTCGAGCAATTCCTTGGCTTCCTTGAGGCCGAAGTTTCCCGAGGCGCGCAGCAGCTTAATCGCCTCCATCACATTGCCGCGCCGCAGTGCTTCCTGCACCTGCGCCGGCAGGGAGTCGGGCGGCGAGCTCAAAACTCAACCCGCTGTCCGGGGTCGACGACCAGCATCTGCACCGGGCTGTTGCCAAGCGCCGCCCTGAATTCGGCCGGGGTCCCGCGCAGCTGCGGCGAGGTTCCGTAGTGGATGGGCAGAACGTACCTGGGACGGATCCATTCGCGCACGACCATGGCCGCATCGACCGGGTTCATGACGAAATGGCCGCCGATGGGGAGCAGCACGAGGTCGGGCTTGTGCATGTCGGCAATCAGGCGCATGTCGCCGAAGACGCCGGTGTCGCCCATGTGCCAGATCTTGAACCCGTTCTCCAGCTCGATGATGTAGCCGACCGGTTCACCGCCGGGATGCGTTTCGCGCTTGCTTGTGGCCGGGTTGGTGTAGGTGAGCTCGGAGTCGTGCTCGGCGTGGACCGGCGTGATCTTGATGCCTGGCCCGATGGGCGAGGCAGTGCCGCTCTTGCCCATCCGAAATGCCAGCTCAGGGGGCACCATCTCCAGGGAAATCAGCGAGGAGTTGAGCCCTTGCGACGAGACAATGGGCGCGTTGTTCCGCTTGGCCAGGGCCGGCGCGTCCTGGAAGTGATCGAAATGAGCGTGCGTGACGAGGATCAGGTCCACCTTGCCCAGCGCCGCGAGGTCCTTGAAGTTGGCCGGCGTCTTGGGGTTCGAAGTGAGCCAGGGATCGATCACGATAATTTTGCCGCCCGGTGTGGTGATTCGCGTGGCGGACTGGCCGAGCCAGAGCACTTCGGTCTTGCCGGGGGTCTGGGCCCACACCGCCGTCGCGAGGCACAGTGTGGCCAGCGCAAGCGACAGCCGCTGCAGGCAGGGTGAAGTCTTTGAGCCGTTCGACATGGAGGCGTCTCCTTCGCGTTGGTATGCCACCGCATTGAATCGCCGCAGCCTTACTTCGTCAACCGGGATAGTCCATGAACTGGTGCTGGCACCCATCCAACACGAGCCTCGGGACGTTTCAGCCGGCCCTACACTTGCGATAAATGCAGGTCCAACGCTTCGACGCCATAGACACGTTGCGCGGCGCCGCCATCGTCTGGATGACGGTGTTCCACTTCTGCTTCGATCTAAACCACTTCGGCTGGCTGAAGCAGAACTTCTATGCCGACCCGTTCTGGACCGGGCAGCGCACGGCCATCGTCAGTCTGTTTCTGTTTTGCGCGGGCCTGGGGCAGGCGGTGGCGGTGGCGCAGGGGCAGACCTGGCCGCGCTTCTGGACGCGCTGGGCGCAGGTCGCGGGCTGCGCGCTGCTCGTGACGGCCGGCTCCTGGTGGATGTACCCCAGGACCTTCATCTACTTCGGCGTGTTGCACGGCATCGCGGCGATGCTCGTCATCGTGCGGGCCACAGCCCATGCGCGAGGCAGGTGGCTTTGGGTGTTGGGCGCGGCAGCCCTTGCGGCCAAGCCGCTGGCCGAATGGGTCCACATTCAGTGGCCCGAAATCGACTTCCTCAACGATCGCGCGTGGAACTGGCTGGGCCTCATCAGCCGAAAGCCCGTAACAGAAGACTATGTGCCGCTCATTCCGTGGCTGGGCGTGATGTGGTGGGGCCTGGCCGCAGGGCAATGGCTGCTGGCTCGCCGCAGGGAATGGATAACGCCGCGCCTGCCGCCAGCCGGAGCGCCGCTCGCGTGGCTTGGCCGGTGGAGCCTGTCGTGGTACATGCTGCACCAACCCGTGCTGATCGGGCTGATGACGGCGGTGCAATGGGGAACAGCGCGGCCCTGATTCCCGGCCCGGCCGGTTTACTCGATCTTCGCCTTGCCGCGCAGTTCCTCCTGGAACTTGCTGAGCCTCTGCTGCTGCAGCTGCTGCGTGATCTGCGGCTTGACTTCCTCCATCTTCGGCAGCTGGGCGGTACGCACGTCTTCCAGCCGGATCACGTGCCAGCCGAACTGGCTCTTCACGGGGGCGTCGGTGGTCTGGCCCTTGTTGAGCTTCACTAGTGCGCCGGAGAATTCGGGAACGTAGCTGCCCGCATTGGCCCAATCCAGGTCGCCGCCATTAGCCCCGGAGCCCGGGTCCTTCGACTGCTTCTTGGCGATCTCGTCGAATTTGCCGCCCTTCTTGAGCGAAGCGATGATGGCCTTGGCCTCGTCTTCCTTCTCGACCAGGATGTGGCGCGCGCGGTATTCCTTGCCGCCGTTGGCCGCGGCAAAGCGGTCGTACTCGGCCTTGACGTCGGCATCGGTGACCGGGTTCTTCGTCTGGTAGTCGGAGAACAGTTCACGGATCAGCAGGGTCTGGCGGGCCAGTTCCATCTGGGTCTTGAAGTCATCGCTCGCGTCCAGGCCGCGTTTTTGCGCTTCCTGCATGAAGATTTCACGCGCGATGACCTCGTCCTTGATCTGGCCTTGCATTTCGACCGACACCGGCCGGCCGGCCTTGGCCAGCTGGGCGGACAGGGCGTCCACGCGGCTCTTGGGCACGGGTTTGCCGTTGACGACGGCGACGTTCTGGGCCAGGGCGGGCAGGGCGATAGCGAGGATGGCCGCCGCCAGGGCGGGCTTGAAAATTTGCATCATGGGATTTCTCTTGAGAGTCAGGAGGGTGGATCAGAGAGTTTCAATCGCGAGGGCATGGAGCCCCCGGTCGACAAAATCTTGCAGCGCATCATACACAAGGCGATGGCGCGCTACCCGGGAACGGCCGGCAAAGAAAGGTGAAGCAATCCGCACCCGGAAATGGGTGCCGAAACCGCTGCCATCGGCGCCGGCGTGCCCTGCATGGGCGGCGCTTTCGTCCAGCACTTCGAGCGAGGTGGGCGCCAGGAGTTCCGCAAGGCGCCGCCGCAGCGCCTCCGCCGTGATTCCCGTGGTCATGTTGCCCCCACCATCACGACTTGGGCGCTTCGTCTGCCTGGATGAACCGCCCCAGGTAAAGGGCCTGGCCCACCACGAACAGGGCCATCAGCCCCAGTCCGCCGAATAGCTTGAAGTTGACCCAGGTATCAGTGTCGAAATTAAAGGCCACCCAGAGATTCACGACGCCCATGACGGCAAAGAAGGCGATCCAGCTCCAGTTGGTCACTCGCCAGGCGGCATCGGGCAGCTCCAGCTGCGACCCCATCAGCGACTTGAGGAGGTTCTTGCGGAAGATCAGCTGGCCCGCCATCAGCGTGGCGCCCATCAGCCAGTACAGCACCGTGGGCTTCCATTTGATAAAGGTATCGTTGTGGGACACGATGGTCGCGCCGCCGAAAAGGACGATCACCCCCAGGCTCACCCACTGCATGGGTTCGATCTTGCCGGTTCTGTAGCGCAGCCAGGCGATCTGCGCGATGGTGGCGACGATCGCCACGCCCGTGGCCACATAAATGCCCGCGAACTTGAACGCGACGAAGAACAGGATGATGGGAAAGAAGTCGAGCAGCAGTTTCATGGGGCGCGAGTCACTTGCCGGGTTCGGGTTTGAAGTCGAGCGAGGCGGAATTCATGCAATAGCGCAGTCCGGTGTCGGTGGGGCCGTCCGGGAACACATGCCCCAGGTGCGCCCCGCATTCGGCGCAGACGGTTTCCACGCGGGCCATGCCATGGCTCGTATCCCGGATTTCCTTGATCGCGCCCGGCACCGCCAGCGAGAAGCTCGGCCAGCCGCAGCCGGCGTCGAATTTGGTGTCCGAACCGAACAGTTTCGAGCCGCAGCAGACACAGTGGTAGCTGCCGTCGTCCCAGACGGCTTCGTATTTGCCGGTGAAGGGGCGTTCGGTGGCCGCGTGGCGCGTGACCTCGAAGGCGCCGGGCTCGGCCCCTTTCTGGGCGAGCAGGGCTTTCCACTCGGCTTCGGATTTTTCAGTCTTGTAAGTCATGAGGAGCAGCTGATTTCGATTTGGGATGCCCAGTCGGGCGGAAAGCCGGCCTTTTCCTGGTGGCCGGGGTGTTCATCAAATGGGGCCTGGACCAGTGCCAGCAAGGCTTCGACCTCCGAATAGTCCTTAAGTTTCGCCTGCCGGATGGCCAGCTCGCCCAGGTGGTTGCGCAGCACGTACTTGGGGTTGGTCTTGAGCATCCGCCCTGCCGCAGCGGGGCGCCCGTCTTCGGTGAGCCGCTCCGAATACCGCAGCAGCCAGGCGTCCCAGGCTTCCCGCTGCAGGAACAGGTCCCTCACCGCTTCCTGGTCGGCGCCACCGACGTGCAGGGAAAGCCGGCGCCAGAAGATGGTGTAGTCCACGCGGTCGTGGGCCAGCAGCTTCAACACGTCCTCGACCAGTTCACGGTCACCGGGACGGGCCTCATCCAGCCCCAGCTTTTCGCGCATGCGCGCTTCCATTTCGCGAGGGAAGACGGACTTGTACGACTCGAGCGCGGCCAACGCGAACTCCTGGTCGCCGATCAGCGGCAGCAGCGCCTGGCCCAGACAGAACAGGTTCCAGTAGGCGACATTGGGTTGCTTGTTGTAGGCGTAGCGGCCCTGCTCGTCGCTGTGGTTGCAGATGTGGCCGGGGTCGAACGCGTCCAAAAACTGGAACGGGCCGTAGTCGATGGTCAGACCCAGGATGCTCATGTTGTCGGTGTTCATGACGCCGTGGCAGAAGCCGACGGCTTGCCAGTGCGCCACCATGGCTGCCGTCCGCTCGCTGACCTGTTCCAGGAACGCGGCATAGGGGTTGCCAGCGAACTTCTGCGACTGGCGGCAGTCCGGGTAGAACCGGTCGATGACGTAGTCGGCGAGCTTCGCGAGTTCGCCGTGCTGGTCGCGCGCCGAGAAATGCTCGAAGTGGCCGAAGCGCACGAAGCTGGGCGCCACGCGGGTGACCACCGACGCAGTCTCTACTTCCTCGCGCCGCACCGGGCTATCGGAGCCGGTCACGCACAGTGCCCGGGTGGTCGGTATGCCCAGCCCATGCATGGCTTCGGAGCCCAGGAACTCGCGGATGCTTGAACGCAGGACGGCGCGGCCGTCGCCCATGCGCGAATACGGCGTCCGGCCGCCGCCCTTGAGCTGCAGCTCCTGTGGACCGAAGGGCGTCTCGATTTCACCGAGCAGCAGCGCGCGCCCGTCGCCGAGCTGGCCCGCCCACACGCCGAACTGGTGTCCGCTGTACACGCTCGCGAGCGGCCGAGATCCTGCCAAGGACACATTTCCCGTGAACGCTTCTGCGCCCTCGGGCGAAGCCAGCCAGCCGGGGTCCAGCCCCAGATCACGGGCCAAGGCGGCATTCACGCCCACCGAATAGGGATCGGGCAGCGGCGCGGCCTGCATCGCGGTATGGAACGCGGGGCCGAGCTGCTCGAAACTATTGCGCCACGAGAGGCCCAGCGCTACTTCGCGGGGGGGCGCGTCCACTGCGTCGGTCATGCGTCATTGTCCCTTTTCCTGCGGGCCGGCGGGAAATCCTGTTTCGCGGCTGATACGGGTTTGACCCCATGGCGCGAAGCACTACGATGAGCGATCCAACAATGTCCGAAGGAGTAGCCATGCTGGGATTGATGCAAAGCCAACCGTTGCTGATCTCCGGCCTGATCGATTTCGCCGAACGCCATCATGGCGACACCGAGATCGTTTCGCGCCGGGTTGAGGGAGACATCCACCGCTACACCTGGCGAGACGTCGCCCGGCGGTCCCGCCAGGTCGCGCACGCGCTGGACGGCCTGAACCTGCAATTTTCCGATCGCGTTGCCACGCTGGCCTGGAACGGCTACCGCCACCTCGAGCTCTACTTTGGTGTCAGTGGTTCGGGCCGGGTCCTGCACACAATCAACCCCCGCCTGCATCCCGACCAGATCGCCTGGATCGCGAACCATGCCGAAGACCAGGCCCTGTGTTTCGACCTGACCTTCCTGCCGCTGGTCCAGGCTGTCCACGCGCGTTGCCCGACTATCAAGCACTACGTCGCCCTGTGCGATCCCGACAAGCTGCCCGCGGACAGCGGCATTCCCAACCTCCTGAGCTACGAGGCGTGGATCGGCGGCCAATCCACCACCTATGAGTGGCCGACTTTCGACGAAAATTCCGCGTCGAGCATGTGCTACACCAGCGGCACCACGGGCAATCCGAAAGCGGCCCTGTACAGCCACCGTTCGACCACGTTGCACGCGTACGCGGCGGCGCTGCCGGACGTGATGTGCATCTCGGCGCGCGACTCCATCCTCCCGGTGGTTCCCATGTTCCACGTCAACGCCTGGGGCATCCCGTATTCTGCGGCGCTGGCAGGCGCCAAACTGGTGTTTCCGGGGCCGGCGATGGACGGCAAGTCGGTCTACGAGTTGATCGAGGGCGAGAAGGTGAACTACGCAGCCGGGGTTCCCACTGTCTGGCAGATGCTGCTCAACCACATGCAACCCAACGACCTGCGCTTCTCGACGCTCAAGCGCACGGTGATCGGCGGCTCGGCTTGCCCGCCGGCGATGATCGACGCCTTCCGCGAGCAGTACGGTATCGAAGTCCTTCATGCCTGGGGCATGACCGAGATGAGCCCGCTGGGAACGCTGTGCACCGTCAAGAACAAGCACCTCACCATGTCGGCCGAAGACCAGATGAAGATCCGCCTGAAGCAGGGCCGCGCCATCTACGGGGTGGACATGAAGGTGGTCGGCGAAGACGGCGGGGAATTGCCCTGGGACGGCAAGACGCCCGGCGACCTGTACGTGAAGGGTCCCTGGGTGGTGCGCGAGTACTTCAAGGGGGAGGGCGGCGACCCGCTGGTCAACGGCTGGTTCCCGACCGGCGACGTGGCCACCATCGATCCGGACGGCTACATGCAGATCACGGACCGCAGCAAGGACGTCATCAAGTCCGGGGGCGAATGGATCAGCTCGATCGAGGTCGAGAACATCGCGGTGGCCCATCCGGCAGTCGCGATGGCGGCCTGCATCGGCATGCGGCATCCCAAGTGGGACGAGCGGCCGGTGATCGCTGTGGTGAAGAAGCCTGGGGCCGAAATCACGAAAGAAGAACTGCTTAAGTTCTACGAGGGCAAGACCGCCAAATGGCAGATCCCGGACGACGTCGTCTTCGTCGATGCCATTCCGCTGGGCGCCACCGGAAAGATGCTCAAGACGCGACTGCGCGAGATGCTGAAGGACTACCGGCTGCCGGGGGCTTGAACGGACCGGTCCCCTTCGCACTGTCACATCGGCGATAGAAAGCCCCGGGGCTTAGGGGCAATCCCTGAGCGCTGCACTGCACAATAACTTGTACCCTGCACCTGTTCGATTCACCAGGAGACCTCGATGAAATTTGCTTTCAAGACTATCGCCCTGTCCGCCCTGGTGGCGGTGTCCGGCGTGGCCCTTGCCCAGAAGGGCGAAACCGTGAAGATCGCCTTCATGGACCCGCTGTCAGGCCCGTTTGCCAATGTGGGGCAGAACCAGCTCAAGAGTTGGCAGTTCGTTGCCGACCGTTTGTCCGGCGCCAAAAACCCTGCGGGCGTCAAGTTCGAAGTGGTCGGATTCGACAACAAGGGCTCGCCGCAGGAAAGCCTGAACACACTCAAGGCTGCGGCCGACCAAGGCTTTCGGTACATCACCCAGGGCAACGGCTCGGGTGCCGGCATGGCCATCCTCGACGCTGTGTCCAAATACAACGAACGCAATCCCGGCAAGGAACTCATCTACCTGAACTACGCGGCCGTGGACCCCGCGATGACCAATGAGAAGTGCGACTACTGGCACTTCCGCCTGGACGCCGACACGACGATGAAGATGGAGGCGCTGACGTCTTTCATGAAGGACCAGCCCAAGGTCAAGAAGGTCTACGTCATCGGCCAGAACTATTCACACGGCCAGCAGGTGCTTAAATACTTCAAGGAAGACATCCAGCGCAAGCGGCCCGATGTACAGGTCGTCGGCGAGGACCTGCACCCCATCGGCCAGGTGAAGGACTTCGCGCCCTACGTGGCCAAGATCAAGGCGAGCGGGGCCGATTCAATCGTCACCGGCAACTGGGGCGCCGACCTGACGTTGCTGGTGAAGGCAATGAATGACTCCGGCCTGAAGATTCCGATGTACACGTACTACGCGGGCGTCACCGGCACCCCGACGGCCCTGGCCGCAGGCGGCGACAGCGAGGTCTACGTCGTCGCCTACGGCCATGCCAACCACGTGGGCGAGCTGGGTGCGATGGGCCGCGACTACTTGAAGAAGTTCGACGACGATTTCTACACCTACGCCACGTACAACGGCATCCAGCTTCTGGGCGGCGCGATGGCCAAAGCCAAATCGACCGACCCCGTCAAGGTTGCAAAGGCGCTGGAAGGCCTGACGATCAAGAGCTTCGCCGGCGATGTGACGATGCGCGCGTCGGACCACCAGCTTCAGCAGTCGATGTTCATCACCAAGTGGCAGAAGGCCAAGAAGGGCGAGTACAACGTCGAGAAGACGGGCTACACGTTCGTGCCGATCAAGGAAATGGCTCCCTATGTGTCGTCGACGCCAACGAGCTGCCAGATGAAGCGCCCCTCGGGCGCCTGAGCAGCCAGCAAGTCAAGCCGGGATTGGCTCTCGCCGTCCCGGCTTTTTTTCGCCCAGGTTCCAAAGCGTAGTGGCGTTTACCGATAACGAATGAGTTGGCGCATGGAGTTCTTCACCATCTCCCTCCTGAACGGCATCAGCTACGGCCTGCTGCTGTTCATGCTTAGTTCCGGCCTCACGCTGATCTTCAGCATGATGGGCGTGCTCAATTTCGCGCACGCCAGCTTCTACATGCTCGGCGCCTATTTCGCATATGCGACGACCCAGCTGGTCGGGTTCTGGCCGGCGCTGTTCATCGCGCCGATGCTGGTCGCGCTCCTCGGCGCCGGGTTCGAGAAATACTGCCTGCGTCGGGTGCACAAGTTCGGCAACGTGCCGGAACTGCTCATCACCTTCGGGCTGTCGTTCATCATCCTGGAGATGGTGCAGCTGATCTGGGGCTCCAGTTCGGCCGACTACCGGGTGCCCCCATCCCTTGACGGGCCCCTGTTCACGATATTCGGGACGCAATTCCCGATGTACCGCGCGTTCATGATGCTCGTCGCCGTGCTGATGCTGATTGCAATCTGGCTCCTGCTCACGCGCACCCGCATCGGCCTCATCATCCAGGCCTCATTGACCCATCCGCAGACCGTCGAGGCACTGGGACACAACGTTCCTCGCGTCTTCATGCTGGTGTTCGGCGGCGGCGCCGCGCTGGCGGGCCTGGCCGGCGTGATCGGCGGCAATGCCTTTGTCACCGAGCCCGGAATGGCGGCGACCGTGGGGTCGGTGATCTTCGTGGTCGTGGTGGTCGGCGGCATGGGTTCGCTCTCAGGCGCGTTCGTGGCGTCGCTCCTCATCGGCATCATCCAGACCTTCGCAGTGGGCGTCGACAGCTCCCTCATGGGCGCGGCTTCCACCGTGGGACTGGACGTCACGCCCCAGACCTTCGGCTACGCCCTGTGGAAACTCAAGATCAGCCAGATCGCGCCGATCCTGCCTTACCTGTTCCTGGTGCTGATGCTGATCTTCCGGCCCAAGGGCCTTCTTGGAACGCGGGAGGGCTGAGTTCATGAGCGCCATTTCAGACCAGATCGCAAAGACCACCCGTCCGGCGGCGGGCGGCGCCGCTTCGTACTACCAGTTCAAGCCGTTCAACATCGGCCGCTGGATCATCTGGGGCCTGTTCGCCCTGGTATTGCTGGTGGCGCCGCTCATCTTCACGAGCAGCCTGTCGCAGACCATGCTTAGCCAGATGGGCATCGCCATCATCGTCTGCCTTTCGTACAACATGCTCCTGGGACAGGGCGGCATGCTCAGTTTTGGCCATGCGGTGTATTCGGGCCTGGGCTCGTTCCTGGCCATCCACACCTTGATCCTGGTGGGCAAGGGCCTGCCGTTGCCGGTGAGCCTGGTACCGATCGCGGGCGGGCTCGCGGGCATGTTGTTTGCCGTCGTGCTCGGGTGGGTCACCACCAAGAAGGCGCACACACCATTCGCCATGATCACTCTCGGCATTGGCGAGCTGGTGTGGGCCATGTCGCTGATGTTTCCCGAATTCTTCGGCGGCGAAGGCGGCATCTCGAGCAACCGCGTGACCGGCCCCAAGCCGCTGGGCATCACCTTCGGCCCCCAGATCCAGCTGTACTACCTGATTGCGGTGTACACCTTCGTTTGCACTGCGCTGATGTTCGCCTTCACCCGCACGCCCCTTGGCCGCATGCTGAACGCGGTGCGCGACAACCCGGAGCGGGTGGAGTTCGTCGGCTACGACACGCAGAAGGTACGCTACATCGCTTTCGTGATCGCGGCACTCTTCGCGGGCATTTCGGGCGGGCTGGCAGCGCTGAACTTCGAGATCGTCACATCCGAAGTCGTCGGCGGGCCGCGCTCGGGGGCGTACCTGCTGTTCACGTTCCTGGGCGGCGCGACCTTCTTCTTCGGCCCCATCATCGGCGCCATCCTGATGATTTTGGCGTTCGTGCTGCTGTCCGAGCTCACAAAGGCGTGGCTGCTGTACCTGGGCCTCGTGTTCCTCTTCATGGTCATGTACGCACCCGGTGGCATCGCCAGCCTGATCATGATGAACCTGCGCGTCGCAGCCTTCGGCCGGCTGAAGGAGCTCTGGGTGAGCTATCTGGCGCTGGCCGTCACGGCATTCATCGTGCTGCTCGGCGCGGCCGGGATGATCGAGATGGTGTATCACCTCAAGCTCAATGCGGCGCTTGGCCCGGAACTGAAATTCCTGGGCGTCAACCTCAACGCGCACGGCCTGGACAGCTGGTTCGGCTGCGGCTTCGTCATGCTCACGGGCATCTGCCTGTTTGAAGTGACGCGCCGGCATTTCGCACGCCAGTGGGGAGAGATCCAGGAGTTCATCGCGAAAGAGATGAAGCGAAAGGAGGCGTTGTGATTCCCTGCGCACTGGAATTGAAAGACCTCCGCAAGAGCTTTGGCAAGACAGAGATCATCCGCGGCTGCAATCTCGCGGTCAACGCGGGCGAACGCATCGCCGTGATCGGTCCCAACGGCGCCGGCAAGTCGACCCTGTTCAACTTGATCAGCGGCCGTTTCGCACCCACAAGCGGCGAGGTGCTGCTCAACGGCCAGCGCATCGATGGAAAACGGCCGTTTGAAATCAACCGAATGGGTCTTTCGCGCAGCTTCCAGATCACCAACATCTTCCCGAATCTGAGCGTGTTCGAGAACCTGCGCTGCGGGGTGCTCTGGAGCCTGGGCTACAAGTACACCTTCCTTCGTTTCCTGGCCGACCTGCACGACGCCAACGACCGCGCCGAGGAGCTGATGCGGATGATCAAGCTCGATCGCAAGCGCGACGTGCTGGCGATCAACCTGACCTATGCCGAGCAACGGGCTCTGGAGATCGGCGTCACCATCGCGGGCGGAGCCAATGTCATCCTGCTGGACGAACCCACGGCCGGCATGAGCAAGAGCGAAACCCGGCGCTTCATTGAGTTGATCAAGGAAGTGACCGTGGGCAAGACGCTGCTGACGGTGGAACACGACATGGGCGTGGTGTTCGGCCTGGCCGACAAGATCGCCGTCGTGGTGTACGGCGAGATCCTCGCCTTCGACACGCCCGAGGCCGTGCGAGCCAACCAGCGCGTGCAGGAGGCCTATCTCGGCTCGCACGTCGCAGATGCCCAGGTCTCCGCCGGTGGAGCCCACTGATGCTGAAAATCGAAAACCTTCACGCCTTCTACGGCAAGAGCCATGTCCTGCACGGCGTGCACTTCGAAGTGGGCGAGGGCGAGATCGTCGCCCTGCTGGGCCGCAACGGCTCCGGCCGCTCCACGACCGCCAAAGCCATCATGGGGATGGTCGACTGCACCGGCACCGTGGACTGGCAGGGCAAGCACACGCTGGGCCTGAAACCCTACGAGATCGCGCACTTGGGGCTAGGCTACGTGCCGGAGAACCGGGACATCTTCCCGAAGCTCACGGTGCACCAGAACCTGATGCTGGGCCAGAAGAGCGCCAAGCAGGCCGGCCGCTGGAAATTCGACGACATGTACGAGATGTTCCCGCGACTGAAGGAACGGCAGCACACCGAAGCGGGCGTCCTGTCCGGCGGCGAGCAGCAGATGCTCACCCTGTGCCGCACTCTCATGGGCGACCCGGAACTCATCATCATCGACGAGCCGACCGAGGGCCTGGCGCCCAAGATCGTGGAGCTGGTCGGCCAGTACCTGCAGAAACTGAAAGAGCGCGGCATCTCGGTTTTGCTGATCGAGCAGAAGCTCACCATCGCCATGGCGATTTCGGACCGGGCGCTGGTGATGGGCCACGGCAGCATCGTGTTTCAGGGCACACCTGACAGTTTGCGTGCGGACGCCTATATTCGCAAGGAATGGCTGGAGGTCTAACCCCGGCGACCCTGCGCGTTGCTGCTTGCGGCCCGTTCCCCTGCGGGTGTTTGTCCCGGTCGCGACAAGGGACGGCTCGATCGCTGGCGCGCGCCCCTAGAATCTGGAAAAGAACGATCGTACTTTTTTGCTTACCGGCGAAGGAAACAAGATGACAGCTGAATACAAGGTCCACGGCGACGTGGCGGTGATCACGATGAACAATCCGCCCGTCAACGGGCTGGGCTATGCCACCCGCGTGGGGCTGACCAGCGGGCTGCAACAGGCCAATGCCGATCCTTCCGTCAAGGCGATCGTCATCACCGGCGCGGGCAAGGCTTTCTCCGGCGGAGCGGACATCAAGGAATTCGGTTCGTCCAAGTCGTCGGCCGAGCCGAACCTGCTGTCGGTCATTTCGGCCATCGAAAATTCGTCCAAGCCGGTCGTCGCCGCCCTGCATTCTGTCGCGATGGGCGGCGGGCTGGAGCTGGCCCTGGGTTGCCATTACCGCATTGCCGCCCCCGGCACCAACGTGGCACTGCCCGAAGTCAAGCTCGGCCTGATTCCTGGCGCAGGCGGGACGCAGCGCCTGCCGCGCGTGCTGGGCGTGGAAACGGCCCTGAACATGATCGTCAGCGGCGAGCCGGTCAAGAGCGAAATGCTGGCTTCGCTGCCCGGCCAGAAGCTGTTCGACAAGATGGCTTCTTCGCCCGAGTCGCTGGCGGAAGAAGCACTGGCGTATGCCCGCTCGGTCGCCGATGCACGTCCGATGCCGCTGGTTCGCAACTTGCCTTGCAAGCACCCGCTGGGCGACGCCTACTTCCAGTTCGCGCGCAATATGGTCAAGGGCATGGCGAAGAATTTCCCGGCGCCCGCCAAGTGCGTGGACGCGGTGGAATCGGCCACCAGGATGAAGTTCGACGACGGCATGGTCCTGGAGCGCGAAATTTTCACCGCGCTCATGTTCACCCCCGAAAGCCGGGCGCTGCGCCACCTGTTCATGGCAGAGCGCGCCGCATCCAAAATTCCAGACGTGCCCGAAGACACGCCGAAGCGCGAGATCAAGTCAGTCGCGGTGATCGGCGCCGGCACCATGGGCGGCGGCATTTCGATGAACTTCCTCAACGCCGGCATTCCGGTGAAGATTCTCGAGATGAAGCAGGAGGCGCTTGACAAGGGCCTCGCGATCATCCGCAAGAACTACGAATCCCAGGTGAAGAAGGGCAAACTCAAGCAGGACAAGTACGACCAGCGCATGAGCCTGCTCACCACCACGCTCGACTACGCCGACCTCAAAGACGCCGACATGGTCATCGAGGCGGTGTTCGAGGAAATGGGCGTCAAGCAGAAGGTGTTCGAGAAGCTCGACGAAGTGATGAAGCCCGGCGCGATCCTGGCTTCCAACACCTCGACGCTGGACGTGGACAAGATCGCGTCCTTCACAAGGCGTCCGCAGGACGTCGTGGGCCTGCACTTCTTCAGCCCGGCCAACGTGATGCGGCTGCTTGAAGTCGTGCGCGGCGCCAAGACCGGCAAGGACGTGATGGCCACCGTCATGGTGGCCGCCAAGAAGATCAAGAAAACGGCCGTGGTGTCCGGCGTGTGCGACGGCTTCATCGGCAACCGCATGATCGAGCAATACAGCCGCCAGGCCGGCTTCCTGGTCGACGAAGGCGCCACGCCGCAGCAGGTGGACAAGGCCGTCGAGAAGTTCGGCTTCGCGATGGGCCCGTTCCGCATGGGCGACCTGGCCGGCAACGACATCGGCTGGGCGATCCGAAAGCGCCGCGCGCAGGAGCGGCCGAACATGCTGTACAGCCGCACCGCCGACAAGCTGTGCGAGCTGGGCCGCTTCGGCCAGAAGACGGGCGCGGGCTGGTACGACTACCAGGCCGGCAAGCGCGACGCAATCCCCTCCGCGCTGGTAGAAAAGATGATCGAGGACCACCGCAAGGAACTCGGTATCACGCCGCGCAAGATTTCCGATGACGAGATCGTGCAGCGCCTGGTGTTCGCGCTGGTCAACGAAGGCGCGCGCATCGTGGAGGAGGGCATCGCCGCCCGCGCGAGCGATATCGACATGGTCTACATCACGGGTTACGGCTTCCCGATGCATCGCGGCGGGCCGATGATGTATGCGGATCAGGTGGGCCTGTTCAACGTGGTCCAGGCGATGAAGCGCTTCCAGAAAAATCCGCGCGACGACGCGAAGTTCTGGGAGCCGGCGCCCCTGCTTGCGAAGCTGGCCGCCGAAGGCAAGACGTTCACCTGAAGCGTACAGGCTGAAGTACCGTGATCAAGCGCATCGCCTGGGTCCTGCTCGGCTTGTTCGTCTTGCTGGCGGCCGGGGTCGCGATCAACACGCTGCGCCAGGGCTCGCGCCAGCTCGATGTGCCGCCCGCGCCGCCGCTCGCGGTGGACGAGAAAGGCGTGGCCGACAAGCTGGCGGGGTCGCTGAAATTCAGGACGGTCTCCAGCCACGAGAACCCGCAGCAGAATGAGGCGGAATTCCGCAAGTTCCACGACTACCTGCAACAGCGGTTCCCCAGGGCGCATGCCGCCTTCAAGCGCGAAATGGTCGGCGGGCTGAGCCTGCTCTACACCTGGCAGGGCAGCGATGCCAAGGCGCTGCCGATCATGCTGATGGCGCACCAGGACGTGGTGCCGATCGCACCGGGGACGGAGCCCAACTGGAAGGCCGACCCTTTCGCCGGCGAGATCAAGGACGGCTTCGTCTGGGGCCGCGGCGCCTGGGACGACAAAGCCAATCTGATCGCGCAATTCGAGGCTGTGGAAATGTTGCTGGCCGCAGGCTTCCAGCCGCGTCAGACCGTGTACATCGCCAACGGGGCGGACGAGGAAGTGGGCGGCCTTCGGGGCGCCGCGGAAATCGCGAAACTGCTGCAGTCGCGCAAGGTCAAACTGGACTTCGTCATCGACGAGGGCCTTCTGATCACCGACGGCATCATGCCCGGCCTGGCCAGGCCGGCAGCCCTGATCGGCATCGCCGAAAAGGGCTATCTGTCGGTGGTGATAAAGGTGCCGGCGACGCCCGGTCACTCCTCCATGCCGCCGCCGAAGGGCAGCAGCGCCATCGCCATGATGAGCGCAGCGCTGCGACGGCTCGACGACGAGCAGTTGCCTGCCGCCATCCGCGGTGTCGCCCGCGAAATGTTCGAGACGGTGGCCCCCGAAATGACCGGCTTGGGCCGTGTGGCCCTGGGCAACCTCTGGCTGTTCGGCCCGCTGGTGCAATCGCAACTGGAGAAAAGCGCCAGCACCAACGCCATGATCCGCACCACCACGGCGCTGACCATCGTCAACGCCGGCAACAAGGACAACGTGATTCCCGGGCTGGCCGAAGCGACGGTCAATTTCCGGCTGCTGCCTGGCGACACCCGCGCGGCGGTGATGCAGCACGTGAAGGACAAGGCCGGTGACGGCCGCTTCGAGCTGATCGCGTTGCCCGGCAGCGCCGATCCCTCGCCGGTATCGCCGTCGCAGTCGATTTCCTACCAGCTGATCAATCGCACGGTGCGTTCGCTGTTTCCCGACACCATCGTGGCGCCGGGCCTGATGGTCGCGGCCACCGATTCACGCCACTTCAGCGCCATCAGCGACCACATCTACCGCTTCTCGCCGGTGCGCGCCAGGCCCGAGGACCTGTCGCGCTTCCACGGCACCAACGAGCGCATAGCCACCGCCAACCTGGCTGAGCTGGTGCGCTTTTACAACCAGCTGCTGCGCAACGCCTCGTTGGCGGCGCCGACTCCATGAACACGCCCGCGCCGTCGCCCTGAATCGCTTTTTTCCCGTACATCCGCAAGAAAGGTCTGCCATGACATCCGCCGTAATCGTTTCCACCGCCCGCACTCCTCTGGCCAAGAGCTGGAAGGGCGCCTTCAACATGACCCATGGCGCCACGCTGGGCGGGCACGCTGTCAAGCACGCCATCCAGCGCGCCGGCATCGACGCCGCCGAAGTGGAAGACGTGATCATGGGTTGCGCCAATCCCGAAGGCGCCACCGGCGCCAACATCGCGCGCCAGATCGCCCTGATGGCCGGTTGCCCGATCACGACCTCGGGCGTGACCGTCAATCGCTTCTGCTCGTCAGGCTTGCAGACCATCGCCCTGGCGGCCCAGCGCGTGATCGCCGGTGAAGCGGACATCTTCGTGGCCGGTGGTGTCGAGAGTATTTCTTGCGTGCAGCAGGAGATGAACACCCACATGATGCGCGATCCGGAACTGAACAAGGTCAAGCCCGAAATCTACTGGAACATGCTGCAGACGGCCGAGCAGGTGGCCAAGCGCTACAACATCTCCCGCGAAGCCATGGACGAATACGGCGCCGCCAGCCAGCAGCGGGCGACGGCCGCGCTGGAGAAAGGCCTGTTCA
>JBDSWB010000175.1:0-5287 GCA_039926915.1 Ramlibacter sp.
GCCTTGAGCATGCGGTTCTCGAAGTTCTGGCTGTCGACGACGGCCTTGGCGACGTCGTAGAAGCTGATGACGCCCATCAGCATGCGGCTTTCAATCACCGGCATGTAGCGCGCGTGGCGCTCCAGCATCATGCGGCGCACTTCGTCGAGTTCGGTTTCAGAGGTGCAGGTGAGCGGATGGTCGTCCATCGCGCTGCGCACCTGGATCGTCCCCACCACGCCGCCGTTCTTGACGATGCACAGGATCACCTCGCGGAAAGTGAGCATGCCGACCAGGTCGCCGTGTTCCATCACCACCAGGGAACCGATGTCTTTCTCGGCCATGATGTCGATCGCCCGGGCGAGCGGCTCATCCGGCGTGACCGTGTAGAGCGTGTTGCCCTTGACGCGCAGGATGTCGCTGACTTTCATGGCTCGTCTCCTCAAGCAAATGTGGCTTTGCCACTTTGCTTGACCCCCACGGGGGGCGGGCCGGCTACAGACGGCCCTGGGGGCGCTTGGTGGCACCGGTGGCGCGCCGGTCGATTGAATATAGCCCACAATCAAGGGCAGTTCCATAGAGACTCCGAGGAGACAAAAGCAATGCCCGGTTACTCCGATCCCGGTTTTGATACCTTGGCGCTGCACGCCGGGGCATCGCCCGACCCGGCCACCGGCGCCCGCGCGGTGCCAATTCACCTCACGACGTCATTCGTTTTCGAATCCAGCGACCACGCGGCGGCCCTGTTCAACCTGGAACGCTCCGGCCATGTGTACTCGCGCATCAGCAACCCGACCAACGCCGTGCTGGAGCAGCGAATGGCGGCGCTGGAAGGCGGCATCGGGTCCATCGCGACGGCCAGCGGCCAGGCGGCGCTGCACCTGAGCATTGCCACCCTCATGGGCGCGGGCTCGCACATCGTGGCCAGCACCGCCCTGTACGGCGGCTCGCAGAACCTGCTGCACTACACGTTGCGGCGTTTCGGCATCGCGACCACGTTCGTGAAGCCCGGCGACATTGACGGCTGGCACGCGGCGATCCGGCCTGAGACCAAGCTGCTGTTCGGCGAGACCGTCGGCAACCCGGGTCTGGACGTGCTGGACATCCCGCAAGTGGCGGCCATCGCCCACGACGCCGGCCTGCCGTTGCTTGTCGATTCCACGCTGACTTCGCCCTACCTCATGAAACCGCTGGAGCTGGGGGCCGACATCGTCTACCACTCCGCGACCAAGTTCCTCTCAGGCCACGGCACCGTGATCGGCGGCGTGGTGGTGGACGGCGGCAGCTTCGACTGGGAGCGTTCGGGCAAGTTCGCGGAACTGACGGCCGCCTACGACGGCTTCCACAACATGGTGTTCAGCGAGGAATCGACAGTTGGCGCGTTCCTGCTGCGCGCCCGCCGCGAGGGACTGCGCGACTTCGGCGCCTGCATGAGCCCCCACACCGCATGGCTGATCCTGCAGGGCATCGAAACGCTGCCGCTGCGCATGGAGCGCCACATGGGCAATACCCGCAAGGTGGTGGAGTTCCTGGCGGCGCACCCTTTCGTCAGCCGCGTCGGCCACCCCATGCTCGAATCGCACCCCAGCCATGCGCTGGCGCAAAAGCTGTTGCCCAAGGGCGCGGGCTCGGTCTTCAGCTTTGACCTCAAGGGCAACCGCGAACAAGGCAAGCAGTTCATCGAGGCGCTGCGCCTGTTCAGCCACCTGGCGAACGTGGGTGATTGCCGCTCGCTGGTCATCCACCCCGCCAGCACCACCCATTTCCGCATGAGCGACGAGGCACTGGCGGCCGGCGGCATCACGCAAGGCACGATCCGCCTGTCGATCGGTCTGGAGGACCCGGATGACCTGATCGACGACCTCAAACGCGCCTTGAAGGCGGCGGAGAAGAAATGAGCCCCCACGTTCACTCTCGTTCTCTGTACAGACCTTCGCCAGAGGCGAAGGCTCTTCGGCCCGTCCAAACCTGCGCAGGCAGATTTGAAGCCGCGGGCCTCAGCCCCTCGGGGGGGCATGCCTCACTAGAGGCGGCTCGTCGCGAGGCATCGGTATGAACCTCGTCGTCAAGGGCCACACCACCTACTGCTACACGGGCGGCAAGCCCTTCGACCCGGCCAAACCCACCATCGTGTTCATCCATGGTGTGCTGAGCGACCACAGCGTCTGGGCGCTGCAGACCCGCTACCTAGCCAACCACGGCTGGAACGTGCTGGCGGTGGACCTGCCCGGGCACTGCCGCAGCGAGGGCGATGCGCCGGAAAGCGTCGAAGCCGCAGCCGATTTCGTCGCGGCCCTGCTCGACTCTGCCGGCGTGGCGAAGGCCGCACTGGTCGGCCACAGCTGGGGCTCGCTGATCGCACTGGAGGCGGCTGCCCGGCTGAAGGAGCGCGTGTCCCACCTGGTGCTGGTGGGCACGGCTTACCCGATGAAGGTATCGCAGGTGCTGCTGGACGCGTCGCAAAACGACCCGGAAAAGGGCATCCGCATGATCAACCTGTTTTCGCGCAGCACGCTCGCCGCACCGCCTTCCGCCCTGGGTCCCGGAACCTGGGTGTACGGCACCTTCGTGGCGCTCAACCGTCGCGTCCTGCGCAGCAACCCGCGCGTGAACGTGTTCTACCGCGGCTTCAAGGCTTGCGACAGCTATGCCAATGGCGAGCAGGCGATCGCGGCCATCACCTGCCCGGTGCTGTTCGTGCTCGGCGCCCAGGACCAGATGACGATGGCCAAGACCGCGAAGCCCCTCATCGACAAGGCACGCGAATGCGGCAAGCGGGTCCAGGTCGAAAGCCTGCCGGTCGGGCACCACCAGATGACCGAGGCGCCCGACGCCACACTCTTCGCCGTCCGCGACTTCCTGAAAAAATGAAGGCAGGCCCCGGCATCACGCCTTCGATGACCCGAGAACGGGCGGCCGAGATCGCCGCCGCGCTGGACCTGCGGGCGCTGCCCCCCGACTTCTACGCCAATCCGTACCCGGTGTACTCGCTTCTGCGCGAGACCGAGCCGGTCAGGCGCATGCCCGACGGCTCGTATTTCCTCACGAGGTATGCCGACGTGGTGGCGGTGTATCGCGATGCGCAGGGGTTCAGCTCCGACAAGCGCGTGGAATACGGGCCCAAGTACGGCGCGGACGCGCCCCTGCTCGAGCACCACACCACCAGCCTGGTATTCAACGACCCGCCCCTGCACACGCGAGTGCGCAAGCTCATCATGGGCGCGCTGACGCGGCGCGCCATTGCCGACATGGAGCCTGGCCTGGTCGCGCTGGTGGACCGCCTGCTGGACCGCATCGAAGGTCAGGACGGTGGCGACCTCATCGAGGATTACGCCAGCGCCATTCCGGTCGAGATCATCGGCAACCTGCTGGGCGTGCCCCATGAACACCGCGGACCTCTGCGCGCCTGGTCGCTCGCCATCCTGGGCGCGCTCGAACCCCGGTTGACGCCTGAACAGGAAGCGCTCGGCAACCAGAGCGTGCGCGACTTCACTGCTTACCTGCAGACGCTGGTGGCCGAGCGACGCCGCCAGCCCGGCGACCCCGAACACGACGTGCTGACGCGCCTGATCCAGGGCGAGAATAATGACTCGCCCGCGGGGCTCGGCGCCGGCGAGCGCCTGAGCGAAACCGAGCTTCTACAGAACTGCGTTTTCATCCTCAATGCGGGCCACGAGACCACCACCAACCTGATCGGCAACGCGCTCGTCACATTGCAGGAATGGCCCGCCGAACGGGCCGACCTGGTGCAGAAGATCGCCCGGGCGGCGCCGCAAGCGGATGCGATGGAGACGGTCATGGCTGCGGCGGTCGACGAGTTCCTCCGCTTCGAGTCGTCCAACCAGCTCGGCAACCGCCGCGCCCTGCACGCCTGCGAAGTGGGCGGCGTGGCGCTGGCCGAGGGCGCGCTGGTCACGCTGTGCATCGGCGCGGCCAATCGCGATCCGGCGCAGTTCGAGGACCCGGACCGGCTCGACCTGGCCCGCACGGAAAACCGGCACCTGGCATTCGGGTTCGGGATCCACCAATGTGCCGGGCTGAGCCTGGCACGGCTCGAAGGCCGAATTGCGATCGGCCACTTCCTGCGCCGATTTCCGGGGTACCGGCTCACGGCGTCGCCCACACGCGGCGGCCGCGCCCGGTTCAGGGGTTTCTTGCAGGCGCCCTTTGCCGTCGTCTAAACTGCCGCACGACCAGGAGAACACCATGGACACCGCCATTCCCATCGCGCCCGCCGATCCGCGCGCCTTCACGACCTTTGCGCAGTTCTACCCGTTCTACCTGAGCGAGCACAGCAACGCAACGTGCCGGCGGCTGCACTTCGCCGGATCGAGTCTCTCGCTAGTGTGCGTCGCCGTGCTGGTCGCCACGGGCAACCCATGGTGGCTGCTGGCGGGCCTGCTGTGTGGCTACGGCTTCGCATGGGTCGGGCACTTCGGATTCGAGAAAAACAAGCCCGCCAGCTTCAAGCGCCCGCTCTATAGCTTCATGGGCGACTGGGTGATGTACAAGGACATCTGGACCGGAAAGATCAAGCTGTGAGCGCTGGCGCTCAGACCACGTCCTTGAGGTAAACCGAAGACAGCCGGCCGCTCTTCCAGAGCTTGTCGGTCACCTCCGACTGCGGCAGCAGCAGGCGCCGCATCAAGGGCTCCAGCGCCGTGGACTGCACATCGGCCAGCAGGATGTAGCGCGTCGCGTCTTCATCCTCGATCTCGTTCAGGCGGCCGACCCAGTCCAGCGTCACCAGCACTTCCAGCACGGGTTCGAGCTGCAGGGCATCGAGCTGCAGCGTCGCCTCGAGCTGGTCTGCGCTCAGGCCGGGCCGCGACGCCTTGCTCGCGCGATGCAGCTCACGCAGCACCTCCAGCGCCAGCTGGAACTGCCAGCCGTGGGCCGACGTCCGGCGCGGCGCGCCAGCCACCAGACTGGGCAGGTAGGCGGCAATGACGGCGCCGAACAGCACGATCAGCCACACCACGTAGATCCAGACCAGCAGGATCGGCAGGGTGGCGAAGGTGCCGTAGACCATCGAATAGGTCGGCACTTTCGAGAGGTAGAAGGCCAGCAGCTTCTTGGCGACCTCGATGCCGGTGGCGGCGAACAGGCCGCCGGCCCATGCATGGCCGCGCCGCACCGGCGCGTTCGGCACATACCGGTACAACGCCGCCAGCCCCGCCGCCAGCAGGAAGAATTCGATGACGCCGAGCAGCAGGGTGACGGTGCCCGGCAGCGCGGCGACCAGTCCCCGTGACGCGTACAGCACATAGGAGCTGAAGCTCACACTGGCGCCCAGCAGCAGCGGGCC
>JBDSWB010000176.1:0-3743 GCA_039926915.1 Ramlibacter sp.
GATCGTGGCTGATCACGATCAGCGTGCCGGCATAGCGCTTCAGCCACGCCTCCAGCCAGACCAGCGCGTCCAGGTCCAGGTGGTTGGTGGGCTCGTCCAGCAGCAAGAGGTCGGAGGGCGCCATCAGTGCGCGCGCCAGCTGCAGCCGCATGCGCCAACCGCCGGAGAAGCTGTTGACCGGCTGGTCCAGCTCGGCCGACTTGAACCCCAGGCCGAGGATCAGCGCCTGGGCCCGCGGCACCGCGTCGTGCTCGCCGGCGTCGGCCAGGTCGGAATGCAGATGCGCTATCTCCATGCCGATCTCCGCGTTGTCCATGTCCGCGTCGTGCGCTGCCTCCGCGCGCGCCAGGGCCTCCCGCAACTCGACCAGGCGGGTGTCGCCGCCCAGCACGAAATTGGTGGCCGGCTCGTCGGTTTCCGGCATGTTCTGCGCGACCTGGCCCAGGCGCCACTGCGAAGGCATCGAAAAATCGCCGCCGTCTTCGTGCAAGGTGCCGTTGATGAGGCCGAACAGGGTCGACTTGCCCGCGCCGTTGCGCCCGACCAGGCCGACTTTCTCGCCCGGGTTCAGGGTGACAGAGACGTTGTCCAGCAGGACCTTCGCGCTGCGGCGAAGGACCAGGTTCTTCAGGATGATCACTTGCGGCCCAGCTTCCCGAAGGCTTGCGTGAAGTCGGCCAGCAGGTCGGCCTGCGCCTCGATGCCCACCGAGAGGCGGATCAGCGAATCGGCGATGTCCATGCTCTGGCGCTGCTCGGCGCCCATCTCCCAGAAGATCGTGCGCGCGACGGGAATGCCCAGCGTGCGGTTGTCGCCGAGGTGGCTGGACTTGATCACGAGCTGCAAGGCGTTGAGGACGTCGAAGGGGTCGACTCCCGGCGCCATCTCGAAACTCATCAGAGCGCCAAAATTGCGGAACAGCTTCACGGCCCGCGCGTGCTGCGGATGGCTGGCCAGGCCCGGGTAGTGCACCTTGGCCACCAGCGGCTGCGCCTCCAGCCATGCGGCCAGCGCGCGGGCGTTGGCGCACGCTCGTTCCATCCGCAGGTCCAGGGTCTCGGCGCCCGCGGCGATCCGGTGGCCGTGTTCGGAGCTGAGCGTCGCGCCCATGTCGCGCAGGCCCTTCTTGCGGATTTGCAGCAGGCCCCAGCCCGCAGCGACGCCCTTGCGGTAGGCGGACAGCAGGTTGGGGTAGGCGTTCCAGTCGTACAGGCCGGTGTCGGAGATCGAGCCGCCCATCGCATTGCCGTGGCCGCAGATCGACTTGCTGAGCGAATGCACGACCAGCGAGGCGCCCACAGCCTTGGGCTGGAACAGGCTGGGCGTGGTCATGGTGCTGTCGACGATGTAGAGCACTCCACGCGTTGCGCACAGCTTGCCGATGCCTTCGAGGTCGGCGACCTGGGTGCGCGGATTGGCGATGGTTTCCACGAACACCATGCGTGTTTGCGGCCGCAAGGCCCGTTCCACCGCGGCGGCGTCGGTGGCGTCGACCAGGTCCACCTCGCAGCCCATCTGCGATAGGGTGTTCATCCAGCTGGCCGTGTTGCCGAACAGGAAGCGGCTGGTCACGACATGGTCGCCCTTCTTCAGCAGGGCCATCATGGCCGAGCAGATCGCCGCCATGCCGGTGGCGAAACAAACGGTGCCGACAGCGCCCTCCATCAGGCTGATCTTGGTTTCCAGGGCCTGGGTGGTCGGGTTGCCCTGGCGTCCATAAACATGGCCGCTTTGCTGGCCCTGAAACACGGCCGTGAGTTCTTCCGCCGTCTCATAGCCGTAGGCGGTGGCGATGTGAAGTGGCTTCAGGATGGCGCCGTGCTCCACGGCACCGAGGCGGTCGGCGTGCAGGATCTGGGTGATGATTTCGCGTGGCATGGGTGTATTGTCGTTGCGTGGCCGGATCAACTCCTGCCGGGGGTCATGACGGGCCGGTCAGGCCGGCAGCGAAAGCAGATTGTCCCGCGTCACCAGGAGCACCTGGTCTTCCCCGGCGCTGGTTTCGAGCCAGACCACTTCCAGCCGGGGAAACGCGGCCTCGAAGTGGGCCCGCCCGTTGCCGATTTCCAGCACCAGCACGGCATGCTCTCGCATTCGCGCGGGGGCGTCGCTCAGCAGACCGCGGATGAAATCCATGCCATCGCTGCCACCGGCCAGGGCGATTTCGGGCTCAGCCCGGTACTCGGCCGGCAGGGACGCCATGCTTTCGGTATTGACGTAGGGAGGGTTGCACAGAACCAGGTCGTAGGGGCCGTCCACCGCATGCAGGCCGTCGGAGGGCAGGAGCCGGATTCGATCCTGCAGGCCATGACGGTCGACGTTGATCCTCGCGATTTCGAGCGCCTGAGGCGAAGTGTCGGCGGCGTCGACAGTGACTTCGGGCCACGCCATCGCGGCCAGCACCGCCAGGCTGCCGTTGCCGGTGCACAGGTCGAGCACGCGGTGCGTCTGATCACCCAGCCAGGAATCGATGCCGCCATCGGCCATCAGCTCCGCAATGAAGCTGCGGGGCACGATGCTGCGCTCGTCCACGTAGAAAGAAACGCCCTGCAGCCAGGCTTCGCGGGTCAGGTAGGCCGCGGGCTTGCGGCAACTGATGCGCTCGGCCACGAGTTCTTCAACGCCGGCCTGCTGCTGCGGCGACACCGCCATGTCGGCCACCCCGTCCAGGTCGTCCAGCGGCAGGCCCAGCTGCCACAGCACCAGCCAGGCGGCTTCATCGAAGGCGTTTGTCGTGCCGTGGCCGAAAGCAACGCCCGCACTGTCCAGCCGCTTCTCGCTCGCCTCGACCAGTTCGATCAGTGTCATGGCCGGCCCCCGCAGGCTCACTGCAGCCCGGCTTCGAGGTTCTCGAGGGTGCGCCGGTAGATGTTCTTGAGTGGCTCGATTTCCGCCACGACGACGTGCTCGTCGATCTTGTGGATGCTGGCGTTGGTGGGGCCGAACTCGATGACTTGCGGACAGATCTTCGAGATGAACCGGCCATCGCTGGTCCCCCCCGTGGTCGAAAGCTGGGTTTCGATGCCGGTTTCATCGCGGATCGCCTGCTGGATCGCGCCGACCAGCGTGCCGGGCGTGGTGAGGAAAGGGACGCCGCCCACGACCCAGGTCAGGTCGTAGTCCAGGCCATGCCGGTCCAGCACTTCGCGCGTGAGCTTCTGCAGGCCTTCCGGCGTGGATTCGCTGGAGAAGCGGAAGTTGAAGTCCACCACCACGGTCCCGGGGATGATGTTGCCTGCGCCGGTGCCGCCGTGGATGTTGCTGACCTGCCAGCTGGTGGGCTGGAAGAAATCGTTGCCCCAGTCCCATTCCAGCGTCGCCAGTTCGGCCAGGGCCGGCAGCGCCTGGTGGATCGGGTTGCGCGCCAGTTGCGGGTAGGCGATGTGGCCCTGGATGCCTTTGACTGTGAGCCGGCCGCTCATGCTGCCGCGCCGGCCGTTCTTGATCATGTCGCCCACGCGTTCGACCGACGAAGGCTCGCCGACGATGCAGTAGTCCAGCCGCTCGCCACGCGCCTTCAGGCGGTCGCAGACCATCACGGTGCCGTCCACGCTGGGACCTTCCTCGTCGCTGGTGAGAAGCAGGGCGATCGACAGCGCGGGTTCGGGGTGGGCGGCAAGGAACTCTTCCACCGCGACGGTGAAAGCGGCGATCGACGTCTTCATGTCGGAGGCGCCGCGCCCATAGAGCTTGCCGTCCCGGTGCGACGGGACGAACGGGTCGCTGGTCCACTGGTCCAGCGG
>JBDSWB010000177.1:0-5907 GCA_039926915.1 Ramlibacter sp.
GCACTTCCAGGTCGACGAAGTTGCTCTCGTCGTGGACGCCGAAGTAGGCGTCCCCCAGGTTGCGCCCGCCGGTGATGCCCATCGCGTTGTCGGCGATGAACAGCTTGTTGTGCATGCGTTTCTGCACGCGCGGAAAGTCGTGCAGCGAGGTGAAGATCCGGCCGACCAGCGAAGTGCGCGATCCCGGCAGCGGATTGAAGAGGCGGATCTCCACATTCGGTTCGAACGCGAGCCGCAAGACCTGTGCATCCTGGCCCACCGTGTTGAAGTCGTCCAGCAGGAGGCGCACCCGCACCCCTCGCCTAGCCGCGTCGCGCACCCGCTGCAGGAGGATTTCCGTGGTGGTGTCCGCGTGGATCGCGTAATACTGCAGGTCCAGGCTGCGTTGCGCCGAATCGATCAGGGCCAGCCGGCTCGAGAAAGCCGCCTCGGCGGTGTCCAGCAGGTTGAACCCTGAAGCCGAGCGGGCACGGTCCTGCGCCTTGCGCTCCAGCACCAGCTGCCCCAGCGAAGTCTGGTCCGGCGCGCCGAACGCATCCGACGGGTTTCGCGCAACGTTGCCGGGCAGGCTGGCGCAACCGGCCACGCACGTGGCAATAAATACCGCCAGGCACCCAAGCAAGAGAGCCGGCGAGCGGGGGAAGACAATCGGCGCGGCGGCGGGGGTGGACCGGTACTGCATGGTGGAGTAACTCAGTGTGCACGGCCCGGCTGCCGCCCCGGGTCAGCGGCAGTCGCCAGTGGCTGACAGACAAAGGATTACAGATTGCCGAGTTCTTCCCAGCGTTCCAGGGCGGTCGTCAGTTCGTTGTCGATCTGGGCGCTGCGCTCGGACAGCAGCGTGGCCCGCTGCGCGTCGCCGGCGTACAGCGACCCGTCGGCGAGTTCCTCGTGAATGGATCTCTGTTCCTGTTCCAGCGCTTCGATCACGCCGGGCAGCGTCTCGAGTTCGCGCTGGTCCTTGTAGCTCAGCTTCTTGCGCGGCATCGCGGCCGGCGCCGCCACGGCGGATTTCGCCGCGACGTCCGGTGCCGATGGCTTGCCGCCCGCGGCCAGGCTGATCGCCTGCGCCCGTCGGGACTGGGCCAGCCAGTCCTGGACGCCGCCTTCGTATTCGCGCCAGAGGCCGCTGCCTTCGAAGACGATCGTGCTGGTCACGACGTTGTCCAGGAAGGCGCGGTCGTGGCTGACGAGGAAGACGGTGCCGTCGTAGTTTTGCAGCAGGTCTTCCAGCAGTTCCAGGGTGTCGATGTCGAGGTCGTTCGTCGGCTCGTCCAGCACCAGGACATTGGCCGGACGCGCGAACAGGCGCGCGAGCAGCAGTCGGTTGCGCTCTCCGCCGGACAGTGAGCGGACTGGAGAACCCGAACGTGCCGGTGAAAACAGGAAATCGCCGAGATAGCTCTTGACGTGCTTGCGCTGGTTGCCGATCTCGATCCACTCGCTGCCGGGGCTGATGAAGTCTTCCAGCGTCGCGTCCAGGTTGAGCGCCTCGCGCATCTGGTCAAAGTAGGCGACCTGCAGGTTGGCGCCCTGGCGCACCTTGCCGCTGTCGGGCGCGAGTTCACTCAGGATCAGCTTGAGCAGGGTCGTCTTGCCGGCGCCGTTGGGTCCGATCAACCCGACCTTGTCGCCACGCAGGATGGTGGCGGTGAAATCGCGCACGATCACCTTGTCGCCGAACGACTTTCCGACGCGGGTGAGTTCTGCCACGATCTTGCCGCTCGGCAGGCCTGAGGCGACGTCGAGCCGGACACTGCCCAACACATCGCGCCGTGCGGCGCGGCGCTGCCGCAGCTTGTCCAGGCGCGTGATGCGGCCCTGGGCGCGCGTGCGCCGGGCTTCCACACCTTTGCGAATCCACACTTCTTCCTGCGCCAGCAACTTGTCGGCCTTGGCACTGACGACCAGTTCCTGTGCCAGCTGGTCTTCTTTCTGCAACTGGTACTGTGTGAAGTTGCCCGGGTAGGAGCGCAGCCGGCCGCGGTCCAGCTCCACGATGCGCGTGGTAACCCGGTCCAGGAAGACCCGGTCATGGGTGATCGTGACCACGCTGCCCTTGAAGTCGATGAGAAGGTTCTCCAGCCACTCGATGGAATCGAGGTCGAGGTGGTTGGTTGGCTCGTCCAGCAGCAGCACGTCGGGACGGCGCACCAGCGCCTGGCCCAGTGCGACGCGCTTCTTCGTTCCGCCGGACAGAGTGCCGATCACCGCGTCCTGGTCCAGGTGCAGGCGTTGCAGCGTTTCCTCCACGCGCTGCTCCCAGTTCCAGCCGTCCTGCGCCTCGATCGCTCCCTGCAGCGCATCGAGGTCGCCGTGGCCGTGGCTGTAGTGGTCGATCAGGGCGATCACGTCGGCCACGCCGGACAGCGTCGCTTCGAAAACCGTGGCCGCGGCATCGAGCACCGGCTCCTGCGCAACGTAAGCAATGCGCAACCCTTGTTGCAATTGCAAGCTGCCGTCGTCGGCCTTTTCCAGCCCGGCCAGGATCTTGAGCAGCGACGATTTCCCGGCGCCGTTGCGGCCGATCAAGCCGACGCGCTCGCCGCTCTCCAGGGAAAAGTCGGTGTGATCGAGCAGGGGTACATGTCCGTAGGCCAGCTGCGCGTTGAGGAGGGTGATGAGTGCCATGAAGGCCGCGATTATCCGGCCTGCCGCTGGAGCGGGTCCTCTATCGACTTGCCACGAGGGTCTATATAGTCTTCCATCCGGGGACCGCACCCGGGAGGAGCCAGAGTGGAATTGCAAATCAACGGCAAGGCGATCTCCGCCGATGCCGAACCGGACATGCCCTTGTTGTGGGTACTGCGTGACGTGCTCGGCATGACCGGCACCAAGTTCGGCTGCGGGGTGGCCGCGTGCGGCGCCTGCACCGTGCGGGTCGACGGCCAGGCCGTTCGCTCGTGTGTGACGCCCGTTGCATCCGTCGTCGGTAAGCGCATCCAGACCATCGAATCGCTGGGGGCGCCCGGCAAGCTCCATCCCCTGCAAGCCGCGTGGATCGCCGAGCAGGTTCCGCAGTGCGGTTACTGCCAGAGCGGCATGCTGATGGCCGCTGCCGCCCTGCTGGAAAGAAAGCCCAGGCCCACCGATGCGGATATCGACGAGGCAATGACCAACATCTGCCGCTGCGGGACTTACCAGCGCGTGAAGCTGGCCATCAAGCGTGCGGCCGGAGCGAAGGCATGAGGCGCAGGACGATGCTGCTGAGCGCCGCCGGCGCGGTTGGGGCGCTGGTGGTGGGCTGGGCGCTGGTGCCGCAGCGCTCGAGGCTGGGAAGCGCCGGCCTGATGCTGTCGAAAGAAGGCGACGTTTCGCTCAATGGCTGGATCAAGATCGCGGCGGACGGCACCGTGGTGCTGGCGATGCCGCGCAGCGAAATGGGGCAGGGCGTGCACACCGCGCTGCCCATGCTGGCCGCCGAGGAACTGGACGTACCGCTCTCGGCGATGCGCATCGAACAGGCCGGTGGGGACGCCATCTACGGCAATGTCTCGATGCTGGTGGCCAGCCTGCCGTTCCATCCGCTGCAGGCGGAAAACGAAGATGGATTCGGCCGCGTCATGGCCGGCCGGTGGATGGTGGGCAAGATCGCGCGTGAATTGGGCATCAACGCCACGGGGGGATCCTCCAGTGTGTCCGATGCCTGGGAAGTTGTTCGCGTGGCCGCAGCCACGGCGCGGGCTTCGCTGGTAGGGGCGGCTTCGCTCCAGTGGAAGCTGCCGGCCGAGGAAATCAAGGTGAAGGATGGCGTCATTTCCCACAGCTCGGGAAAGTCGACCACTTACGGTGAAATGGCCCGGTTCGCCGCAGCGACACCGCCCGGCGAAGTCCGCCTGAAAGACCGCAAAGACTGGAAACTGATCGGCCGACCGGCGCAGCGCCTGGACGTTCCATCCAAGGTGGATGGGAGCGCTCGCTTCGGGCTGGACGTGCGCCTGCCCGGGATGAAGTTCGCCGCGATTCGCCTGTGCCCGATGCTCGGCGGCTCGCCCGGCAGGATCGATGCGCAAAAAGCGCTGGCCCTGCCCGGGGTGGAACGCCTCGTGCTCCTGCCGGCCTATGGCGGATCGACGGCGGGCTTTGCAGTCGTGGGCAAGACCTATTGGCATGCCAGGCGCGCTGCGCAGGCCGTCGAGGTCGAATGGCGCCAGCGGCCCCAGGGCGGCCTTGACTCGCGCCGCATCGCGGCCGACCTGGAGGCGGCTGTCCGAACCCGAGCGGGCACTGTCTTTCATGAGCAGGGCGATGCCGCCGCCGCGGAGCAACAGGCCGGCCGCAAGGTCGAAGCCTGGTACAGCGCCCCGTACCTCGCTCACGCGACAATGGAGCCGATGAACTGCACTGCCCGTGTCCAGGACGGCAAGGTGGAAGTCTGGGTGCCGACACAGGTACCGCAGATGTGCCGCGAAATCGCCGCACAAGTTGCGGGCGTGCCCGTTGCCGATGTCACTGTGCACGTCACCCTGCTGGGCGGCGGTTTCGGCCGCCGACTGGAGGTTGACTATGCGGCGCAGGCGGTGCGCGTGGCCCACGACTGCGGCGGCGCGCCGGTTCAACTGGTGTGGCCGCGCGAAGAGGACATGACTCACGATTTCTATCGCCCGATGCATGTGGCGATGATGCGCGGTTGCCTGGACGCTCAGGGCAACCTGACCAGCCTGAGGATCAAGTCGGCCGGCGACGCGATCACGCCCCGTTGGATGGAGCGGGGCTTGCCTGCGCTTTCGGGACCCGTGGATACGCCCGACAAGACGGCGGCCGAAGGCCTCTTCGATCTGCCGTATGGCGTCCTCAACCAGCACATGGAGCATGTCGCCACCCGGATGGGCGTGCCCGTCGGCTTCTGGAGGTCGGTGGGCCACTCGCACAATGCCTTCTTTTCGGAAGGTTTTGTCGATGAACTGGCCACCGAAGCGGGCCAGGACCCGGTGGAATTCCGGCGCAAGCTGCTGAAAGGCGTGACCCGTTACCTTGCCGTGCTGGAACTGGCCGCCGAGAAGGCGGGCTGGGGCGGCAAGTTGCCCGCTGGCCGCGCGCGGGGCGTCGCGCTGCACGAGTCGTTCGGGTCCGTCGTGGCGCAGGTCGCGGAAGTCTCCCTGGAAGGCGGAAAGCCACGCGTCCACCGCGTGGTCTGTGCGATTGACTGCGGCACGGCGGTCAATCCCAACATCGTGGCCCAGCAGATGGAAAGCTCGGTCGTGTTCGCGCTCACGGCAGCCCTTTACGGCAGAGTCGACATCGAGGCGGGTGCGGTGCGCCAATCCAATTTTCCGAACTACCCGATGGTGACCTTGGCGCAGTCCCCCCAGGTAGAAACGTGGATCGTCCCAAGCTTGCGACCCCCAAGCGGCGTAGGCGAGCCGGGCGTGCCGCCGCTTGCGCCCGCAGTGGCGAATGCCCTTTTTGCGCTTACGGGCCGGCGGCAAAGGGCCCTGCCTTTCGCGAGCTAGGGCGGACAAGGAGAAGCACGCCTTTCGGAGTGCCAAAAAAATAGTGCTATAGTCGATGGCTCTGCTGAACGCGGGGCGCCGCGCCAGACGGTGTCAAACAAGGCGGAGAAAAAGGTGGCTTCGAATTGACCGGGGATCAAAACCTGGTATAGAATTCAAGGCTCTGCTGAAAGCGCTCCAGCCAGCAGTCTTCCCAGTGAAGACGCCAGCAAAAAGCAAGACGGTAGAAACCTTCAAAGTTGACAGGACTTATCAAAACCTGCGATAATTCAAGGCTCTGCTCATCGCAGCAAAGCAGGCAAAAGCGAGACGCAAGTCGAGCAAAGTGCCGACAGGGTTCGTTAAAAATATACAGCCGATAAGCGTGGGCGTTTGAAGGCGATTGCCAAGTTCTTCGGAACTAGGTCGCAAGACCTTTAAACGCTCATAAGTAAGAGATAGAAGTTTGAGAAAT
>JBDSWB010000178.1:0-14302 GCA_039926915.1 Ramlibacter sp.
GGTGGCCGGTCGGGAGCTGTGTCCACGGTTGGCCGGTGTCCGGAGGTGCTGCTGTCGCTCTTGCCGCTAGCAACCTTACATTATACCGTCAACGGGATTTTTCAAGGTTCTGGCGTTGCTTGAGGGCAAATTGCCGGCGGATGAGCTGCTCCTCCTGCGCCACCCGGGTCGGGTCGCTGGACGGCAGCGCCTGGACCCGCTTGAGCTCGAGGTCGAGCACGTCCAACTGGAGCTTGAGCACCGCCGAATGCAGGTCGGCCACCGGCATGAGAGGGTCTTCGACCATCCGGCCCGAGGGTTGCAGGCTGTCCAGCGAAATCACCCGGCGCGCCGCCGATTCGAAGGACATGCCTTCGAGACCCACCGCCAGCGCCGCCAGGGGCTGGGGCCCGTGCTCGTGCATCTGATGGTCGATCCAGCGGAACAATTCGCCGAAGTCTCCGTCCAGCGCACACAGGATTTCGTGATCGCCCGCGCTCAGCAATTCCCAGAGCACCGAGTTGCACAGCAGCAGCCGCGCAATGTTGCTTGCACTGGCCTCGATGGAAGGACGGATTCCCAGGCGCCGCGCTGCTATGGACGGCGTACCCAAGACGCCGCGGCGCGGCTCCCAGCCCGACCGCTGACGCGGCGCGGCGCCCTGGCGGCCCGGCGCGGGCATGGACCACAACGCCGCCAGCTCGCGCGCTTCCACCTGCACATGGCTTGCGATCTCACCCAGAAGTTGCCTTCGCAATGCACCTTCGGGCAGTTGGCTCCAGAGCGGCCTGGCATTGGCGGCCAAGTGGGCGCGGCCCTCCGCGGACCCCAGGTCGCAACCTTCGCGGGCCGCCTCGATGAGGAACCGCGACAGGGGCGTCGCCTCACTCACATACCGCGCAAACCCGTCCCGCCCGAACTCGCGGATGTAGCTGTCCGGGTCATGCTCGGCCGGGAGGAACAGGAATTTCACCGAGCGCACGTCGGTCGCGTAGGGCAGGGCGCCGTCCAGGGCCTTGCGTGCCGCGCGGCGGCCGGCTTCGTCCCCGTCGAAACTGAAGATCACGGAGTCGGTGAAGCGAAAGAGCTTCTGGACATGCTCGTTCGTGCAGGCCGTCCCCAGCGTGGCCACCGCATTCGGAAAGCCGAGCTGGGCCAGCGCAACGACGTCCATGTAGCCTTCGGTGACCAGCACATAGCCCTGTTCGCGCAATGCATGGCGAGCCTCGAACAGGCCGTAGAGTTCGCGCCCCTTGCTGAAGACCGGGGTCTCCGGCGAATTCAGGTATTTGGGTGCGCCTTCGCCGAGCACGCGCCCGCCGAAGCCGATGCACTCGCCCTTGACGTTCCTGATGGGGAACATCACCCGGTCGCGGAACCGGTCGTAGCGCTTGTCTTCGTCTTCACTGACGATCACCAGGCCGCTCTCGGACAGCAGCGGGTCATCGTAGTCGGGAAAAACGCTGGCCAGGCTGCGCCAGCCCTCAGGCGCGTAACCCAGCCCAAACTGCCTGGCAATCTCGCCGGACAGCCCACGGCCCTTGAGGTAGTCGATTGCCTTCGGCGAACTCTTCAGGTGCTTGCGGTAAGCCTCACCCGCCTTTTCCAGCACATCGGTCAGGGTGGCCTGCTTTTCCCGTTGCTGAACGGCTCGGGCGCGATCCTGCGGCGACGCGTCCTCCTCGGGCACCTGCATACCGTACTGGCCGGCCAGGTCCTTCACCGCCTCCACGAAATTCATGCCGGCATGTTCCATCAGAAAACTGATCGCGTTACCGTTCTTGCCGCAGCCGAAGCAGTGATAGAACTGCTTGGTCGGGCTCACGGAGAACGAGGGCGACTTCTCGCCGTGAAATGGGCACAGCCCCATGTAGTTGGCCCCGCCCTTCTTCAGCTGCACATAGCGGCCGACGATCTCGACCACGTCGGTGCGCGCCAGGAGCTCCTGGATGAAAGACTGGGGGATGGACATGGCTCGGTATTCTTACCTTACTTGGTGCTTCGACGCGCCGTAAAGCGGTACCCTCAAACCACACCGGCTGACCGGGAACCCTCGGAGACAAGACATGCAACGCATTCTCGACCAGGACCTCGCGCGCAATGAAGCGAATTTCGCGCCGCTGTCCCCCTTGTCCTTCATCGAGCGGGCCGCGGAGGTCTATCCGCGACGGCTTGCGGTGGTCCATGGCGAATTGCGCCGCACTTGGGGCGAGGTCTATTCTCGCTGCCGGCAGCTGGCCAGCGCCCTGGCGACCGCGGGCGTGGGCAAGGGCGACACGGTCGCGGTCATGTTGCCGAACACCCCGCCCATGGTGGAGGCGCATTTCGGGGTTCCGATGGCCGGTGCCGTGCTCAATGCCCTGAACACGCGGCTCGACCCGGAGACGGTCGCCTTCATGCTGGACCACGGCGAGGCCAAGGTCGTGATCGTGGACCCGGAATTCGCACCTGTGATGCGCAAGGCGCTCTCTTTGCGCAGCTCGAAGACCCCGATTCTGGTCATTGATGTGGAGGACAGCCTGTTCACCGGGACCGTTGAGAGCATCGGTTCGATGCGCTACGACGCCTTTGTTGCCGCCGGCGACGAAGCGTTCGAATGGCAGCTCCCCGCCGACGAATGGGATGCGATCGCACTCAACTACACCAGCGGCACCACGGGCAACCCCAAGGGCGTGGTCTACCACCACCGCGGCGCGGCGGTGAACGCGATTTCCAACATCCTGGAATGGGACATGGGCAAGCACCCGGTGTACCTCTGGACGCTGCCGATGTTCCATTGCAACGGCTGGTGCTTTCCCTGGACGGTGGCGGCGCGCGCCGGCGTCAACGTGTGCCTGCGCAAAGTCGAGGCGAAGGCGATCCTCGATTCGATCAAGGTCAACGGCGTCACGCACTACTGCGGCGCGCCGATCGTTCACGGCATGCTTGTCAACGCGCCGGAAGGCATGAAAGAGGGCCTGCCCACTGGGGTCAAGGCGATGGTGGCGGGAGCCGCGCCACCAGCCTCGATGATCGAAGGCATGGAGCGGATGGGGTTCGACCTGACCCATGTCTACGGGTTGACCGAAGTCTATGGACCGGCCACCGTGTGCCCCAAGCGCGAGGAGTGGGACGACCTGGACATCGGCGACCGGGCACGCCTGAACGCGCGCCAGGGCGTTCGCTATCACCTGCAGCGCGATGCGCGCGTGCTCGACGCCTCGACGATGAAGCCAGTGCCCATGGACGGCGAAACCATGGGGGAGATCATGTTTCGCGGCAACATCACGATGAAGGGGTACCTGAAAAATCCGAAGGCGACGCAGGAAGCTTTCGCCGGCGGCTGGTTCCATACCGGGGACCTGGCGGTTCAATACCCGGACGGCTACATCAAGATCAAGGACCGTAGCAAGGACATCATCATCTCGGGTGGCGAGAACATTTCTTCCATCGAAGTGGAAGACGTGCTCTACCGCCACCCGGACGTGCTGGCCGCCGCTGTGGTCGCCAGGCCCGACGAACGCTGGGGCGAGACGCCCTGCGCGTTTGTGGAACTCAAAGCTGGCGCCGCGGTGACCCGGGAAGAAATCGTCGCCCACTGCAAAAAGCACTTGGCGGGCTTCAAGGTGCCGCGCGCGGTGGTCTTCGGTGAATTGCCCAAGACGTCGACGGGCAAGATCCAGAAGTTCGAATTGCGCAAGCAGGCCGGCTCGGCCGCGGCAATCGACATCTGAGGCCTTTAGAATGGAATCGTTTCCATAAAGGAGGCGGCATGGTGGATCGGAGCGGCAGGCACGTCGGCCTGGTCGGGCTGGGGCTGATGGGGCGGGGGATGGGCATGTCGCTGTTGCGCGCCGGCTTCCGGCTCGGCATCGTGGCACACCGGCGCCGTGAAACTGCGGAAGAACTCTGCGCGTCCGGCGCCTGGGAGGCGGCCAACGCAGCGGAGCTTGCGACAGACTGTGACACGGTCGTGCTATGCCTGCCCTCGCTCGACACCGCGCAAGCCGTGCTGTTGGGTCCCTCCGGCGTATCGGCGGGCGCGGGCAGTGGCTTGCTGGTGGTGGAGTGCTCGACACTGCGGCCCGACGCCGCGGTGGACTTCGACCGGCAGCTGGCCGCTTCGGGCATCGCCTTCGTGGACGCGCCGGTCACCCGTGGCCCGGCCGAAGCCGAAGCCGGCAAGCTCAATGCTTTGGTGGGAGGAAGGCCGGCAGCGGTGGCACGGGCTGATCCTGTGCTGCGCGCGTTCTGCGCGCAGGTCTTCGCGATGGGCGGGCCGGGCCAGGGTTACGCAGCCAAACTGGTCAACAACTTCCTGGCCTTCAGCAGCTTGGTGGCGGTGTCCGAAGCCATGGCCACTGCCGGCCGCGCCGGACTGCACTTGCCGACACTGTTGCAGGCGATCAGCGCCAGCGGCGGTCAGAACCGGGTCCTGGATGGCCTCACGCCCTGGCTGGCGGGGATCGGTGAGCCACGCTCACGCGTGACGCTGGCCACGGCGCACAAGGACATCGACTATTACAACCAGTTTGCGGCGGCACTGGGAACGGGCGGTCCGGTGGCGGCGCAGGTGCTAGAGCGGCTAAAGCACGCGCTGGAAGTGGGCCTGGGCGAGCATTTCACGCCCGACTATCTGCGCCATGTGGCTAGGGAATGACCTGATAGAAACGTTTCCACAAGCTGTCTAGCATGCGATCCATGCAGTCCAATTCGCCTGGTTTGACTTTCTCGCCGCGCTTGCCGCTGCGCTCGCCTCCCTATGAGCCGGAAGCCGCCAAAACCATCTCCAATGGGGCTTTCAAGGGACTGTCGCCGCAGAACCTGCGCCTGGCGCTGGCGCACCATCCCTTGCTGGCAAGCGCGTTCCAGGCCATGGGGCATGTGATCCTGTTCAAGTGCGAGCTACCAGAGCGCCAGCGCGAAATCGCCATCATCCGCACCGGCGCGCTGACCCGTTCGGAGTATGAGTGGGGCATGCATGTGAGCATCTACGGCGACCGGTGCGGCCTTGACGCCGCCCAGATCGCCGAGCTGACCCTGTGCGAGCGCTGGAGTGGCCTGGACGACCAGCTCTGGACGCCGGCCGAACGCCTCATCGTGCGGATGGTTGATGAACTGCACCAGCACTCCACTGTCAGCGACGTGGTGTGGGAGCAGCTGCGCACGCAATGGCCGCATGAGCAGATTGTGGAGCTCATTCTGTCGGCAAGCTTCTACCACATGGCCGCGTTTTTTCTCAACAGCATGGCGGTTCCGCTGGAGCAGGGGTCGCAGCGTTTTCCGCCCGGCATCGCGCCTGCGTCGGTTCCGCAATGAAGAAAAGGGCGCGACCGACGATCCGTGACGTGGCCTTGGCCGCGGGCGTGTCGCTGGGCACGGCATCGCGCGCGCTCAACCGCAACGGCCGCGTCAGCCAGGAAGCGATTGCTGCGGTCACCCAGGCGGCGCAGCGCCTGGGCTATGAACCCGATGCCATTGCCCAGAGCATGCGCACGCGGGCCACCGGCGTGGTTGGCGTGCTGGTGTCGGACTTCGCCAACCCGCTGTATGCACGGGTCATCACCGCCCTGGAGGCGCGGCTGCAGCTCGGCGGCCGTGCCTTGCTGCTGGCCAATACCCACAACGACGCGCGGCGCGAGAAGACGCTGATCGAACTGTTTCGCCGCCGCCGGATCGACGGCCTGGTGCTGGGGCCGTGCGAAAGCGAAAAACCGGCCATGCTTGAGCGCCTTGCCGACGAGCACTTCCCGGTGGTGGCGTTGGACCGCGACTTCGGACCCGGGTGCAGCGGAGTGCATGTGGACCATTTCCATGGCGCGTTGCAGGCCACGCGTTACCTGCTCAATCTGGGCCACTCGCGCATTGCGCTGCTCACTCCGGGCAGCGTGCTCCGACCCGGCCGCGAGCGCATCGCCGGCTTTCGTGACGCCTTCAGCGAGCGCGGCCTGCAACCCGAGGCGCGGCTGATCCGTGCCGAACGCTCTTCGATGGAGTTTGCTTTCAGCGAGGCGCTGTCGCTGCTGTCCTCGGACGAGGCGCCGACTGCCTTTGTCTGCCTGGGCACGCGCATCCTCTCGGGCGTGTTGCAGGGGCTGCGCCACGCGGGCCGCAGCGTGCCCGAGGAGGTCAGCGTCGTCAGCGTCGGCGACACGGACTTGTCGCAGCTGTTCTCGCCGACCATCACCGCGCTGACCTGGGACCTGGATGCTGTCGGCACCTCCGCAGCCGAGCTGCTGCTGCGGCGGCTGCATCCGGAGCAGGCGCCGGACCCAGAGCGCATCGTCATCACTACCCAGCTTGTGCTGCGCGAATCCTGCGGTCCGCGCCGCCGCGAGCCGCTCCCGTTCGCGAGGGAGGTTTCGTGAACGGCCGGCTGCAAGGCAAGGTGGCCATCGTCGTGGGCGCGGGCTCCATCGGCAGTGACATCAGCAACGGGGCCGCCTGCGCAGTGCTGTTCGCACGCGAAGGCGCCACTGTGCTGTGCGCTGACCGGTCACTGGTCGCTGCCGAGGAAACGGTGCGCCGCATCGAAGCCGAGGGCAGCGTCGCCAGCGCCGTCGAGGCCGACGTGCGCAGCAGCGCGCAGATCAAAGCGATGGTCGTGCATTGCCTGGAGCGCCATGGCCGCATCGATGTGCTGCACCACAACGTGGGCATCGAGGAGTTGGGCGAGCTGACCGAACTCACCGAGGAATCGTGGGACCGCGTGCACGAGGTCAACCTCAAGGGCGCGATGCTGACATCGCGCGAAGTCGTGCCCCACATGATCCGGCAGGGGGGCGGCTCCATCATCAACATCTCCTCCATCGCCAGCCGCAAGTGGAGCCCAGTGCAGTTCCTGTCGTACAGCACTTCCAAGGCGGCGCTCAATCACATGACGCGGGTGGTGGCGCGGCAATACGCGCGGCACCAGGTGCGCTGCAACGCCATCCTGCCCGGCCTGATCGACTCGCCGCACGCGGCCGCGTATTTCAAGTCCGCGGACGAGGTGCGGGCTGGCGGCGCAGCGCGCGCCGCCCGCTGCCCTATGGGCCGTCAGGGCACGCCCTGGGACGTGGCCCATGCCGCCCTGTTCCTGGCATCGGACGAATCGAAATACGTGACGGGCATCGAACTCGTTGTCGACGGCGGCTTGTCGCTTTGACGGCCCGCCAACCCTGAAGGAGACAAGATCATGCGCAAACTCGTGACAGCGGCGATGCTCGCGGCCGTGAGCCTGGCAGCCCAAGCCCAGGGCGCGGCCGACTATCCCAACCGGCCGATCCGGTTCCTGCTGATCTCGGCCGCGGGCAGCGGCGGCGACACACTCGCGCGTCTGCTCGCCGACAAGATGGGACCCCTGCTCAAGGGCAACTTCGTGATCGAAAACCGGCCCGGGGCGGGCGGCGCCATCGCCGTGGACGCCACCGCCAAGGCAGCGCCGGACGGCTACACCATCACCCTGGGCGGCGCCACCACGCATGTGCTGCTGCCGGCCAGTAATCCCAAGCTGCCTTACAACGCGCTGAAGGACTTTGCGCCGATCGGCCAGGTCGGCTCGGCCGCCGTTGTTCTCATGGCCACCAACGATGTGCCCGCCGCCAACTTGAAAGAGCTACTTGCGCTGGCCAAGGCCACGCCCGGCAGCCTGCAGTACGCGAGCTGGGGCAATGGCTCGACCGGGCACTTCTGCGGCGAGCTGCTCAACCTCAAGAGCCAGGCGAAGATGACGCACATCCCCTACAAATCGGTGGCACAAATCCAGACGGACATGCTGGGCGGACACGTCAAGCTGGGATGGGTGGACATGGCTTCGGGCACGCCGATGCACAAGAGCGGCAAGCTCAAGGCCATCGTCACCTGCACTTCGCGCTCGCCCAGCATGCCCGGCGTGAACAGTTACGAGGATGAGGGGATCGATTTCAACGGCAAGCGCATGGGCGCGCTGCGCTGGGCGCTCTACGCGCCGGCCGGCACGCCCAAACCCGTCATGGACAAGCTGTCCGCCGCGCTCAAGGCCACGGTGGAAATGCCCGATGTGAAGGCCAGGTTGCTGGACCTGGGCATCCACGCCATCTACACCCCGGGCGATGAACTCAACGAGCTGACCGCCAGGGACATCGAGGCCTGGAAGCAGGTCGCCCGGGAAGCGAAGATCAGCAATGAGTAAGCGCGGTCCATGATTCAGTTTCGGGACTTCGACGCGGACCAGCTGGGCCGGTTCAGACTGCTTCAGCGCAGCGCCTATGCCACGCTGGAGGAGGTTGCCGCCACCCTGCGCGATGGCGACACCGAGATCGATGCCGCAAGGCGGCTGCGCCGGGCGTTCGCGGGGCAGGGCGTGCGCAGCTACTTCCATGTCCCGGTTGCCCTGTTCGGCGACCGCACGGCCTATCCGGGGCAGTTCGGGCAGTTCGAGGCGTTGCCGACGGCGCGGCGTCTGCAAGACGGAGATGCCGTGATCCTCGATGCGGCGCCGGTCTTCGAGGGAACCATGATCGACGTTTCGCTGGCCGTCCCGCGTGCCGGCGCGCTGCAGGCCGCCTTCGCACAGGCGGACGCGCTGCTGCGCGAATTGCGCGCGCTGGTGCTGGCGCGCGCAAAGGAACAGCGCTTGACGATGCGCGAGATCGCGCGCGAGGTTGATAGCCTGATCGTTGGCCGCGGCTTCGAGAACTGCCACCGCAAGCACATCGGCATGGTGCTGGCGCACCGCATGGCGCAGGTGCAGCCGGCATGGCTGGCCCGCCGGCGTCTGTGGGGGCTGTCGCCGCTGCCCGTGGGCTGGTTCTTCTGGCGCAGCTGGCGCTCTTCGCGCGGCAACCCCGAGCTCACACCCAACTGGAACCACACGCGTCAGAGCGACTGTCCGCCGCAGCCCGGGCTGTGGGCGATGGAGCCGCATGTGGGCCTGGGCCCGCTGGGCTCCAAGTTCGAGGAAATTCTGGTTGTCACGGAGCGCGATGCCTGGTACCTGGACGATGACCTGCCGCACCACCGCCGCTGGGCGGCAAACCTGGAGGCCTGTGGCGATTGAGAACACAGCGGCCAGCTTGCGCCGCGGGAACTGGCTGGCGGGCAAACTGGCCGGCATGCTGGGACAGTGGTTGGACCAGCATGGCTCGGACGGCTGGTTCCACCGGCCCTTTGCCTGGTTCGGCGGTCACGCAAGCTTTGACGGCTATACCACCTACGATCACTTTCATCCCGGTGAGCGCAAGCTGGTAGCCGGCGAATCCGTGATCCTGGACGTTTCGCCCATTGTCGACGGCTATGTTGGTGACATCGGCTACCCCACCAGCGTGGGCCCGTGCCCGGACCTGGAGCGTGCCAACCGTTACCTGCGCGGGCTGCGCGCCCGGCTGCCGGCTCTGTTTGGCAGCAGCTTGCCGCTGAACGAGATCTGGCAGCGCGTGGACGACGACATCCGCGCTGCCGGCTATGCCCTGGTCGCCGTGATCGTCTGGCTTGCAGTGCCGGCCAGGATGCTGCGCCAGCAGCGCTGAAAACCACAACGGAGACCTTCATGCACCACCTCAGCGGCCTCGACGCCACCTTCCTATATATCGAAACCCCGGAAATGCCCATGCACGTGGGCAGCATGCACCTGTTCGACCTGCCCGAGGGCTACATGGGGGACTTCTACGACAACGTGCGCGAGCACATTGCCAGCCGTATGCACCTGGCGCCGCTTTTCCAGCGCAAGCTGGCGCTGATGCCCTTCGAGCTGGCCAATCCAGTGTGGGTGGACGACGAGGACGTGGACCTGGACTACCACCTGAGGCGGGTCTCGCTCGCGCGCCCCGGCACCATGCTGCAACTCGAGCAGATGATCGGGCGGTTGCATTCCAGCCTGATCGATCGCAGCCGTCCGCTGTGGGAGTTCTACGTGATCGAGGGCTTTCACACCGGACAGGTGGCCTTCTACACCAAGATCCATCACGCGGCGATGGACGGGGCCGCCGGCGTGCTTTTGGCACAGGCGGTGTTCGACCTGACGCCCACCCCACGCGCGGTGAAGCCGCCGCGCCAGCGCGCGCGCGCCAACCGCTACCAGCTGGGCATGGCCGAGCTGGTCGGCGCCGCGCTGTCCAACACCGTGCGGCAGTACATCAAGCTGGCGCGCGTGCTGCCCGACATGGGCCGCGCCGCCAGGAGTCTGTTCAAGCGCGAAACCGACGAGGACGGAAATCGGCGCTTCGTGGCCCGCAAGCAGTTCAGGTTCGGACCGCGCACACCGATCAACGTCGCCATCACCAATCAGCGCTCGTTCGCCGCCGCCTACCTATCGATGGCCGAGGTCAAGGAGATCACACGCGCCACCGAGACCACGGTGAACGACGTGGTGCTGGCCCTCTGTTCCGCGGCGCTGCGCCGTTACCTGGCGGACGAGGACTGCCGCCCGGACAAGTCCCTCATAGCCGCCGTGCCGGTGAGCCTGCGCGAGGCCGGCAACACCGAACTGAACAACCAGGTGTCGATGATGTTTGTCGGACTGGCTTCAGACGTCAAGGAACCGCTCAAGCGCCTCGCCGCCATCCGCAGCAACGCGATCGGCGCCAAGGAACTCACCAGCCAGATCAAGACCGCGATCCCGACTGATTTTCCGTCGTTCGGCGCGCCGTGGCTGATGACGGGGCTGGCCTCGCTCTACGGCCGCTCACGCCTGGCCAATGTCATGCCGCCGCTGGCGAATGTAGCCATCTCCAATGTGCCCGGCTCGCCGGTGCCGCTGTACCTGGCGGGCGCCCGGGTCGCAACCTACGTCCCGGTCTCCATCCCCGGCCATGGCGTGGCACTGAACATCACCGTGCAGAGCTACAACGGCGTGCTGGGTTTCGGCCTCACCGCTTGCCGGCGTGCGGTGCCGGATGCCCAGTCGCTGGCTGCTTATCTGACGGCTGCGCTAGCGGAGTTACTCGAGGCCGTGCGCGCGATGTCGGCAGCCGCGCCTGCGGCTGTGGCGGCGTCAAAGCCTGTTGAGCTGGCCGAGGCTGCCGCTCCCCCACCAAGGCGCAAGACCGGCAAGGCGCGCTCGCCTTCGCGCGCGAAATCCGGCCGGCCGCGGCTGCGCTCCATCGCTGCATGAAAGCTGCTCGATCCGGGTCCGCAATTTCCGCCTGCCCGATCCGGGGAGGCGTTGCCGACTGATACTGGCGGCTCGTGCCGCAGCGTCCCCGTTCGCGGCATACTGGGCGGCTTCCCATGGCCATCCTCAGTTACCAAGCCGCCCACGTCCTGAAGCACCCCGGCGCGTTTGCATGGTGCGTGCTCAAGGGCTTCAAAGCCAACCAGGGCTTGTTGCTGGCCGGGGCCGTGGCCTATTACGCGCTGTTGTCGGTGGTGCCCCTGCTGATCCTCACGGTGATCGCCCTGTCGCATGTGATCGACCAGGCCGAACTCCTCCAGACGCTCGGCCGCTACCTCGAGTGGCTGATGCCGGGACAGGCGCGCGCGATCGTCGGCGAACTCGGCAATTTCCTGGTTCACCGCGACGTGATCGGCTGGGTGTTGCTGGGGACGATGCTGTTCTTCAGCTCGCTTGCGTTCACGGTGCTCGAGAACGCGATGTCGGTGATCTTCCTGCACCGCATTGCCACCCGGCGGCGCCGATACATCGTCTCGGCGCTACTGCCGTACTGCTACATCCTCAGCCTCGGCTTCGGCCTGCTGGTGGTCACACTGGTCTCGGGCAGCCTGCAGGCCATGGGCGAGGAGAGCGTCCAGTTCCTGGGACGCGAATGGTCGCTCAAGGGCTTCTCCGGCGTGTTGCTGTACCTGCTGGGCCTGGCCGGCGAAATCTTCGTGCTGACCTCGGTCTACGTGGTCATGCCGGTGGGCCGGCTTTCATTGAGACACGCACTGATCGGCGGCGTGACTGCCGCGCTGCTGTGGGAGATCACCCGCCACGTGCTGGTGTGGTACTTCAGCACGCTGTCCCAGGTGAACGTGGTTTATGGCTCGCTCACCACAGCCATCGTGGTGCTGCTCAGTTTCGAGATCGCCGCGACGCTGCTGTTACTGGGCGCCCAGGTGATCTCCGAGTTCGAGCGCATCGGCAAGCCCCCCGAACCGGCGCCGTCGAACCCGTTGCAGACCGAAGAGGCGGCCGAGCGGGCCTAGTCGCCCATCACGACACCTTCGCGCCGCGGGTCGGCGCCACCGTACAAGCCTGCAGGTGTCTTCTGGATAGCTTGCAGGCCGCTCGTCATGACCTGCTCCCGGACTTCGGCGCCGCGGGCGCGCAGTGCCTCCACCGTCGCGGGCGGAAAGCGCTTCTCTTCCAGGAGGCTCGGCCCGTTGAGCGAAGCGAAGTTGGGCAGGTCGATGGCCTGCTGGGCGTTCAATCCCCAGTTGAGCACGCCGTAGAGCGTCTTGGCTGTGAAGTGGATGATGAGCGCGCCGCCGGGACTGCCGCCGCTCATCACCAGCTGTCCCGTCGCCTTGTCGAAGACCAGCGTGGGCGCCATCGAGGAGCGTGGGCGCTTGCCCGGCTGGACGCGGTTGGCAACTGGCTTGCCTTCGGCATCGGCCGGCGCAAAGCTGAAGTCCGTGAGTTCGTTGTTCAGCAGGAAGCCGCCGGAGCGGCCCTTGACGCTGACCATCTGGCGCGAGCCGAACTGGTCCTCGATTGTCGTCGTCATCGCGATCGCGTTGCCGCTGCCATCGACGATGCTGATGTGCGAGGTGCCGTATTCCTGCTGCTCGGGGCTGGGCGCGTAGCTGGTCTTCACCGGCGCCGGGGCGCCGGCCTTGCCCACTTTCATGCTCTGCGCGCCGATCAGCTTCGCGCGTTCGGCCAGGTAGGCCGGCTCCAGCAGGCTCATCCAGTTGCCACCCGGCGCCTGGACGAAATCCGGGTCGCCCAGGTACTGGGCGCGGTCCGCGAACGCGAGCCGCGATGCCTCGGTGTACAGGTGCAGCCAGTTGACGCCGGGCAGGCCGTTTTCCAGCGGTATCGCATCGGCGTGGGCGTTGCTCAGGATGCCCAGGATTTGTCCGACGGCGATCGCGCCCGAACTTGGCGGAGGGAAGCCGCAAATGCGCAAGTCTCGGCCCCGGGCCTTGTAGTCATGGCAGATGGGCGAACGCTTTTTCGGCTGGTAGCCCGCCAGGTCGGCGAGCGTCATCCGGCCCGGGTTGGTCGAATGCGACTGGACTTTCCTCACGATGGCCTGGGCAATCTCACCTTCGTGAAGTGCTTTCGATCCCTCGCCCGCGATGCGGCGCAACACGGCGCCAAGTTCCGGGTTGCGCAAGTTGAAGCCGACTTCCCGTGCGTCGCCGTTGGCATTGAAGAAGTACGCGGCGGCCACCGGATCCTTTTTCAGGTGGGCATCGGCTTTGGACAAGGTGTTCAGCCGCGGGCTGACCTTGAAGCCGCCTTCGGCCAGCACGATGGCCGGCTCGAACAGCTTGGACCAGGGCAGCTTACCGTACTGCTTGTGGGCCATCTCCAGCATGCGCACGGTGCCGGGCACACCCACCGAGCGCCCGCCGACGACGCCTTCAGCAAAGGACACCGGTTTGCCGTCTGCGCCCAGAAACAGTTTCTCGTCCGCCGCCGATGGAGCGGTCTCGCGGCCATCGAACGCTTCCACTTCCTTGCCGTTGAAGTGCAGCAAGAAGGCGCCCCCGCCGATGCCGCTGGACTGGGGCTCGACCAGGGTCAACACCATCTGCACGGCGATTGCGGCGTCGACCGCGGAGCCGCCGGCCCGAAGAATCTGCAAGCCGGCATCGGTGGCGAGCGGGTTGGCAGCAGCCACCGCGTACCTGGCGGTCGCCCAGCCCGGCTTGGGCGTGTAGCCAGACGCCCCTTCGGGTTGCAGGTACTTGTCGCCGCGCGCAACCTCGTCGGCGGGCACTTGGTACTGGAAACCGGCAGTGGCGCATGCGGCGACCAGCGCGGCCGCGGCGAGCGCGCCGAGGACGTGTCTCATGAATTTCTCCTGTGTTGTCTGATAAGGGCTCTGCCGGCCCGCTGCTGGCAACTATAGGAGTGCCGGCGGTGGCCCACAATGCGGTTCCAGGAGAATTGACTCTTCAATGGAAATTGACAATCTCGACGATTTGCGCGTGCTGCTGGCTATCGCGGAAACCGGCACCCTGACAGCGGCCGGCAAGCGGTGCAGGCTTTCCACCGCCGCCGTGAGCGCCGCGATCAAGCGGCTCGAACAGGCACTGGGGGCTCGCCTGTTCGAGCGCACCACCCGGTCCGTGCGGCCCACGGCCGAGGGCGAGGTGATGATCGATTACGCCCGGCGCGCGCTCGAACTGGTGGCCGAGGGACAGGCGCTGGTGCGGGCCGGCTCGCTGGGGCTGGCCGGCACCATCCGGGTCACGGTGGCCGCTGCTCTGG
>JBDSWB010000179.1:0-5906 GCA_039926915.1 Ramlibacter sp.
AACGCGGCGCTGGCCCGCGGCAACCTCGACCGGCCCGAACTCAAGGCCGCGTTCGCGCAGCTCTACGCGGGAGACGACCGATTGAGCGTCGCGGTGCGCGAGGCCAACGCAACGCGCGGCGAGATCATGGACAAGCTGGCCAGCGATGACCCGAAAGCCGACGCTGGCGCGCTCTCGTTGAATGGCCTGTCGCGCGACACCGGAAGGCTGGGTCAGCTGATGGCCCGGGATGCGCGCATCCGGCTCGCCTTTGTTCCCGTCGGCGGCTGGGACACGCATGCCAACCAGGGCGCAGGCAAGGGCCAGCTGGCCAACCGATTCGGGCTGCTGGCGCAGGCGCTCGATGCGATGGCGCAGGGCCTGGGCGACCGCCTTGGCGAAACCAGCATCCTGGTGCTCTCGGAATTCGGCCGCACGGTAAAGCAGAACGGCACCAACGGCACCGACCATGGCCACGGCAACGTGGCCTGGGTGATGGGGGCCGGTGTCAGGGGCGGGCGCATCTGGGGCGACTGGCCGGGGCTGGAAACCCCGGCGCGCTACGAAGGCCGAGACCTGGCGGTCACCACCGATTTCCGCGACATCATCGCGGACTTGCTCGAGCAGCATTTCCGGCTGGGCGATGCGCAGCTCGCCCACGTGCTGCCCGGCATGGAGCGGCGCCGGCGCATCGGCCTGCTGGCCTGATCGCTCAGTCGGTCCCCGGGGTGGTTTTGCCTGAAGGCGCTACTTCGGTGGCGGCACGAGCGGCGACGAGTGATGATGCGCGATCCGCCAGTCCTTGCCCTGCTGGATCACAAGCATGGTGTAGCGCGATGGCCTCAGCGCTGGAGTTCGCTCGGCATTTGAAAAATCGTAGAAGCCCGTGACCATGACGGCATCGTCGGCCAGCACCATCACGCGGCGCTCCCTGATGCTGTTTTTGTTGCCGGAGCCTTTCAGCCGCGAAAAGTAGGTCTGGATCGCGGCGGTTCCTTCCGACATCACGGGGCTCACGGTGCCCAGCAACACCGCGTCGGACGTGTACAAAGCGACCAGCGCGTCAGCGTCGTTCGCGCTGTAGGTGGCGGACCAGCGTTCGACGACAGCAACGGCATCTTCGCCCGGTCCGGCCCATGACGCGAAGCTGGCAAGCGCCGCAGACAGCAACAGGATGACTCTGGATAGGCGTGTCATGGAAATCTCCTGAAGGTGAAAGGCGCGTGCGGGTCCCGCCGCCAATGGCCGAGCAAGCATGCACTGGCAGGCCCCGCGCTGTCAACAGACGCTACTGGAAGCGCCCGGCGGCGGCGTCTTCGGCTTGAAATCGCAGTAGGGGATCACCGCACATTCCCAGCAGCGCGGTTTGCGCGCCACGCACACGTAGCGGCCGTGCAGGATCAGCCAGTGATGCGCGTCCACGAGGTATTCCTTCGGCACGCGCTTCATCAGCGCGGCCTCGACCTGCAGCGGGTTCCTGCCGGGCGCGAGGCCCGTGCGATTGCTCACGCGGAAGATGTGCGTGTCCACCGCCATCGTCTCCGCGCCGAACACCACGTTCAGCACCACATTGGCCGTCTTGCGGCCCACCCCGGGCAGGGCCTCCAGTTCCTCGCGAGTACGCGGGATCTCGCCGCCGTATTTCTTCACCAGGATGGCGCAGGTCGCCAGCAGGTTGCGCGCCTTGCCGTGGTACAGGCCGATGGTCCTGATGTAGCCCTCCAGCCTGTCCAGCCCGAGGTCGAGGATGGCCTGTGGCGTGCTGGCGACCGGAAAGAGCTTGCGCGTCGCCTTGTTGACGCCGACGTCGGTGGCTTGCGCCGACAGCAGCACTGCAACCAGCAGCTCGAAAGGCGTGGTGAACTCCAGCTCGGTGGTTGGCAGCGGGTTGGCCGCGCGCAAGGTCGCGAAGAACGGTTCGATGAATTCCCTTATCACCGGGCTATTGTCGTCGGGCGGCGACCTTTCGTCGCTTAGGATGGAAGGATGTCAGCGCTCTTCAAAAGCGTCGTGGCCCGTTGGCATAGCCCGGGCGCGGCCAAAAGGTCCGCGATCGGGCTGGCCGCGCTTGCGTTGCTGGCCGTGTCCATTGCCGGGTACTGGTACCGAACGAACACCCACCCGCGCCAGGGCGTCGAGCCGTCCTTGTCTGTCTCGCAGCAGTTCGCGCAGGAGCATTGCCTGGAAGGGGCGATGCTCTATCACGACGTGCTCTGGGCTTACGTATGCATGAAACTGGCCGAGCGAGGGCAGGGCCAAGATCATCCTGAATGCGACCTGCCCGATGCCGAGGCAGCTCGGCTGAACGCTTTGCTGCAGCAGGCCGACCGCAAGTGCATGGCCGAAACATCTCGCTGAACTGTTGCGCGATGTCCGCATCCAGCTCGCCGGACCCCCCGTTGCCGCCCGATAATCCTTAGCAAGAGGTACCCCCATGAAGTTCGATTTTCACAATCCCTACCCGACCGCGCGGCTGCCGGTGTTCGCCCGCAATGTGGTCTCCACCTCGCACCCGCTGGCGGCCCAGGCCGGGTTGCGCATGCTGTGGAAGGGTGGCAACGCCGTCGACGCGGCCATCGCCGCTGCGGCCGCGATGACGATCTGCGAGCCGGTCAGCAACGGCCTGGGCAGCGACGCCTTCGCCATCCTGTGGGACGGCAAGGAATTGCACGGCCTCAACGCTTCGGGCCCCGCACCCGCGGCCTGGACGCCCGAGCACTTCAAGCGGAAGTACGGCGCCGATCCGGCCACCCCGCCCAAGCGCGGATTCGATTCCGCCACCGTGCCCGGCGCTGTGGCGGGCTGGGTGGCGCTGAGCGAGCGCTTCGGCAAGTTGCCGTTCGCCGACCTGCTGGAGCCGGCCATCGACATCGCCGAACGCGGTTACCTGATGCCGGTCGTGGTGCAGCAGAAATGGGCCGCCGCTACGCCCGAGTTGCACGCGATGCCGGGCTTCGCCGAAAGCTTCCTGCCCTGGGGCCGGGCGCCGGTGGTCGGCGAGCTGTTCCGCTTCAAGGCCGCTGCGCGCGGGCTTCGCGCCATCGCCGAGACCAAGGGCACTGCCTTCTACGGCGGCGAGATCGCCCAGGCCATCGAGAAATTCTCCGCCACGAACGGTGGCAGCCACACGGCGAAGGACTTCGCAAGCTTCAAGCCGGAATGGGTCAAGCCGATTGAACGGCATTACCGCGGCCACACGCTACACGAGATTCCGCCCAACGGCCAGGGCATCGCCGCACTGATCGCGCTCGGCATCCTGGACAAGTTCGACATCTCGTCCATGCCAGTAGATGGCGCTGATTCGCAGCACCTGCAGATCGAGGCGATAAAGCTCGCCTTCGCCGACGTCTACCGCTACGTCGCCGAACCTTCCGCCATGGAAGTGACGGCCGAACAGATGTTGGACGACGCCTACCTGGCCAGCCGCGCCAGGCTGATCGACATGAAGAAGGCGCAGGACTTCCAGGCCGGCAACCCGGTCAAGGGCGGCACCATCTACCTCACGGCCGCCGACGAGAACGGCATGATGGTCAGCTTCATCCAGAGCAACTACATGGGTTTCGGCTCGGGCTGCGTCGAGCCGGATTTCGGCATCAGCCTGCAGAACCGCGGCCACGGCTTCAGCCTGAACGCCGGGCCCAACCGCGTGGCGCCGGGCAAGCGGCCTTTCCACACCCTCATCCCGGCGTTCCTCACGACAGAGGGGCAACCGGTGATGAGTTTCGGCGTAATGGGCGGCAACATGCAGCCGCAGGGCCACATGCAGACGCTGGTGCGCATGCTCGACTACCAACAGAACCCGCAGGCCGCCTGCGATGCGCCGCGCTGGCGCTTCAACTCGGGCCTGGAGATCAACGTCGAGCAGCAGATGGACAAGGCGACGGTGCAGGCGCTGTCGGCGCGCGGCCACCGCATGGAAGTGATCAACGACAACTACCAGGATTTCGGCGCCGGCCAGTTCATCTGGCGCGCCGGCGAGCCGAAAGTGGAAGGCTACGTGGCCGCTTCGGATTCACGCCGCGACGGCTTGGCGGCAGGTTTCTAGCTCAGGGAGTTCTTCCCTCGTCCGGAACAAACATGCGGGGGAAGGGCAGAGGTTGGCGCTGGTCAAACCGCGTCGACTTCTGGACCCGCGTGGAAAAATTCCTTGGCCGCAACATCGGCACGCCCTGAGCGACCCGATGCCGTCCGCGCCGCCGTATCGACAACGCTAGCCGATACTCACCGAGTCAGACACCTCGCAAAGGATCGGGTCGAACTGCGCGAGCGCGGCAGCCGCCTGCATGTGGGGCACGACTTTCGGGTCTTTTCTCATTGCCTCGAAGTCGGCCAGGCTTTTCCATTGCGCGTAGTTCACCACCTTCTTGCCGTCCAGGCTGCGATGGATGTTGGCCGAGACAAAGCCCGGCATTTGCTTCATGGTCTTCCCGGTCGCCGCAACCAGCAGATCTACAAGCTTCTGCTGGTTTTCGGGGGCTACCGTGAAGACGTTGATAAGCGTGAGGACGTCATGTCCCTTCTGGATCGTAGTCATGCAATTGTCGTTCAAGCGACAGCGAGCCGACGCTTGAGCGCCGGCCCGGTGGTGCGTCAGGCGTTGCCCTTGTCTTGTCCGAGAAACTCCCGGACATTGTCGGCGTTGTCGCCAACGGCCTGCACCGCTTCCTTGATCTTCTCGGGCGTGGTGTTCAGGCTCTTGGCCCAGTCGCGCAGCTCGTAGTCCTGGTGGACGTTGATGCGCTCGCGGTCCTGGCCGCCCGATTTGCTCTTGTCGTCTGACATGGTCGTCTCCTGTTCGGTTGAACGAAGACGCATCCTAGGAGCGTCATGGCTGGTCAGTTTGTAGGACGGCGGCTTGACTCAGGCCTTGCGCAGCGTCCGGCCGAACAGCTCGAACAGACGCTCCCAATGCCGCTCCGCCGCCGAGGCGTTGTAGATGCCCTTGCGCAAGGGGAACACGAAGCCATGCTCGGCCGCCGGGTACCACTCGATGCGGTGCGGCGTACCGGCTGACTTCAGCGCCGCTTCCAGCTTGTCGATGTGGGGTTTGGGCGCCCACTTGTCGATTTCGGCACAGGCGAAGTAGCTCTCGCACTTGATGCGCGGCGGCATCAGGTGCGGCGAATCGGCGCTTTCGGTCGCCATGTTGGCGCCGTGGATCGAGGCGATGCTGCTGAAGCGTTCCGGGAAACTGGCCGCCGCCGCCATCACGAAAGGCCCGCTCATGCAGTAGCCCACCGCACCGATGCGTTTGCTGTCGGCTTCGGGCTGCGCGTCGACGAATTTCAGCATTGCCTCCGTGTCGCGCACGTTCATCGCGATGCTGATCGAGTTCATGTGCTCGAACATCACGGCCATCGCCGGCTCGGTGCGCTCTTGCAACCAGAAGTCACGGGTGCGCCTGTAGTACAGGTTGGGTAGCACCACGTAATAGCCGACGGACGCCAGCCGCCGCGCCATGTCGTGCAGTTCCTCGCGCTTGCCGGGCGCGTCCATGTAGAAAAGTACCACCGGGTGCGGCCCGCCTTCCTCCGGGTACACGACGAAGGTGTTCATGGCGCCGTCGGGCGTGGGAATGTCGAGGTGCTTTTCGATCATGGCGTCTCCTGTTTGACGGCATTCTGCCGTAAGGCAGGCGCGCGCTCAGTCCCGCTTGCGAATCGTGCCCTGCGCCAGCAGGTCAACCTGCATGGCCACGCGTCCTTCCGGAGTGACCACCGCTGCCGGTGCGGCTGCGTGCCGCCATGATCCGGTGAAGGAGCCGCACCCGGGAAGGCCAGGGGACGCTCCGTGGGTCGAGCCCCAACGCAACCTGAGCTTGTGACAGCGCATCCTCCACACAGGCGTCGTGCAGGTGCCGGATGGCGAGCGGCCAGGTGAAGGCGGCGCGGCCGGTGGCGTTCATCTCCAGGCGGTGTTCCAGCACG
>JBDSWB010000180.1:0-11357 GCA_039926915.1 Ramlibacter sp.
GTCGTGGGTCTGGATCATTTCAGTGGCACTCCATGGCCTGGAGACGCAGCGGCTGGCAACAATGGAATGCAACGGGTGCTCGTAGGTCGAGGCAGTGGGGCGCTCTGTGCAGCGAAATCAAGGAGGAGGCGCCCTCCCGGCGCCGGGGGACATTCGCTGCATCGGCCACCCGCGCTCCACGGCCAGCCCACAGCCGAGAAGAGCTACTAAAAATGATCCAGACCCACGACAGCGGCAAACAACAAGCCGCACGCACGAGTGACGTCCCATTGCTCAGCGCGAAGAACTTAAGTGTCCGCTTCGGTGGGGTGCTGGCCGTCAACAACGTGAGCTTCGACGTGAAGCGCGGCGAGGTGTTCACGCTGATCGGCCCGAACGGCGCCGGCAAGACCACGGTGTTCAACCTGATCAGCCGCATCTACACGCCCACCACCGGCAGCATCGAGTTCGAGGGCAACGTCCTGACCGATCAGCCGCCGCACCGAATCGCCTCGCTGGGCATCGCCCGCACCTTCCAGAACATCGAGCTGTTCGAATACGCCACCGTGCTGCAGAACCTGCTGATCGGCCGCCATACCCATCGCAGCACCAACCTGCTGAGCGAGCTGTTCTTCACCGCAAAGGTTCGCAAGGCCGAGATCGAGGGCCGCGAACGGGTCGAGCGGGTGATCGAGCTGCTGGACCTGCAGCACCACCGCGACTCAATGGTCACCGGCCTGCCCTATGGCGTTCGCAAGGTGGTCGAGATGGCGCGCGCCCTGTGCACCGAGCCCAAGCTGTTGCTGCTGGACGAACCCTCGTCCGGCCTGAACGTGGAAGAAACCGAAGACATGGCGTTCTGGATCCAGGACATCAAGAACGACCTGGGCATCACGGTGTTGATGGTGGAACACGACATGACGCTGGTGTCCAAGGTGTCCGACCGGGTGCTGGCGATGAACATGGGCGAGGTGCTGGCCATGGGCACGCCGCGCGAGGTGCAGACACACCCCGGCGTGATCGAGGCCTACCTCGGGTCGGTGGACGACATGTCCTCCTTGCGAAGGGAGGCGGCATGAGCCGCACGACCGTTCCGAAGGCGAATACCGCAGCGCGGAGCGCGGAGGTTTCCGAATGAGCCATAACCCGCCAGGCGTGAGTGACACACCCGTCCTGAAGCTGCTCAACGTCGAGTCGGCCTACGGGCCGATCAGGGCCATCCGCGGCGTCAGCCTGCAGGTGCGGCGCGGCGAGATCGCCACCGTGCTCGGCTCGAACGGCGCCGGCAAGACCACCATCCTCAAGACTATCTCCGGCATCATTGATCCGCGCAAGGGCAGCATCGAATTCAAGGGCGAGAGCATTACCGCCAAGGACCCGGCGCACATCGTTCAGCAGGGCCTGTCGCATGTGCCCGAGGGTCGCGAGGTGTTCCCGCTGCTCACCGTGCACGACAACCTGGCGATGGGCGCCTACACCCGCAACGACCGCGACGGCGTCGCCCGGGACATGGAGGCGGTGTACCGATATTTCCCCATCCTGAAGGAGCGCGCCCTTCAGGACGCCGGCCTGCTCTCGGGTGGGCAGCAGCAGATGCTGGCGATCTCGCGCGCCCTCATGGCCGCGCCCGACCTGATCCTGCTGGACGAGCCCAGCCTGGGCCTCTCCCCCAAGCTGACCCGCGAGATCTTCGAGATCGTGGTGCGGATCAACCGCGAGCGCGGCACCACCATCTTGCTGGTGGAACAGAACGCCAACATGGCGCTGAACGCCTCGGACTACGGCTACGTGCTGGAAAACGGCCGCATCGTGATGGAAGACACCTGCGCGCGCCTGCGCGAGAAGGACGACATCAAGGAGTTCTACCTGGGAATGAAAGAAGCCGGCGTGCGCGGCGAGCGGCGCTGGAAGAAGAAGAAGAACTGGAGATGAAGATGCATCGATCCACGCCAACCCTGAGCGCCGTCGGCAGCGCAGTACACGAAGAGACAAGCGTGAGGGCTTATGTCTAATCTCTGGGACCTTTCGCACATTCAACCTGAAACCCGTGTCGTCCTGGAAGGCGAGACGATTCCCGGCATGTTCTGGAACGGTGTGACCCAGCGCGCCGAGAAAGTCTGGATGCGACAGAAAGAGCTGGGCATCTGGCGCAGCTGGACCTGGACGCAGACCGGTGCAGCCGTGGGCGAGATCGCCGGCGGCCTGATGTCGCTGGGCTTCGCAGCTGGCGGCACCGCCTCCATCCTGTCCAACACCGTCGTCGAATGGGTGCTGGCCGACCTGGCCATCCTCTCGTGCGGTGGCGTTTCCAACGGCATCTACCCGACCGACGCGGCGTCGCAGGTCCACTACCTGTGCGAGGACTCCCGCACCAGCGTGCTCTTCGTGGAGGACGACGAACAACTGGACAAGGCGCTGGAGATCCGCGCCCAGCTGCCGGGCCTCGCGAAGATCGTGGTATTCGACATGGAAGGCCTGCGCGAGCTGAACGACCCCGATGTGATGAGCCTGGACAAGCTGCGCGAGGCGGGACGCGCGTACAACGCCAGCCATCCCGACGAGTTGATGCGGCGGGTCAAGGCCTGCCAGCCCGGCGACCTGGCGATCCTGGTCTACACCTCGGGCACCACCGGCAAGCCCAAGGGCGCGATGCACAGCCAGCACGGCCTGGTCTACACGTGCCGCGGCTACAACACGCTGGCCACCCAGTACGACACTGACGAGCGCATGTGCTTTCTGCCCCTGTGCCACATCGCCGAGCGGCTGGGCGGCGAGTACTTCGCGATGTACACCGGCTCGATCCTGAACTTCGTCGAAAACCCCGAAACCGTGCCGGAGAACGTGCGCGAGATCGCGCCGACGGTCTTCACCGGCGTGCCGCGGGTCTGGGAGAAGTTCTATTCCGGCGTGATGATCACGCTGAAGGAAGCCAGCCCGCTGCAGCAGGCCGCGTACGCCTGGAGCATCGGCGTGGGCACGCAGATCGCCGACAAGGTGCTGGCCGGTCGGCCGGTGGACGGCTTTCTCAAGTTCAAGTTCCAGCTGGCCCGCTGGGCGGCGCTGAACAACGTGCGCAAGCTGATCGGCATCCATCGGGCTCGCGCCTGCTTCACCGGCGCGGCGCCGATCTCACCCGACCTGATCAAGTGGTACCTGGCGCTGGGCGTTCCGATGCTCGAAGTCTGGGGCATGACCGAGACCTGCGGCGCCTCCACCGGCGTGCCGGCATCGCGCATCCGGCCCGGCTCCATTGGCCCGGCGGCCGGTTACAACGAAGTGAAGATCGACCCGGACACCGGCGAAATCCGCGTCCGCGGGCCCAACGTCTTCATGGGCTACCTGAACCAGCCCGAGAAAACCGCTGAGACCATCGATGCCGACGGCTGGTTGCATACCGGCGACGTCGGCACGATGGACGAGGACGGCTACTTCCACATCACCGACCGCATGAAGGACATCATCATCACAGCCGGCGGAAAGAACATCACACCCAGCGAGCTGGAGAACGAGTTGAAGTTCTCGCCGTACATTACAGATGCGGTGGTCATCGGCGACAAGAAGCCGTACCTGACGGTGATCGTGATGATCGACCAGGAGAACGTCGAGAAGTACGCACAGGACAACGACGTGCCGTTCAGCAACTATGCCAGCCTGACGCGCGCTCCCGAGGTGCAGGCGCTGATCCAGGGCGAGCTGGACCGGGTCAACAAGAAGTTCGCGCGGGTCGAGCAGATCAAGAAGTTCTTCCTGCTTGATACACAGCTGTCGGCCGAGGACGAGGAGCTGACGCCCACCATGAAGTTGAAGCGCAAACTGGTGCAGCAGAAATACGCGCCCCAGATCGATGCGATGTACCGCTGACTTCCATCAGCACAAGAGAAACCCTGATGCCGCGTCCTGCACTGCGGGCGCGATGATTCAAGACAGTCGCTCACGTGACAAGGGCCACCTGCAAGCTGGCCCTTTTTGCATTCGCGAGTCGCCTAGGTGAAAGCAGATGTGTCAGCCAGCCGCAAGAATCCGCAGCGGGCTGTAACCCGTTCTTTAATCAGGAGACTTCGCGATGAATTTCAGACTTGCCTTGTTCGCTACGCTGGCGATGGCCGCCGCCGCAGCACAAGCTCAATCCCCTGCTCCCGGCGTGAGCAAGAACGAGATCGTGCTGGGCACGATCCAGGACCTGTCCGGCCCGCTCGCCGCCTTCGGCAAGCAGATCCGGATGGGCATGCAGATGCGCGTGGACGAGGCCAATGAGATGGGCGGCGTCAACGGCCGCAAGATCAAGCTGCTGATCGAGGACGATGGCTACGACCCGAAAAGGTCGGTGCTGGCCACGCAAAAGATGGTGAGCCAGGAGCCGGGCATCTTCGCGATGGTGGGCCACCTGGGCACGGCCCAGAACATTGCATCTTTGCCGGTGCAGTTCGAGAAGAACGTGATCAACTTCTTCCCCATCACGGCGGCGCGCGAAATGTACGAGCCGTTTCACAAGCTGAAGTTTTCTACTGCGGCCACCTACTTCGACCAGATGCGCATTGCCGCGCCCCGGTTGGTCAAAGACCGCAATCTCTCCAAGCCCTGCATCATTTATCAGGATGACGATTTTGGTACGGAAGTGCTCAAGGGCACAGAAGCCGGCCTGAAGACGATCGGCAAGGAACTGATCGAGAAGACCAGCTACAAGCGCGGCGCCACCGACTTCTCCTCGCAAGTGGCCAAGATGAAGGCCGCCGGTTGCGACATGGTGGTGCTGGGCACCATCATCCGCGAGACCGTGGGCACCATGGGGGAAGCCAAGAAGACCGGCTTCAACCCGTTGTTCGTGGGCTCCAGCGCTGTCTACACCGACCTCATTCCCAAGTTGGGTGGCAAACTCACCGACGGCCTGTTCGCTACGATGACCTCCCAGCACCCCTACCTGGACGCGGCCGAGCAACCGGTGCGCTTCTGGGCCAACAAGTACAAGACCCGCACCAACGAAGATCCAACGGTTTTCTCGGTGTACGGCTACGCCTCCATCGACGGGTTCCTGAAGGTGGCCTTCAAGACGGGCCCAAACCTCACCACCGATTCCTTCGTCAGGACGCTGGAAGGCATGACGTTCAACCGCGACATGTTCGGCACAGCGGAACTGACCTTCAGCCCGACCAAGCACCTGGGTAACCAGTTCTCGCGCCTGTCGCAGATCCAGGAAGGCCGCTGGAAGGTGACCTCCGACTATGTGGCGTTCAGCGGCCTGAAGCCAGTCCAGAAGAAGGACGGCAAGTGGGTGGTGGAGTCGGAGTTCTTCAAGGACCATTGAACCCGGGTCCTCGTCGAGGGCTTATTTCTTGCGGGTTGTTTCCTAAGTGAATACGACAGCTTGACACCCCGGGGCAGCGGGGAAGAATGCGCAACTGTGAAACACCCACGTTCTACAGGAGACGCAAGATGAAGCTTCAACCCACCGTTGCCTTTGCCGTGCTGGCATTGACCGCGGGCCTGGCCACGGCCCAGAACGCGAATCAGGGCGTGAGCAAGACCGAAATCACGCTCGGCTCCATCCAGGACCTGTCCGGCCCGATCGCCGGGTTCGGCAAGCAGGTGCGCCTGGGCATGATGCTGCGGGTGGACGAGATCAACGAGCAGGGCGGCATCAACGGCCGCAAGCTCAAGCTCATCGTGGAAGATTCCGCCTACGACCCCAAGAAGGCGGTGCTGGCCGCGCAGAAGCTCGTCAACCAGGACAAGATCTTCGCCATGGTCGCTCACATCGGCACGGCGCAGAACCTGGCCGCGATGCCGGTGCAGTTCGAGAAGAACGTGATCAACTTCTTCCCGGTGACGGCGGCGCGCGAAATGTATGAGCCCTTCCACCGCCTGAAGTACTCCTTCGCGGCCACCTACTACGACCAGATGCGCACCGCCCTGCCCAAGATGGTCAAGGACAAGGGCGCAAAAAAGGTGTGCACCATGTACCAGGACGACGAGTTCGGCCTGGAAGTGGCGCGCGGCGCCGAAGCGGGCCTGAAGACCATCAACATGGAGCTGGCCGAAAAGACCAGTTACAAGCGCGGGGCAACGGACTTCTCCTCGCAGGTGGCCAAGCTCAAGTCTTCGGGCTGCGACCTGGTGGTGCTGGGCACCATCATCCGCGAGACCATCGGCGCCATCGGCGAAGCGCGCAAGACCGGCTACAACCCGACATTCATGGGCTCCAGCGCGGCCTACACCGACCTGATCCACAAGCTGGGCGGCAAGCCGATGGACGGCCTGTACGCCACCATGACCGTGCAGAACCCCTATACCGACGAAACCTCGCAGCCGATCCGCTTCTGGGCCAACAAGTACAAGACCAAGTTCAACGAGGACCCGACGGTGTTCTCGGTTTACGGGTACAACATCATCGACGCTTTCCTGGCGGCAGCGCGCAAGGCCGGGCCCAACCTGACCACCGAAAGCTTCATCAAGGCGATGGACACGATGGTGATCCCGCCGGACATCTTCGGCAGCGCGGAGGCCCGCTTCGGCCCGCAGCAGCGCCTCGGCAGCGACCTGTCGCGCCTGTCGCAGATTACCGACGGCAAGTGGAAGGTCGTCTCGGACTACGTCAAGCCCTGAGCCGGGTCACTCTGTTCGCTCGGAAGCCGCCCGCGAGGCGGCTTTTCTAATGGCGCGTGCGGGCCACAGTCCCGTGATACGGCCCGGGTGATACGCTTGCAAGCACGCATGCACCCACCCAAGCTCCCTTGCCCATGCCCCAGCAGCCACGTCAGCCCGGCCCATTGAGCACACCGCTTCTGCAAAGCAAGGCCCTCGCAGCGCAGGCGGGACAGGCACTGCCGCTCGAGCTGCGGCTCACGGAAAAACTGCTGAAGCAGTTCGCGACCGTCGTCCGCGCGACCTGGGAGATATTCAACGAGACTCGGCACGAAGGTCCGGAAGGCGAGCGATGAGATCAACGGCAGTGCAAGCAATACCCGAGGCGACTGCCGCCAGGCCCGCGCGCAGTGCGCGCCAGGGGCGCGAGCGCATCATGGACGCGATCCGCGCGGCGGCCATCGACGAATTCAGCCGGAACGGCCTGAAAGGCACCTCGACGCAGGCCATCGCGGCGCGCGCGGGCCTGACCAAGCCGCAGCTGCATTACTACATCAAGGGCAAGGAGGATCTCTACGAGGAGTTGCTGACGTCGGTGGTTTCCGACTGGAAAGGAATGTTCGACGCGGGCTCGACCGATCCGGCCAGGGTGCTGGGCGACTACATCCGCTCGAAGCTCCAGCTCGCATTCGACAAACCCGAGATCTCGCGGATCTTCACGCGCGAGGTGCTGGACGGCGGTCGCAACCTGGAGAAGTTCTGGCCCGATTCCCGCCGGCGCACGCGCGAGAAGGTCGAGGTGATCAACGGCTGGATCGCGCGCGGTCTGATGAAGCCGGTCAACGCCCACACGCTGTTGATGAGCATCTGGGCCATGACGCAGTTCTATGCGGACTCGGCGCTGCAGGTGCAGCAGCTGATGAAGCCGGGCCAGCCCGGCTGGACGCCGCCGCGGGAAGTGCTCATCGATGAGTTGACTGCGTTCGTGCTTCGGGGCTGCGGTATCCGCTGAACCGCAACCAGTGCTTGCTCTGGCACGGCCTTTGCGTTAATTTGACCGGTCGATCAGATTGTTTGGTCAAAATTGAAAACCAACGCCTTCATCGCGAGCAGCCCGCCCTTCAAAGCGCCCTGGATCAGTGCGGCAGCGATAAATTTGGTGCGCCTTGAGCGGCGAATCGCATGAACGTCCTCGTCGTCTACTGCCACCCGGTGGAAACCAGCTTCCACGCGGCCTTGCACCAGCAGGTTCTCGCCAACCTGAAAGCCGCGGGCCACACGGTGGATGACTGCGACCTGTACGCCGAGAACTTCAACCCGGTGCTGTCCCGCGAGGAGCGGATGGCCTACCACGACGTGCCTGCGAACCAGGTTCCGCTGGCCGGCTACGTCGAGCGGTTGCGGCGCGCGGAAGCCATCGTGTTGTGCTTTCCGACCTGGTGCTTCGGCATGCCGGCGATGCTCAAGGGTTTTTTCGACCGCGTGTTCATGCCTGGCGTGGCTTTCGACATCAGCGATCCGGCCGACATCAAGCCGATGCTCACCCATATCAAGCGCATCTCGGCTGTCGTCACCTATGGGCGGCCGCGCTGGATGGCCTGGTACATGGGCGATCCGCCACGCAAGATCGTCACCCGCTACCTGAGGCGCCTGACGGGCAACAATGCGCGTGTCGACTTTCACGCGTGCTACCACATGAATATCGCCAAGCCGCCGCGGCTGGCGCGCTTCATGCGCCAGGTGGGCCAGTCGATGGCCCGATTTGCATGACGAGCAGTCAAAGGACATTCAGATGATGCACGGCTACATTCCTCCGCACCGGTTCCTCCCCTACCTCAGCTGGACCGAGATCGACGCCTTGCCCGACCGCGAGAACACCGTCATCGTGCTTCCCGTCGGCGCCATCGAGCAGCATGGCCCGCACTTGCCGTGCGCCGTCGACAGCGTGATCTCGGCGGGCGTGATGGGCAAGGCGCTGGGACGCCTTCCTGCCGATGTGCGCGCCTTCGGCCTCGCGCCCATCACCTATGGCAAGTCGGACGAGCACCTGCACTTTCCCGGCACCATGACGCTCACCGGCCCGACGCTGCTGGCGATGGTCATTGAAATCGGCGAATCGGTGTACCGCGCGGGCTTTCGCAAGCTCCTGCTGGCCAACGGCCATGGCGGCCAGCCGCAGGTGCTGGAGATGGCAGCCCGTGAACTGCGCGTGCGGCATGGCGACTATGTGATCGTGCCGTATCACGTCTCGCGCGTTCCCAATTCGTCAGGCAAGTACATTTCGGAGCAGGAAAAGCGGCTGGCGATGCACGCCGGGCATTCGGAGACGGCGCTGCTGATGGCGCTAGCGCCCGACACCGTGCACATGGAGCGCGCGGTGGCCAATTTCCCGCCGGTGTTTCCGTCCAAGATTCTCTCGGGCGACGGCCGGCCGGCCTGCGCCTGGACCGCGCGCGACTTCGGCCCGAGCGGCGTCATCGGCGACCCGCTGAACGCCACCCGCGAGCAGGGCGAGGACATCCTCGACACCTTGTCGGCCAGCTGGGCCCAGGCCATCACCGACATCTTCCACATGCAGTGGGTGGTGCGCGACGCCGCCTCCTGGGGCTACGGCAACCAGCAGGGCCATATTGAATCCGCGGGTGTCAACGACCGCTGAACCCGCACATATCGTCTCCCATTGATCCCATTGAAAGGCCATCCATGACCACCTCCTTCGCACGCACTTTCCTCGCCGCCTCGCTCGGCCTGACCCTCGCAGCCGGCGCCCAGGCGCAGGAAAAATTCACCTACATGACCAACTGGTACGCGCAGGCCGAGCACGGCGGCTTCTACCAGGCGGTGGCCAATGGCACATACAAGAAATACGGTCTGGACGTCACTGTGAAGATGGGCGGCCCGCAGGTCAATATCTTCCAGCTGATGGCCGCCGGCCAGGCCGACTGCGTCATGGCCTCGAGCGACCTTCAATCCATGATCGTGCGTTCGGGTGGAGTGCCCATGGTCACCGTAGCCGCCGTTTTCCAGAAAGACCCGCAGGTGCTGATTGCCCACGAGGACGTCAAGGGCTTCGAGGACATGAAGGGCAAGACCATCCTGATCTCGCCCACCGCGAAGGTCGGTTACTGGCTGTGGCTCAAAGCCAAGTACGGTCTGCAGGATTCGCAGACCCGCCCCTACACTTTCAATATCCAGCCCTTCGTCGCTGACAAGGACGCGGTGCAGCAGGGCTACCTCACCTCCGAACCGTTCGCGATCCAGAAGGCCGGCGTCAAGGCCAACGCTTTCCTGTTCGCCGACTTTGGCTGGCCGTCCTATGCCACCACCGTGTCGTGCATGGACGACACCGTCAAGAACCGAAGCAAGGCTGTGGCTGCGTTCGTGCGCGGAACGATGGAAGGCTGGAAGAGCTACCTGGCCGATCCGGCGCCGGGCAATGCGCTCATCAAGAAGGACAACCCCAACATGACCGACGAGCAGCTGGCCTACAGTGTGGCCAAGCTCAAGGAAATGGGCATCGTCACCGGAGGCGATGCGCCCAAGCTGGGCATCGGCATGATGAACGAAGGGCGGATCAAGCAGAACTACGCCTTCCTGCTGGAGAACAAGCTGATCGACCCGGCCAAGGTCACTGTGTCCCAGGCCTACAACTTCGACTACATCAAGGACGTAAAGGTGATGCCTTGATGAGGGAGCCGCCGGCAGCGCTGCGCGCGGCAACTGACAGTGGGCTGGCTGAGGTCGTGCCCGCCGTCGACGTCCTGTCGGCGCACAAGACCTACCCCAACGGCACCGCCGCGCTCCAGCCGGTGGACCTCACCGTGCAGGAGGGCGAGTTCGTCACATTGCTCGGCCCCTCGGGTTGCGGAAAGAGCACCTTGTTGAAGATGATCGCGGGCCTCCTGGAGCCAACCGACGGAAAGGTCCTGCTGTGGCGCAAACCCGTCGCAGCGCTGGAGGAATCGCAACGCAAGCTGGCTTTCGTGTTCCAGTCACCCACGCTGATGCCCTGGGCCAGCGTGGCCGCCAACGTGCGCTTGCCGCTGGATCTGGCGGGCGTGGCGCGCGCTGAAGCCGATGAGCGCGTGGCCGAAGCGCTGTCGTTGGTCGGCCTGACCCGCTTCGCAACCACCCTGCCACGCGCCCTGTCGGGCGGCATGCAGATGCGCGCGTCGATCGCGCGCAGCCTGGTGGTGCGGCCCAATTTGCTGCTCATGGATGAACCGTTCGGCGCGCTGGATGAGATCACGCGCCACAAGCTCGACGGCGAACTGCTGGCCCTGTGGCGCGAAAAGAAATTGACGGTGGTGTTCGTGACCCATTCGATCCACGAAGCGGTGTTCCTGTCGAACCGCGTCGTGATGATGGCGGCGCGGCCCGGCCGTATCGTGGATGAAGTCGCGATCGACGAGCCTTACCCGCGCACGGTCGACTTCATGGTGACGCCCCGTTTCGCGCAATATGCCAAGCGGCTGCAGGACAGCCTGCTGCGCGCCAGCCGGGAAACCGGCGAGGACGAACTCTCGTGAGCCCGCAGCTTTCCCCGGCCAATCGCCTGCACATGCAGCGCGTCGCCTACCCCGCGCTGGTTGCGATCGTGCTGCTTGGCGCCTGGCAGGCTCTGGTGACCGGCCTGAAGCTGCCGCCATACCTGGTTCCCTCGCCACTCTTAATGATGCAGACGCTGGTGACCGATTGGCAATCGCTGGGCGGCTCGCTGCTCGTGACGCTGAAAATCACCTTGCTTTCGTTTGCGGTGGCCACGATCGTGGGCGTGTTGATTTCGTTCCTGTTCGTCC
>JBDSWB010000181.1:0-7139 GCA_039926915.1 Ramlibacter sp.
GCCTACAACTGGCTGGCGCGCCGCAACAAGGCGGTGATGGACGAAGTGCGCGAGTTCTCCGAAGAACTGAACGCCGTGATCGTGGGCTCCGCCGGGAAAGCCGCGTAAGCGGCCCCCCGGCGAACCCGAACAGGAGCAAGCCATGTCAATGGCTGTCGGCCCTGCCGAAGGTGACGACGACGTCATCTCGACGATCAATACCACGCCCCTCGTGGACGTGATGCTGGTGCTGCTGATCATTTTCCTGATCACCATCCCGGTCGTGACCACATCGATCCCCGTCACCTTGCCCAAGGAGCGGGTCGACATTCGCGAGACCAAGCCCGAGAACATCATCATTTCGGTGGACAAAGGTGGAAACATCTACTGGTACGAAGCAAAGATGCCCAACGTCGACGCGCTCGTCGCCAAGCTCAAGCTGGTGTCCAGGATGACACCGCAGCCCGAGGTGCAGATCCGGGGCGACCTGGATGCGCGCTACGAAGGCGTCGGCAAGATCCTGCTGGCCTGCCAGCGCGCCGGCATCGTCAAGGTCGCTTTCATCACCGAACCCCCGCCCCTGGGCGGCTGACGCCCGCAAGGGCGGCAAGAACACAAGGAAGACGCATATGGGCCTGAAATCCCGGCGCTTCGGCAAAGGCGATCCCGAGGTCATGATGGACATCAACACCACGCCACTGATCGACGTGATGCTGGTGCTCCTGGTGATGCTGATCATCACCATTCCCATCCAGCTGCACGCGGTCAATCTCGAGATGCCCGTGGGCGTGCCCCCCAGCGACGCGATCAAGCCGGAGAAGGTGCAGATCGACATCGACGAGAAGAGCACCGTCTACTGGCAGGGCCTGCCCGTCTCGGGGGCTGAGCTCGACGAGAAGATGTCCCAGGTCGCTACGGCCAATCCCCAGCCCGAAGTGCACATCCGTCCCAACAAGGACTGCCACTACGCCGTATTTGCCAACGTGCTGTCCACGTCCAAACGCAAAGGGCTCTCCAAGCTGGCTGTCATCGGCAGCGAGCAGTTTGTGCAATGACCGCAGCCACCACCACTACCCCCCTGCACCGGCGGCGCTACTCCAGCAGCGACCCCTCGCGCCGGACGATCGGCTGGGCCGCCGTGATCCTGGTGCATGTCTTCGTCGCCTGGGCGCTGGTGTCGGGCACCGCGCGCCGGGGCCTTGAAATCATCAAGAAGCCGCTGGAAGCCGTGGTGATCCAGGAAGTCATCATCCCGCCGCCGCCGCCCCCGCCGCCGCCCAAGGAAATCAAGCCGCCCGAGCCCAAGCAGCCGAAGGTGGAGGCGCCGCCCCCACCGTACGTGCCGCCGCCGGAGGTGACCCCGCCACCGTCGGCTGCGCCCGCCATCCAGTCGGTTCAAACTCCGCCGCCGGCGCCGGTCGTGATTGCCCCGCCGCCTCCGCCCGCACCTCCCCCTGCCGCCCCGACCGGCCGGCAGGAGATCGGCGTCGCTTGCCCGACCCAGGTGAAGCCCGAGATGTCCCGCCAGGCTATCAAGGATGGAGCTGAAGGCGTGGTCAAGGCTCAGGTTCTGATCCGGGACGGCGCCGTGAAGGAGGTCACCATCCTCTCCGGACCGCGGATCTTCCACTCCTCGGTACGCAATGCCATGCTCCAGTACAAGTGCGTCAGCGGCTCCGGCGACATCCTCGCGACGCAGGAGTTCGTTTTCAAAATCGAGTGAGTCGCCTGGGCGACAGGCGTTCACACCGATGTATTTGGGCAACAAACACCCCGAACCCGGGTTAAAGCCGGGTGACGGGAGTGTGTCAGTTGTGTAAAAACTCAAGCTGGATCATGGACGCTGCGGAAATATGCGCGCGTCCCGTCCGTTGCGTGTTTGAGCCACAGGGAGTGGCTTGAATCTTTTGTCGGCAGGAATCAGCTTGGAGTAACAATGAAGACCGGAACACAGAGGTTCAAAAAAACGGTGGTAGCGCGCGCCCTCATCACGGCGTTTTGCGGCACCGCGTCGATGATGATCGCGCAGGAGACCCTTGCGCAGTCCGCGTCCACCCTGCAGCGCGTTGAAGTCACCGGTTCAAACATCCGGCGCACCGACACCGAGACGGCATCACCCGTCCAGGTGATCACCAAGGAAGAAATCGACCAGTCGGGTAAGGGCACGGTCGCCGAGTACCTCCAGACGCTGACGTCCGACGGTCAGGGTTCTGTACCGTTCACCTACGGCCGCGGCTTCGCGGCGGCCAGCACTGCCGGCATCTCGTTGCGCGGCCTCGGCGCCAACGCAACACTCGTTCTTGTCAACGGACGCCGTGTGGCTGCCGGCGTGCTCGCTGACGACGCGCAACGCACCTTCGTCGACTTGAACCAGATCCCCTTGGAAGCGGTGGAGCGTGTTGAGGTGGTGAAGGACGGCGCTTCGGCCGTTTACGGCTCGGACGCCGTTGCCGGCGTCGTCAACATCATCCTGAAGAAGAATTTCGTCGGTACGGTGGTCAAGGCTACCTACGGCACCTCGCAGAAGAACGACGGCCATGAGCCGCGCGTGGCCATCACCCATGGCATGGGCGACTACGAAAAAGACGGCTGGAACCTGCTGTTGAACGCCGAGTTCGGCAAGAAGAACCCGATTTACTACCGCGACCGCATCGGCTTTGGCAACGTTGGCCTGGGCTCCATCGCCCAGCTGGGTCTGGGCTTCGACCCGAACTCCACGAACAACAACAATACCGGCTCGGCCAGTGGCCGGCTGGGCGGCGCGGGCTGGATTCCCGTCACGTCGAACGGGACCCGGCAAAACAATGCCGTCAGCAGCTCGATCATCGGCAACGTCCGCGACGCAAACAACAACTATTTCAGCCGTGCCGTGGCTTTCCCGGCCGCGCAGACCTATTGCAATGCGGTCGCGAACCTGCCGCAGAACAACCCGGCCGGTGGTTGTATCACCGACCTCTGGCGCCAGGTGGGCATCGTCCAGCCCGGCCAGGAAACCGCCAACCTGTTCGGCCGCTTCTCCAAGCAGATCAATGCCAACATGGAAGGGTTTGTGGAACTGGGCTACTACGGCTCCAAGTCCAATATCCAGCGGCCGAACGCCCAGACGGCTTCGGGTTTCTTCGATCTGGATGGCAATGCGGTTTCGCGCAGCGCCCGCTCGCTGATCGGCGCCAACCACCCGGACAACCCGTTTCCCGGCGCGGCCCGTCGCATCGCCTACAACCCCACCTATGAAATCGGCCCGGACGCTAGCCATTCCGCGGGTCGTGCTTTTCGCGCCATTGCCGGCCTGAAGGGCACCATGAGCGCATGGGACTACGACACCGCGATTACCTATTCCGAATCGCGCCAGACGGACACCAGTGAAAGGCGGATCAACTATCGCGTTGCCGACGCCCTGCTGAACCCGACCGCCGCAAACGTGGCTGCGGCCAAAGCCTTCAGCCCGGCATACGCCGCACTGCCGGCAGGCACGTTGTGGCGCATCGGGGAAAACGCCGGCCTGAACTCCCCGGCGATGTACAGTGCGCTGCTGCAGGACCAGACCCGGGAAGGCTTCTCCAAGCAGTACGGCGTGGACTTCAAGGTCTCGCGCGAAATCGGCAAGCTCGATGGTGGGCCGATCGGCGTGGCGCTCGGAGCGGAATACCGGCATGAAGCGAACAACCTGCCGCTGTTCACCGGCGTCGGCGATTACATCGGCCTGTCTTTGACGCGCTATTCCGGCGCCCGCAACATCTTTGCCACCTTCGGCGAAGTGACGCTACCGGTCTTCAAGACGCTGGAGCTGAACGGCGCCCTGCGCTATGACCGCTACTCCGACGCAGGGTCCTCCGTCACGCCGAAGGTCGGCGCGAAGTGGAACGCGCTGCCGAACCTGCTGCTGCGTGGCACGTATGCCCAGGGCTTCCGCGCACCCTCGACCACGGAAAACAGCGCCACCTCGATCGCTGCCTTCGGCGGCGCCACGGTGAACGACAACGCGCGTTGCGCCGGCACCGGCGTAGACCCGACGAACTGCCTGGGCGCCTCGCCCACGTTCGTCCAGCGCGGCAACCCGGGCCTGGAGTCCGAGAAGTCCAAGAGCGCCACTCTGGGTGCCGTCTGGGACATCACGCCGAAGTCCAGCATGTCGGTCGACCTGTGGCAGATCAAGCGCTCCGGCCTGCCGGTGATTGAGAACACGCAGTCGGCGATCGATGCGGGTCACTTCACGCGCGATCCCGCCACTGCCACCACGGCCAATGACCCGGGCGGTATCCTGAGCGCTTTCGTGCAGTTCGTGAACTCCTCGCAAAGCCTGACACGCGGCATCGACCTCGAAGTCAAGAACCGCATCGATCTGGGCAACGGCATGGGCCGCCTGACCGGCTCGCTGACCTGGACGCATCTGCTGATCCAGCGCGTGATCGACCAGGACGGCACGGTTCACAATTACGCAGGCAGCCACGGAAATTGCGAGATTACGAACTGCATCGGCTCGCCAAAGGACCGCATCCAGTTCGCTACGACCTGGGACATGGGCCGGTGGCGCGTGGGTGCCAACGTGAACCTGCGCGGCAAGATGTCGTTCAGGGATGAGCAGGACGCGCCTTGCAACAGTGTCGGCCACACCACGGCGGGCATCGATGTTCCCTCCAATTGCACTCTGAAGAGCTTCACGACGCTGGACCTGTCCGGCGCCTACAAGATCGGCGACAAGACCGAAGTGTTCGGCTCCATCCAGAACGTGCTCAACACGAAGCCTCCCTTCGACTACATGACCTACGGCGGCATCGGCTACAACCCGCTGGACTACGCGGGCGCCGTTGGCCGCTTCTTCCGCGTGGGCCTGAAGCACAAGTTCTGATCGCGCAGGCAACCGGAAGCGCCGCAAGGTGCCGCCGGTTCGCGATCCTCCAGCAACACCGCTTCGGCGGTGTTTTTTTTCGCCCTCGGGAAATTCAGTGCGTCTGACCCACCCGCCGCGAGCGCAAGCCGGGGGCGGATGCGTCTCCGTCCCTCAGTACAACCAGCAGGCCGCCTGCGTGCGGGGATTGATCGCCTTCAACGGCGGAACTTCGGCCACGCAGCGATCGAAGGCGTGTGGGCAACGCGTGCGAAAGACGCAGCCCGAAGGCGGATCAATCGGGGAGGGCAGGTCGCCGGCCAGCATCTGCACCACCTTGCCACGCTCGCGCACCGGGTCCGCCAGCGGCACGGCCGACAGCAGGGCGCGGGTGTAGGGATGCTTCGGGTCCGCATACAACTCGTGCTTGCCGGCCAGTTCCATGGTGCGGCCCAGATACATCACCAGGATGCGCTGGCTGACGTGCTTGACGACGGCGAGGTCATGGGCGATGAAGATCAGTGCCAGCTGCATTTCTTTCTGCAGGTTCTTGAGCAGGTTGATGATCTGCGCCTGGATCGACACATCCAGCGCCGACACCGGCTCGTCGCAGACGATCAGCTTGGGCTCCAGGATCAGCGCGCGTGCGATGCCGATGCGCTGGCACTGGCCGCCCGAAAATTCGTGCGGGTAACGGTAGAGGTGGGTCTCGCTCAGTCCCACACGTACCAGCATCGCCTTAACGCGCGCCAGGATGTCCGCCGCGGGCATGTCGGGCCGGTGGGTGCGCAGGGGCTCGCCGATGATCTGGGCGATGTTCATGCGCGGGTTGAGCGAGGCCAGCGGGTCCTGGAAAACCATCTGCACATGGCGCCTCACCTGCTGCCAGTCGGCGGGCGTGGCACCGGCCATCTCGCGGCCCATCCACGCGACCTTGCCCGCGGACGACGGGATAAGGTTCAGGATGGCCCGCGCCAGAGTCGATTTGCCGCAACCCGACTCGCCGACGATGCCCAACGTCTCGCCGGGGTACAGGTCGAAGCTGACGCCGTTGACGGCTTTGAGGCTGCGCTTTTCGGCCCAGAAGCCCTGGCCGCGCACCTTGAAGTGCACCTGCAGGTCGCGCACCGACAACAGGGGCGCCGGTGTGGAGGCTGTCATGGCAGCACCTCCTCGGCCAACTGCGCTACTTCGGCCGGCGACTTGTGGCAAGCCCTCAGCACAAGCGACTCCCCAGGAGCCGCGACCAGCGCCGGGCGGTCGGCGGCGCAGCGCTCCATCACGAACATGCAGCGCTCGCTGAAAGGGCAACCTGCAGGCAGGCGCGCCATGTTCGGCGGTGCACCGGGGATGGCGAGCAGCGTTTCACCCTCATGGTCGAGCCGCGGCACTGCGCCCAGCAGGCCCAATGTGTACGGATGCGTGGGCCGGTAAAAGATGCTCTCGGCGCTGCCCTGCTCCATGACGCGACCGCCGTACAGCACCATGACCTCATCGCAGAGGCCTGCCACCACGCCCAGGTCGTGAGTGATGAGGATGATGGCGGTGCCGAAGTCACGCTGCAGGTCGCGCAGCAGCGCCATCGTCTGGGCCTGCACCGTGACATCCAGCGCCGTGGTCGGTTCGTCGGCGATCAGCAGGGCCGGCTGGCACAACAGCGCCATGGCAATCATGATGCGCTGGCGCATGCCGCCCGAGAATTCGTGCGGATACATGCGGATGCGCCGCGCCGCGTCGGGAATGCGAACCTGTTCCAGCGTCGAGATCGCCAGCGTCATCGCGCTCTTGCGCGTCAGGCCCTTGTGCAGTTCCAGCACCTCGGTCATTTGCCGCTCCACCGTCAGGTAGGGGTTCAGCGACGTCATCGGGTCCTGGAAGATCATCGCGATGCGGTTGCCGCGGATGCGGTTGAGGGCCGCCTCGGGCATGGCCAGCAGGTCTTCGCCATTGAAGAAGGCCCGGCCGGTGGCGCTGCCGTTGGAGGCCAACAGGCCCATCAGGGCCATCATGCTCTGGCTCTTGCCCGAGCCGCTTTCGCCGACGATGCCGAAAGTCTTGCCGCGCTCGAGCGAAAAGCTGAGGCCGTTGACCGCGGTTACCACGCCTTCCGGCGTCGCGAAGCGGACGTTGAGGTCGTCGACCTCGATCAGTTTGCCGGTCATCGTTCTTTAGGGTCCAACGCGTCGCGCAGGCCATCGCCGATGAAGTTAAAGCAGTACAGGGTGATGGACAGCAGCGCACCCGGAAACAGCAGCATCCACGGCGCAACTTCCATCACCTTCGTGCCGTCCTCGATCAGCACGCCCCAGCTGGTCATGGGCTCCTGGATGCC
>JBDSWB010000182.1:0-5219 GCA_039926915.1 Ramlibacter sp.
ACACCGTGAGCGAAGCGCAAAAGCGCAAGTGGCTGGCGCTGTCGCAGAACTTTCCCCGCTTGTCGGCCCCCGAACAGGCCAAGCTGCACAGCCGCATGAGCGAGTGGGTAGCGCTCAGCCCGCAGCAGCGGACCCAGGCCCGGTTGAACTTCGGCGAGACCCAGCAGCTGGCGCCGGACGACAAGAGAGCCAAATGGGAGGCCTACCAGGCCCTGCCCCCGGAAGAAAAGCGCAAGCTCGCCGCCGGCGCTGCCACCAAGGCGCCCGCCACAGCCGCGGCGGTCAAGCCGGTGCCCGCTGCGAAGCTGGCGACCGTGCCGCAGTCCAACACGGTCACCAAGGGCCCGCGCATCGCCGCCGCGCCGGGCCAGGTGGACCATAACACCCTGCTGCCGCAGCAGTCGCAGTCGCAAACCCCGGCTTCGACCAACTGAATCGAATCGTTCCGTGAAGGCAGAACTGGTCGCGCCCGCGCTGCCGCGACGCATGGCTTGCTGGCTCTATGAAGGCATCCTGCTGTTCGCCGTGGTCTTCGTGTCGGGCTGGCTGTTCAGCACGCTCGGCCAGATGCGGGACGGCATGGACGTGCGCCGGCCGTTGCTCCAGGCTTTCCTGTTCGTAGTGTTCGGCATCTACTTCACCTGGTTCTGGGGCAAGGGCCAGACGCTGGCGATGAAAACCTGGAACATCCGCATCGTCGACCGAACCGGGAGGTCAGTCGGGCAGTGGCGCGCCCTGTCGCGGTACGTTTTGAGTTGGCTCTGGTTCCTGCCTCCCATCGCCGCGTTGGCCCCGTTGAAACTTGCCGGTACGGAAATCATGGTCCTGGCGCTGAGCTGGGTAGCGGTATGGGCATTGCTCAGCCGCTTTCACCCGCAACGCCAGTTCTTGCACGATGCACTGGCAGGAACCCGGCTGATAACTTCCAGGCCCATGGGGCGCTGAATCGCAGGCGCATCGACCGTCATATCCGTCGGCGACAATGTTCGCCATGTCTTCCCCACCCGAATCCATGTCCCCGGCCAACCCGCAGAAATTGCGCTCCGGCCTGAGCCGGATCTGGCACGCCGCCGGCTTCTCGGTGGCCGGCCTGCGCGCGGGCTGGGGCGAGACCGCGTTCCGCCAGGAAGTCCTTGCCGCAATCGTTCTCGTGCCGCTTTCCTTCTGGCTTGGGAGAGGCTGGATCGAAATCGCGCTGCTGGCAGGTTCCGTGCTGATCGTGATGATCGTGGAACTGCTCAACACCGGCATCGAGACAGCCATCGATCGGATCGGCCCGGAATGGCATGACCTGTCCAAACGCGCCAAGGACATGGGGAGCGCTGCGGTGTTGTTGAGCGTGGTACTTTGCGCCGGAATCTGGGCCGGCGCGCTTTATCAGAAGTTCGCGGCGTGAAGCCGGCATTTTCCCTGTGCGTGTTCTGCGGTTCGCGCACGGGAGTTCCGGCCGGATTCGCCGAAGGAGCGGCGACCGTGGGCCGATGGATCGGCGACCACGGCGGCCAGCTCGTCTACGGCGGCGGCAACAACGGCTTGATGGGCGTGTTGGCCGACGCGGCGCTGTCGGCAGGCGGCCGCGTCGTCGGCGTGATCCCGCGTGCATTGGTCGAGAGGGAATGGGCGAAACTCGACTGCACCGAGCTGCACATCGTGGACACAATGCACGACCGCAAGCGCATGATGGCTGAGCGGGCCGACGCCTTCCTCGCCCTGCCCGGTGGCATCGGAACGCTGGAGGAGTTCTTCGAAGTCTGGACCTGGCGCCAGCTGGGCTACCACGACAAGCCGGTGGGCCTGCTCAACGTCGATGGCTACTACGACTCGCTGCTGGACTTCTTGCAGTCCAGCGTGAAGCAGGGTTTCATGAGTGACTTGCTGATCGGGCTGGTGCGGGTGGGCACCAGCGTGTCGTCCCTGTTGCCCGAACTTGTGCAGGCCGCCGGCCGGGCCAGAGGGCCACAGGACCTGTCGGAAGTCTGATTTCGCACGCCCGGCGGCGCGACAGCCTCAAACGGCGGATTCGTCGGTCTCGCCGGTACGGATCCGCACCACCCGTTCGACAGTGGTGATGAATATCTTGCCGTCGCCGATCTTGCCGGTGCGGGCGGCCTTCACAATGGCATCGACACAACGCTCGGCGTCATCGTCCTTGACCACCACTTCGACCTTCACCTTCGGCAGGAAGTCGACGACGTACTCGGCACCGCGGTACAGCTCGGTGTGGCCCTTCTGCCTGCCGAACCCCTTGACCTCCGTCACCGTCAGGCCCGTGACGCCGCAATCAGCCAGCGCCTCACGCACTTCCTCCAGCTTGAATGGTTTGACGATGGCGGTGATCTGTTTCATGTCGAAGTCCCCGGTTTTTCTCAAGTTCGGAATTTGCTGGTAATAGGATAGCGCCAATCCTTGCCGAAACTGCGATGGGTGACCCTGATGCCGACCGGCGCCTGACGCCGCTTGTACTCATTGATGCGAATCAGACGGGCCACCCGCTCAACCACCGCGGGTTCGTAACCCGCCGCGATGACCTCCTCGACTCCCTGATCGTCTTCCATGTACCGCTCCAGGATCGCGTCGAGGATCTCGTAGGGCGGCAGGCTGTCCTGGTCGGTCTGGTCCGGCCGCAGTTCGGCGCTCGGCGGGCGCGTGATGATGCGCTCCGGGATCGGGCTGATGCCCGTTCCGTAGGGGTCGTGGATGTTGCGCCAGCGGGCCAGCCTGAACACCGTGGTCTTGAGCAGGTCCTTGATCACCGCGAAGCCACCGGCCATGTCGCCGTACAAGGTGCAGTAGCCAGTGGCCATCTCGCTCTTGTTGCCGGTGGTGAGAACGATGGCTCCGAACTTGTTGGACAGGGCCATGAGGATGACGCCCCGGATGCGGGCCTGGATGTTCTCCTCGGTCGTGTCCTCGGGCAGGCCCCGGAACTCGTGGGCGAGTGACGCCTTGAAGGCCTCGAATTCGGGCACGATGGAAATCTCGTCGTAGCGCACGCCCAGGCGGTGCGCCATGTCGCGCGCGTCCACCCACGACATTTCGGCCGTGTAGGGCGAGGGCATCATCACCGTGCGGACCTTGTCGCGGCCCAGCGCGTCCACCGCAATCGCCAGCACGAGCGCGGAGTCGATGCCTCCCGACAGACCCAGCAGGACGCCGGGGAAGCCGTTCTTGCCGATGTAGTCGCGCACGCCCAGCACCAGCGCATCCCACAGATCCGCTTCCGGGCTCCGCTCATGCGAGATGTGCGCAGTGAGCTTGACGCCGCCCTGCGCCCGGTCGACCTGGATCGCGAACAGGTCTTCCTGGAAGCCCGGTGCCCGGCCGCAGAGCGAGCCGTCCGCATCCAGCGCGAACGACGCCCCATCGAACACCACTTCATCCTGCCCGCCCACCAGGTGCGCGTACACCAGCGGCAGGCCCACGGCCCGCGCCCGCTCCGCCATGCGGGCCACGCGCTCGCCGCCCTTCCCCACGTGGAACGGCGAAGCGTTGATGACCGCCAGCAATTCAGCGCCCGCCTGCCTTGCCAACAACGCGGGGGCCTCGAACCATGCGTCTTCGCAGATCAGCAGGCCGACGCTGACGCCTTCGACCTGGAACACGCAGATGCCCTGACCGGGGGTGAAGTAGCGGCGCTCGTCGAACACCTGGTAATTCGGCAACTCGCGCTTGGCGTACGTCTCGATGACGCGGCCCTCGCAGAGCACGCTGGCGGCATTGAAGCGGCGCTGTACCTGCACCGACTTGCTACGGATGTCTCCGCCGGTGGGATGGCCCACAACCGCATGCAGCCCTTTTAACCCGGACAGCGCCTCGGCCACCGCTTTCACGGCATCATTGGATGCGGCAATGAATGCGGGGCGCAGCAGCAGGTCTTCGGCCGGGTAACCGCAGATCGACAGCTCGGGCGTGAGGACCAGGCGGGCTCCCTGCGCGTAGGCGACCTGGGACGCGGCGATGATCTTCTGCGCGTTTCCGCTCATGTCGCCGACCGTCAGGTTGAGCTGCGCAATGCAAAGTTTAAGGGCCATAACAGCAGTGAAGAATGTCTCGAACGATTATGTCACCCGGGTCTTGGCCGCGCCTTCAGAGGTGCCGGCGGCGCAGTGGAACGCGCTGTTGAGCCGGCACGGCGCGCCGGCCCCCTTCATGCGCTTCGAGTACTTCGCAGCGATGCACGAGAGCGGAAGCGCAGCGCCGGCGACGGGGTGGACACCCCGCTGGATCACGCTCTGGCAGGGTGACGAGCTCTGCGCGGCGTGTCCGCTGTACCTGAAGGATCATTCATACGGCGAGTACGTGTTCGACTGGGCCTGGGCCAATGCTTACGAACAGCACGGCCTCGCCTACTACCCCAAGGCACTGGTCGCCGTCCCGTTCACGCCGGTTCCCGGGCCGCGATTGCTGGCGCGGGATACGGCTGCGCGCGCAGCGCTGCTCACGGCCGTGCTGGCGTGGTGCCGAAAGCAGAAACTGTCGTCGCTGCACCTACTCTTCACCAGCGACGAGGACGTCGCCGCCTGCGCCGATGCCGGCCTGATGCTGCGCCACACGGTGCAGTTCCACTGGACGAATGTGGCCCCCACGCTGGGCACGGGCTTGCCGTCGCTGCCGCCCGAGGGGGCGCAGTTCGCCTCGGGGCACCCCATCGGCGAAACCCGCTACACCGACTTCGACGCTTTCCTCGCCAGCCTCTCGCAGGACAAGCGCAAGAAGATCCGGCAGGAGCGCCGCAAGGTGGCAGACGCCGGTGTGAGCTTTCGCTGGGCGCTCGGGCGTGACATCTCGGCCACAGACTGGGACTTCTTCTACCGTTGCTACGAGCGCACCTACCTGGAGCACGGCAACGCTCCCTACCTCACTCGTGACTTCTTTCGCCGGATGGCCGCCACCATGCCCGAGAACTGGCTGCTGTTCGTGGCTGAGCGTGCCGGCAAGCCCATCGCGTGCAGCCTGATCGCTGTGGGCAAGGACGCCGCGTTCGGCCGCTATTGGGGCGCGATCGAGCGTGTGGACTGCCTGCACTTCGAAGCGTGCTACTACCAGCCGCTCGCGTGGTGTATCGAGCACGGCCTGCAGCGCTTCGAAGGCGGCGCCCAGGGCGAACACAAGATCGCCAGGGCGCTGATGCCGGTGCGCACCACCAGCGCACACTGGCTGGCCCATCCTGCATTCGCCGACGCTGTCGAAAGATTCCTGGAGCGCGAAGGCGAGGGCAT
>JBDSWB010000183.1:0-6284 GCA_039926915.1 Ramlibacter sp.
GCGTACGCATCGGGCTGGCCGACGCCGGACACGAGTGAAAGCTCCACCATCGAGTGAGCGTTGATGCGGTTTTCGATCGGCGCGGGCGCCACGTACTTGCCCTTGGAAGTCTTGAACAACTCCTTCAGGCGACCGGTGAGCTTGAGCAGTCCGTCGGCGCGCCGCTCGCCGAGGTCGCCGGTACGGAAGAACCCATCCGCAGTGAACGATTCGGCGTCCAGGTCCGGCCGCTTGTAGTAACCCACGAGCTTGCCCGGCGACTTGATGAGGATCTCGCCTTCCTCGCTCAGGCGCACTTCGACCCCGGGATAGGGAACGCCGACATAGCCGGGCGCGCGGTGGTTGTCGCCGGACCCGTGCGAATAAGCAAAGTCTTCCGTCATCGCGTAGCCTTCATTCAGGTTCAGTCCCAACCGGCGGTACCAGTCGATCAACGCCGGCGGAATCGGCGCGGAGCCGCTGCCTGCCAGCTTGACCTGGTTGAGCCCCAGGCCCGTCAGCACCTTACGGCCCACGATACGGCCGAGGATGGGAATGCGCAGCAGGCGATCCAGCTTGGCGGGCGGCATCTTGGTGAAAACGCCCTGCTGGAACTTCAGCCAGAGCCGCGGCACCGAGATGAACACGGTGGGTCGGGCCCGCTGGAGGTCCTGCACGAAGGTGTCCAGCGACTCGGCGAAGAACAAGTGGCCGCTGCCGTCAACAAAGAAGCCGCATTCGATCCAGGCGCGTTCGAAGCAGTGCGCGAGCGGCAGGTAGGACAGGGCCCGAAGTTCAACGCCGCCCGTCAGGTTCTCGTGCAAGCGCGCGACGATGCCTTCCGCGACGCGGGTGATGCCCGCGAAGTTGTGCATCGCTCCCTTGGGCTGGCCGGTGGAGCCCGAGGTGTAAATCAGCATCGCGAGGTCGGTGGCGGCCCGCTGCGGGTGCGCGGCCAGGGGTTCGGTCCGCGCGACGATGGCGTCCCAAGTGTCGAAAGCGTTGGGCGGCGACAAGGGCAATGCGATGCACTGGATGCCCGCCGGAACGCCGGGCGCCTGCTGGGGCCAGTTGTCGAGCTTGCCGACGAACAGCAGGCTGGCGCCGCTGTGATCGAGCACGAAACCGACGGTTTCCGCCGACTCGGTGGGGAAGATCGCGACAGTCGTCCCGCCGGCCATCCAGATGGCCAGTTCGGCCATCAGGAAGTGCGCGCAATTCTTGGAGAGGATCGCCATGCGCGCGCCGGGTTCCAGGGCGAGGCTTCGCAGGTGGGCGGCCATGCGGCGCGCCTGGTCGACCGTCTGGGCCCAGGTGTAGTCAACCACCTTTCCGTCGCCCACCGGCTGGGTCAGGAACACTTTGTCCGGGTGCCTGGCCTCGTGCTCGAGGACGTAATCGAGTATCAGCTTTTCGCTTGCCATGTCCCAATTCCCTCCTGTGCCACTCGGGCTCAGTGCAGGGTACAAGGGATGAACAGCCACGCTATGGGTGGATTCCCGGCCAATGCCCGCCGACGCCCGTCAAGGGCCCTTGGCCAGTCCCGGCTTTTCCACCAGCGCCTTCTCCGTGGCGAAAGTGTCCTGCGCGAACTTGGTGTACGCGAAGGAGCTCATGTACATCGGCAGCATGTCGTAGCGGTTCAGCGCCGCCACGTAACTTGGGTCTTCCATCGCCTTCTTGAAGGCGTCGTGCAACTCGGCCACCACGTCCGGCGGCGTGCCTCGCGGCGCACCGATGCCGAACGGCGAGTTCTGCACGATGTCGATCCCCAGCTCCTTCAGCATCGGCGCATCGGGGAATTTTGGCAGGCGCTTTTCGCCCCAGACAATCCGGAATCACCCGCCTTCACGGGCTTGCAGTGCAGCACTTCCGGGTCGCCGCCGCGCCGTTTGTAGAATGGGTCAACGCCCCGTCACCTCGCAATGACCGCCCTCGAACTTCCTTCCCCGATCGAGCGGCCACGCCTTTCTGACACGGTTTACGGGCAGTTGCTCGACGAAATCATGTTGGGGCGATTCTCGGCGGGCGACCGTCTGCCCACCGAAAACCAGCTCGCGCAGCGCTTCTCGGTTTCACGGCCGGTGGTGCGGGAAGCCCTTCAGCGGCTGCAGACCGATGGCGTGGTCATTGCGCGCCAGGGTTCCGGCACATACGTCCAACGCAGCCCTTCGCAGCGGGTGGCCGAGCTCACCAGCCAGGTGAGCCTGCACGACGTGCTGCAGGTGATGGAACTGCGGATGTCGCTGGAAGAACTGTCCGCGAAACTCGCTGCGCGTCATCGGAGCGACGAACAGATTCGCACCATCGAGCAGGCGCGCAAGTCACTGGGCGAGGTCTTCGGCCAGGGCGCCGCGGCAAAGGAAGCGGACTACGCTTTCCATCGCGCCATCGCCGTTGCTTCGGGCAATTCCCTGCTGGTCGGGGCGCTCGACCAGTTGTCCGATCACGTGAAGGGCGGCATGAACGTCACCTTGTCGCTGACGCGTGGGGCCTCGGAGCAGCGCCGCATTCGCGTGCTCGACGAACACGACCGCATCGTCCACGCCATCCGTATCGGCGACGCGGACAGCGCCGCCATCGCAATGCGCTACCACCTCGACCAGGCCCGCAACCGCCTGCTAGATCGGCACCTGGATCGCTGAGCGTCACCCAGGGTGTGCCGATATGTGAACCGCGAACACCGTCCCGGCAAACCACAAAGGCAGCGGTCGCCCCGCAGCTATCATCCAGCGATGACATCGCGCCCAAGAGTCATCATCGTCGGCGGCGGCATTGGCGGCCTCTTTGCCGCCAATGCGCTCGCCGCGCACGGTGTCCCGGTTTCCGTCTACGAGCAGGCGCCGGTGCTCGGCGAAGTTGGAGCGGGGGTCTACGTCACGCCCAATGCAGTGCGGCATCTCGAGCGGGCCGGCCTCGGGCCGGCCGTCGCCCAATGGGGCGCGAGGGTCGGCCCTGCATCCTCTTACTTTCGGCACGACGGTACTCGCATCGCTCCGGTCCAGGTGACGGACGCCAGCGGCTGGAACGCCTGTTTCGGCATGCACCGCGCGGACTTCGTCAATTTGCTGGCGGCCAACCTGCCAGCCGGCGTCGTCCACACGGGGCACCGCGCTGTGGGCTTCGAGCAGGATGCCGGTCTGGCCCGCGTGAAATTCGCGAACGGCACCACAGCCGAGGCCGAGATCGTGGTCGCTGCCGATGGCATCCACTCCGAGCTGCGGCCGCATGTCTTTCCGCCTTCCAGCCCCATCTTCCACGGCACCATTTCCTATCGCGGCCTGGTGCCGCGCGAACGGCTGCCCCACTGGCCCATGGACCGCTGGGAAATGTGGGCCGGCCCCTCGAAGCACTTTCTGGTCTTCCCGGTGCGCCACGGAACGATGGTGAACTATGTCGGCTTCACGCCGACCGACCAGGAGATGAAGGAGTCCTGGTCGGCGCCGGGCGACCCTGTCGTGCTTCGCCGCGAGTTCGAAGGCTGGGACCCGCGCATCGGCGAGGTGCTGAAGCAGGTGGACCAGACCTTTCGCTGGGCGCTGTACGACCGCGAGCCGCTGCCCGGCTGGACCAAGGGCAGGCTCACGCTTCTGGGCGACGCCGCGCACCCCATGCTTCCGCATCTGGGCCAGGGCGCCAACCAGTCCATTGAGGATGGCATGGCGCTGGCGACGTTCCTGGCGCAGACGGATGCATCGGCAGTTCCGGCGGCCCTGCTTGCGTACGAGCGGCTTCGCCGCGAGCGGGTGGCGCAGGTGCAGCTGGGCGCGCGAAAGCACGGATTGCGTGTCGATTCGGCATCAGGCGACCTCAAGACGCGCGACGCCGAGCTCGCCGCGCATGCGGAATTTCGCAAGCACCTTTACAGCTACGACGTGGTTCCGCTCGCGCGCGTCACTTGACGAGACTTGTCTTGCTTGCCATGTCCTTCACGCGCGCGAACTCTTCACGAATTTCGGCCGACAGCTGTTCCGGCGAGCCGTAGGCCTGCACGATGCCCAGCGGCGCCAGCCTCGCGGTGATGGCAGGCGACTTGACCGCCTGCTCGATTGCATCGATAAGCGCCTTGCGGGCCGCCTCCGGGATGGCCGCGGGTGCCAGCAGGCTGAACCACACGCCGAAGAGGTCCTCCCGGTAGCCCAGCTCCCCCAACGTCGGGATCTCGGCAAAGTCCGGGGCGCGGCTCGAAGTGACGATGCCGCGGAACGCTCCCGCCTTCATCTGCGTACTCAGGGCGCCCAAGGCCAGCAGGGCGCCTTCAATGTGACCGCCGCGCAAGGCGGCGACAACCGGGGCCGCGCCGTTGTGCGGAATGCCCACCAGGCCCGCCCCGGTCAGGGTGTTGATCAGTCGAATGCAGAAATCGCCGACCGAGCCCACGCCGGGGTGGCCAATGTTCACCTTGCCGGGATTCTTCTTTGCATAGTCCACCAGTTCCGCGAAGCTCTTGTAAGGCGCATCGCTTTTCACCACCAAGACGCTGGGCGTGCGCGTCGTCAGCCCCAGCGGCACCAGGTCGCGCAGCGGATCGTACGACGCCGACTGGGGATCGAGCACGACGCGGAAAGTGAGCGCGCTGTTCTGCGCAAACAGCAGCGTTTGGCCGTCTTTCTTAGCTTGCACGACGCTGTTGGCCGCGAGCGCGCCGCCGGCGCCAGGGCGGTTGACGATCAACACCGGCGTGTTCAGTTGCTTCGAAATCTCTTCGCCCATGGCGCGGGCAGTGATGTCCGCCGCATCGCCCGGCGCGAGCGGAACGACCATGCTGATGGGTCCCGCCGGAAACGGTTGGGCGAGGACACAAGCGGGCAGCCAGGCAAGCGCGATGGCGATAGCGAGTTGGTGTGCGAAGCGCTTCATGTGCGCAATGGTTGGCGTCACTGTATCTCACCACCAGTCAGCAGTCCTTGGACCGAGGACTTTACAACTTAGCGTGCAATTGGTAAAGTTGTCAAACAAATAGGCGCCGGCTTGTTTACCTCCGTTTTTCCCCAGGACTCCCGTGAAAACCTCTCCCGTTACCTGCGCCGACCTGCGCGCCTCGGTCATATCCGTCCCCCCGATGCCGCGCCAGGCCGACGGCAGCATCAACCTCGAAGGCAACCGCCGCCTGCTCGCCCACCTCCGCGCCGGTTCGGTGACGACCTTCATGTACGGCGGCAACGCCAACTTCTACAACCTTGGCGTGGCCGAACTGGGCCGGGTGATGGACGCGCTGACGCCGCTGCTCGGCGCGAACGACTGGCTGATTCCCTCCGTCGGCGCCGATTTCGGCAAGGCCTTCGAGCAGGTTTCGCTGCTGCGCGAGCGCGCTTTTCCGACGGCGATGGTGCTGCCGCTGCGCTTTCCCGCCAACCCCGCCGGCGTCGCGCGGGGCATCGGCAAACTGGCCGAGCGCTATGGAAGGCCGGTGATCGCCTATGTCAAGGACGAGGGCTACCTTGACAACGCCGACGTCGCCGCGCTGGTGAAGGAAGGCGCGGTCTGCGCGGTGAAGTACGCCATCGTGCGCAAGGACGCGCGCCAGGATGCGGTGCTTGCCGACCTGGTGCAACGCATGGGCGCGGACCTCCTCATCAGCGGCATCGGCGAGCGCCCGGTGATCGACCACTTCCGCAGCTTCGGCTTGCGCGCATTCACGTCGGGCTCGACCTGCATCGCGCCGGCGCTGTCTAACCGGATACGGGAAGCGCTGCACGCGAACGACGATGCCACGGCCGCTACGGTGCGCGAACTCTTCCTGCCGCTGGAAGACGCACGCGACGCGCATTCGCCGCTCCGCATCCTCCACGCCGCGGTCGAACTCGCCGGCATTGCGCCCACCGGGCCGATCGGCGAATTCCTCTCTGTCATCGACGACGAGAAGGTGCTGGCGAAACTCGGGCCGATCGCCCGTGAACTGTTCACGCACAACCTGGCCGCCCTGGCAGGCGCAAGGGTCACGGCATGAGCAAACACCTCGTACTCCAGTCTGGGCCGGTGATGCCGCTGCTGCAAGCCGATCTGACAGCCCAATTCGATTGCCAACTCCTGACGGCCCAAGCCGATCCGAAGTCGTTCCTGGCGGAGCACGGCCCCAGCTTCCGGGCCATGGTCAGTTCCAAGAACGGCGCCGACGCCGCGTTGATGGATGCCCTGCCCAACCTGAAAGCCATCGCGCACTTCGGCGTCGGGTATGACAACGTGGATGTGGCTGCGGCCGCGCAGCGCAGCATCGCCGTGAGCAACACGCCCGATGTGCTCAACGACTGCGTTGCCGACACCGCCATGGGACTGCTGATCGACACCGTGCGCGGCCTCAGCGC